>CALESY010000042.1 GCA_937919945.1 uncultured Chitinophagaceae bacterium | reverse complement strand
AAAAAAAACTTGACTATAATTTTATTTTTTTTTTTTTTATATTCTATCCAAAAGATTAAGCGCATGTCTTTTAATAAATTTAGTAAGCAAATCCATGATTACCATCATGGTAAATACTTCATCACTTAGTATTTTAAGGTCGTAACCTATGTTTAGTATTACAAGTTCCATTAAACCTCTTGTATTCATCAATATACCTACCGCCAAACTGTTGTAGCTCGACTCACCGCTCAGTTTTGCTGCTGCGGCAGCACCACCCAATTTACCGGCTATAGCAATAAATGTTATCAATGCGCATACAGCCCAAAGAGTAGGGGTGTTCAGCAAGTTGATGTGTGTTCTTAAACCTGTAATAACAAAGAATAAAGGCAGTAATAATATTAATGCCACATCTTCTACTTTGTCAGTAATGATTTGTCTGAAATTCCAGTTTTGCGGCATGATGACGCCTGCCATAAATGCGCCAAACAAAGCGTGAATCCCTATCAACTCTGTACATAGCGAGCTAAGCAATAATGTGATGAATATGATAGCAACTGTAGATTGTTTTATTAGATTATTGCCCTGTACTTTTGATAGTTTCTTCATCAATGGGCGTACTAAAAACAACATCGTTAATATATACCCTATCGTTGCAGCGAAAGTATAGAAAGAATTATAAAAGGAGTGCGACTTAACGATGGCTGTAACAAATGCAAGTAAGCACCAGCCACTTACATCATCCACAGCAGCACACGATAGCGCTATAGATTCCATGCGTGTGTTACCTGCCTTACGTTCACGTATGATGCGAGCAAGTACAGGAAATGCTGTGATGCTCATCGCAATGCCCATAAACAACGCAAATGCATAAAAAGGTGTGTCTTTATCAGAAAAATAATCATGTAGGAAATATGCCAAACCTACACCTAATGCAAAGGGTACAATAATACTTGCATTGCTGATGGCAACTGCAGATTTGGCTTTGTTCTTCAGAATGTCCAAGTCAAGCTCCATACCTACAACAAACATGAAGAGTATGAGCCCTATTTGGCTTAGCAGGCGCATACTATCTAATGACCCTGGCGGAAATATTGCTTGCAGATACTCTGGGAAAAATGCGCCTAGTATGGATGGACCTAAAAATATGCCCGCAAATATTTCTCCTATTACTGTAGGCTGCCCCATTCTTTTAAAAAGAAGCGCAAACGCCCGGGAAGTAATAATGATAATTATTAGCTGTATTAAAAATGCACCTAAGTGTTGACTCATCAGTTGTTGTTGGTTTCGTTGTCTGTGACTTGTGGAGCGAGGGCTAAAATAATAAACTATTTGCCAAACCTGGGGTGAAATTTCTCCAATGTTTGTCGCAGATAGCTCCTGTCAAGGTGTGTATATATTTCGGTAGTAGTAATGCTTTTATGCCCCATCATTTCCTGTACGGCTCGTAAATCCGCACCGGCTTCTACCAGATGAGTAGCAAAAGAGTGTCTTAAAGTATGCGGGTGGATATTTTTCTTTATGCCACTTTTGATAGTCAAATCTTTAAGTATTAGGAAAACCATCACACGTGATAGTGCAGCTCCACGCCTGTTCAGAAACAACATGTCTTCTTGTCCTTGTTTAATGTTAACGAATGTGCGTACATGGTCTTTGTATAGTTTCACTTGTTTAGCGGCTGTTTCACCTATAGGTACCAGACGTTCTTTGTTGCCTTTGCCTATTACACGCACAAAGCCTACATCAAGATACAGGTTACTTAGTTGCAGATTGATAACTTCACTTACACGCAAGCCACAGCTATACATAGTTTCCAGTAGCGCACGGTTGCGTTGTCCCTCAGGTGTACTATGGTCTATAGCAGCAAAGAGCAGATCTATTTCTTCAATACTTAAAAAATCGGGCAATGTACGTTTCAGCTTGGGTGCTTCCAATAGTTCGGATGGATCTGTTCTCAGTACTTCTTCCAACAGTAAGTATTGAAAAAAAGATTTGATGCCGCTAATAACACGTGCTTGTGTGCCGGCACTCAGTTCCAGTTCATTAATATGTGCCAGAAAAGATTGCAGGTGCTTGAGCGTTACATCTTCTAATGCTATACTTCCTTCAGCAGAGTACAGAAAATCGCTGAGCATCTGTGCATCGTGTATGTATGCCTCTACTGTATTGTCAGACATCGAGCGTTCCAGTTGCAGGTACGCTTTAAAACCTTTCAGGTATGCTTCCCACACGCTCGTTTATTTTGATTGTGGAGTATGTTAATCATCGTGCAGTGCATCCAGCCATTCGGCCATTTGTGCAGCGTGTTCTTTCTTGATTTTCAATGCCATTTTTCCCATGTGCGCAGCCATTGGTATTTCTACAGCTTCAAGCAAAGAAAGGCCCGCTTGAGTGATACTGATATCTACCATCCGCCTGTTTTCTTTACATTCTTTTCGCTCTACCAAACCCTTATCCAACAGTTTATCTATCAGGCGAGATACATTTGACATACGTTGCAACATTCTGCTTTGTATTTCAAACAGGTTCATTGCTTCGCCGTTTTGTCCACGTAGTATGCGCAACACATTATACTGTGGTTCAGTAATGCCGAATGGCTTTAATGTTTGATTTACATTATTGACCAACCAGCTACCTGTGTAGATGATGTTCAGCATAACCCGTGCATACGGGTCTTTTATCGGTTTTGTTTTGATTAGTTCTTCAATTGTTGGCATAAACGGCTTGCCTTTTTCTTATCTTGCCCTAAAATACAAAAAGATGTTGCAAGTTGCTATTGTAAACGGTCCGAATCTGAACCTTGTGGGTACAAGAGAAACCGATATATATGGCGGACAATCTTTGGAAGCATATTATAAAACATTGGAGCAGCAATTTCCACAAGTTGCATTTACCTATTATCAAAGCAATGTAGAGGGAGAGCTGATTAATTTTTTGCATAGTTGCAGGGGCAGGGTAGATGGCATTGTTTTTAATGGCGGGGCATACACACATACCAGTATTGCTATACCGGATGCTATAGCAGCTATCAATATACCGGTTGTGGAGGTACATATTTCCAACATCTATGCAAGAGAAGAGTATCGAAAAACATCTTATACTGCAGCAAAAGCAGTAGGTTGCATCACAGGATTGGGCTTGCAGGGATATGCCTTAGCAGTACAATACTTCATCAATACACTAAGTACGAAAACCACGTAAGAAATCGGCTACCACCATACGTTTTTTACCCTCAATCTGTAATTCATCTATATACAGCCACCCGTCGTTTGCTGCAAAGCGTAGATAGGTTTTGCCATCGGTATCATAACTGCCTGTTTCTTTTCCGTGCGCAACTTGTTCGAAGTGCGAGGTATATATTTTCAATACTTTGCCTTGCAGCATTGTATATGCGGCAGGTATAGGCGACATACCTCTTATGAGATTATGAATACTAACAACATTGTTGTTCCAGTTTATCAGTGTGTGTTCTTTAAATATTTTTGGCGCGTGCTTGATATTGGTTGCTACAGATGCCTGTGGTATTTCTTTAATAGTGTTGGCTGCTAATCCTTTTACTGTTTCTACCAATAGTTTACCACCCTCTTTCATCAGTTTTTGATAGAGGCTACCAATATTGTCTTCGGGTTGTATCGCCACTTTAGTTTGCATCAATATATCGCCCGTGTCTATTTCGTGCTTTAACTTGAAGGTGGTAACGCCTGTTTCTGTTTCTCCATTGATGATAGCCCAATTGATAGGGGCAGCACCACGGTATTGCGGCAACAGTGATGCGTGTACATTGATAGTACCCATTGGCGGCATATTCCACACCACTTCCGGCAGCATACGGAAAGCCACTACTATATGCAGGTCGGCTTGCAGGGCTTTCAGTTCGCTGATGAACTCAGGGGCTTTTAGTTTTTCGGGTTGCAATACAGACAGGTTATTTGCAACAGCAAACTGCTTAACAGCGGATGCATGTAACTGCATACCTCTGCCAGCGGGTTTATCGGGTGCAGTAACAACGGCTACTACATTTGCACCTGCTTCCGTCAGCGCCTGCAAAGAAGCCACGGCAAAGTCGGGTGTGCCGAAAAATACAATCTTGATGTCCTGTATGCCTGCCATAGGGCGCAAAGCTACTACACGAAACAGATTTTTCAGGCATTGCTTAAACTTTCCTATCTTTTACAAGTCTATCTTTCAAAGCACTCCTCAATCACATATGCCACCAACGGCAACCATACATACTGACGACAGGGATATCCTCCGTTCTTTTCGAGATGAAAAGACAAGAGAGATGGCATTTACCCAATTGGTACGCAAGTATCAGGAACGCTTATACTGGCACATCAGGCGTATGGTGGCAGACCATGAGGATACAAATGATGTATTGCAGAATGTATTAATAAAAGTATGGAAGAACTTAGCTGATTTTCGGGAAGAGGCTAATTTGTACACGTGGCTCTATCGCATCAGCACCAATGAAACACTGACATGGATAGAACAACAAAAACGAAGAGCTTCGGCTTCACTCAGCGACCATGAAGATGGGTTAAGCAATAAGCTGATAGCACAAAAAGGATTTGATGCCAATAGGATAGAGTGGAAGTTGCAATTAGTCATACAGTCACTGCCCGAAAAGCAACGCATAGTATTTAACCTAAGGTATTATGATGAAATGCCTTATGAACAGATGGCGGATGTGCTGGATACCTCTGTTGGCGCGTTAAAAGCATCGTACCACCATGCAGTTAAGAAAGTAGAAGCATTTTTGACACAGGATTAAACGAAAAGGCCATTAAACAGTCTAATATAGCAAATGAATAGTGCAAATGACATCATACAGGAGTTGAGGGAGCTGAATAGCATTTTGGCAGATATGCCGCGTACGATGCCGTACGAGGTGCCTGCAGGCTATTTTGATGCATTATCAGGTGCTATATTGCAAGCAGCAGATGGAAATGAACACCACGAGCCTGCATTGCACTTGCCTAAATTAATGCCTTATGAGTTACCTGCAGGGTATTTTGATGCTTTAGCAGACAGTGTTTTGGCACAAGTAAAAGAACCTGCATTGCCATTTACTAAAGAATTGCCTTATGCAGTGCCGTCGGGATATTTTGATAAGCTGCCGGAGGATGTATTAAGCAAAGTAAAATTGTATAACACCGACAAAACTTTCGTCTTCCCTGTATGGAAAACCATACGTTGGGCTGCGGCTGCAATGCTGCTTTTAGGTGCAGGCTTTGGGTTGTACACGTATATGAATAATACAACATCTCCTGACGTGCACGAACAATTGGCGATGCTGTCAAAAGACAGTATCAGTGCATATGTTGATATGCATATTGATGAATTTGAACTGGAAACGATTGCATCTGCATTGGAAGCAGGTGATGTAAGTACACTGACGGACAAACTGAGTGATGAGGAAATAGAACGTTACCTCAACGAAACCGATTGGGAAGAAACAACCTTGAATTTATAATATTGCATCTGAAATGAGAAAGATAGGATACATTATCATTGCATTACTGACACTTGCCACTGCTGTACAAGCGCAGCCGGGCAGGCGTATGGAGCGTGTGCGTGCTATTAAAGTAGCCTATATAACCGATAAGTTGGAACTGACAACGGAGCAGTCTGCTAAGTTCTGGCCTATATATAATCGATTTGAGGATGAACGCTTCGATATAGTACGTCAATACAGGCGAGGTAATGTTGGCGACCCTGCAATAGACGAATCTTTGCGTAGTGTAGATGATGATATAGAGATGCAGGAAAAAATGCTGGCACTCCGTAAAAAATACAAAGATGAGTTTCTGAAAGTTATTACCCCCAAACAACTCGCTGCTTTAATAGATGCAGAGCGTGAGTTTAAACGAATGCTGCTGCAACAACTGAAAGAAAGGCGAGAAAACGGCGGTACCCGCAGGCCGATGCGCTAACTATAAAGCCGCCACGGCACTTTGCACATCATGATAAAATAAAAACTGCCAGCCTTCACCTTTGCCTTGCTCGGCAAATTGCTCGCGTAGTTCCATCGCGCGTTTGCCATCATAGTCGTACTTGGCTACGTATTTAATCTTCATCTGTTTCAATTGCGGTGCTTCATCTCCGCCAAAGAATATTTTATCGTTCCCATCCTGTATCAGGTACACAATATGTTGCGGGCTATGTCCACCAGTATGCATGTATTTAATGTAGCCATCAATCATGCCTTCTGCACCGTCCAGCCATTCTACTTGTTGGGTGGCAAGCAATGGTTCTATTTCATTTGGATGATAAGAAGGTAAGCCTGTACGCAAAGCAAAATCAGCCTCAGGGCGATAGATATAGTATTGCGCGTTGGGGAACGTAGTTTTTACAATGCCGTTATTATCTGTATAAGTAAGACAGCCAGCATGGTCTTTGTGTAGGTGAGATAGCAATACTTTGGTAATATGTTCTGGCTCATAGCCAATATTGCGCAGGTTGTCGTGTATCTGTAATTCGCCATTGGCATTTTTGAACCCTAGCCCTGTATCCAGTACCAGTATGTCTTTTGCTGTAACTACCAGAAAGGGCTGAATCTCGACCAATAAAGAACCCACTGGTCGTTCGTTCAATTCATCTTTTGCCGTATCGAACGGTATAAATTGCTTGTCATGCCCGATTGTGAAAACACCCTCTGATAACGGAAAAATCTCTGCCATTGCGTTGCAAATGTACGTTACAAACCGTTTAACGTATCATCACCTGCCTGTCAGAGTCTAAACGCAGAAGTATGAACATGAGTATGCTGAACGATAACAGCGAAGAACCACCATAGCTAAGGAAAGGCAAAGTAATGCCTATTACAGGTGCTATGCCGATAGTCATAGATATATTAATGGCAAAGTGAAAAAACAGGATAGAAGCAACACAATAACCATATATCCGGCTGAAAGATGAGCGCTGTCTTTCAGCGAGGTATATAATTCTTAGCATCAGCGACAGGTAAAGTGCAATCAGAATAGCACTGCCGAAGAAGCCAAACTGCTCGCCGATAGAACAGAAAATAAAATCGGTATGTCGTTCCGGTACAAATTCGTTTTTGGTAGATGTGCCGTTCAGGAAGCCCTTGCCAAAAAAGCCGCCGGATCCTATGGCTATTTTTGATTGCTTTACGTTATAGTCGGAAGCATTATCTTTTTTATTCTCACTTTTTTTTTGTCCTGCTTTCAGATAGCTATCAGGTACGTCTTGCCCCAGGGTAGAGTAGATGCGTTCTATCTGGTGTTTTTGTAGTACGTGCTTGAACAATACAGGCACCATTACTTGCGAGAACAGAATACATATCAGCCATGCACCTACTAACAGTATGCGTGCAGACGAGTTTCTTTTCAGTTCTCTACGTATCAGGTAGCCACCTAATGCAGCCAACGATGTAATAATGACAAATAATGCCAACCTGTCTACCAGCAACGTAGCCAACGTAAGTGCTACTAAAGAGAAACCGATTATCAGGATAATGTTGGGCAGGCCTTCTCTGTACATTACCAGAAAGAAGCAGAAATATACCAATGCAAGCCCCGTTTCGCTTTGCAGTATAATGAGGATGGCAGGTATTAAAGCCAATGCTGCGCCTATAATACGATGCCTGAGTGTCTGAAAATTAGTATCGGGCGATGATAGAAATTTTGATAATGCTAGCGCAGTAAAAATTTTACACACTTCACCTGGCTGAAATCGCACACTGCCAACACCTAACCATGATTGTGAACCTTTAACATCAGTACCTGCAAAAATGGTGACGACAAGAAGTGTAATGCCAATTGTATATGACAGATAAGCGAATGAAGAGAAAAATTTACTATCAGTAAACACTATAAGCAAGCCAACAAATAATGAAATGCCTAACCATACAAACTGTCGCATATAGTTTTTATGCATCAGGAAAATGCCAGGGTCTGTACTGCGGTATTCAACAGAAAATACTGCCATCAGCCCTATGAATACAAGTGACAGATACAGTGCTACCGTAATAGTATCTAATCTGCTGAATAATGACTTTCCTTGTGCGCTCATGCTAGTAAGGCTGTATGCTTATTTGTTTTTGTTGATGTAATATTTATTGAAAAACCTGATAGCTTGTATCGAATCTTTGGCGCGTGCCGTACTGTCTGTTATGCGTTTTTCTTCCTCTTTTCTTTCTCTTCTTATAGCATCGCGCAGACGTTGCGCAGAGTCTATAGCATACGTATATCTGTTTACCAGATTAGCATTGTATAGTTTTTGCTCAAGGTGTTTGCGTTTTGATGATACGCTATCCAATAGATATTTTTCAATCATCAAACTGGCAACAGGGCCTGCCCACGTAGCACCAAAGCCTGCATTTTCAACAACCACAGCTATTGCAATCTTCGGGTTTTCTCTGGGTGCAAATGCAACAAACACTGAGTGGTCTTTCATCTTCATAGCCTGACCGTTTACTACTGCTTTGTTTTCTACTGTACCTGTCTTGGCACATATTTCAATGCCTTCCATCCTTGCTACAGTACCCGTACCGCGTTCTACCACATCCTGCATGCCTTTTGCTACCACGTCGAAGAATGTATCAGGTATATGCGTCACTACGTGCTTCTTTTGGAATGCAGCCAACAGAGGATCTTTAGGATTATTACCGATAGACTTTACGAAGTGGGGGGTGTAATAATAACCCTTATTGGCAATAATACACATGGCATTGGCCAGTTGAATCGGAGTCAGTGCAATTTCACCTTGTCCCATACCTACAAACAGCATGGTACATGAATTCCATGAACCATTATACATTCTGTTGTATGTATTAGTGTCCGGGGCTTTGCCACTCATTTCAAAAGGAATATCTACGCCTGTTGGTTTTCCGAATCCAAAATCGTTGCAGTATTTATGCCATACCTGCACACCTTTTTTTACACCACCGAATTTTTTAGCATCAGCTATCAATCTGAATATATGTACGAAGTAAGCATTGCAAGAATTAGCCAACGCTACTCTCAGGTTGGCTGCGTGCCCGCCACCGCTATGGGTACAACCGATACGTTTGCCGCAGGCATAATACCCGCCACCGCAAGGATAGCCGAATGATGGGTTGATAACACCAACGTCCAGTGCCATGAGGGCCGTCATAGGCTTCATAGTAGAGCCCGGTTGATAATAGGCTTGTGTGGCACGGTTCAGTAATGGTTTAGTGGCATCTCTGTAAAGCTTGCTATAGTTTTTTGTACGTTCTGTACCCCGTAGCAGGTTAGGGTCATAGTTAGGTGCGCTTATCATAGCAAGTATGCCACCTGTTTTGGGGTCTATTGCTACTACACTGCCCAATTTATTTTGCATCAACTTCTCACCATATTCTTGTAGTTCGGCATCAAGAAATAATTCCAGATTTTTACCAGCAATCTCCGGTGTGTCCAGTGAACCTCCTTTATAAGGTTCTCTGGGGCGATTAAAATTATCACGTTCCAGAAAGTGAACCCCGCGCTGCCCGCGTAATACGTCCTCATAGCTTCTTTCCAGTCCGTTCATGCCGGTATAGTCGCCCTGCTGGTACGATGCATATTGTTCTTTTTTCAGCATTTCAGGAGATACTTCTCCTATATACCCGAGCATCAATGCGGCACTGGCATTTGGGTAGGTGCGCCTGAAACGTTCCGCCATCTCAAAGCCGGGAAAGTTGTACATATTTTCCTGAAAACGGGCAGTTTGCTGTGCGCTCATTTCTTCAATAAACACACCCTTGCGCATAGGGCCACTCTTCACACGGGTGCGAGTCAGCATTTTGGTAAACGACTCTTTACTAATGCCTAATACCTCGCAAAGCGAATTGGTATCGAGCGACTTGGTAACGGTGGCAGGTGTTACCATCAAATCATATACACGCTCGTTATACAGCATGGGCTTGCCTTTACGGTCTAATATAGCACCGCGGGGCGGATAGACCACTTTACGGAAAATAGCTATATCATTGGCCATCACTTTGTACTTATCTTCTATCACCTGCAGGAAAAAAAGACGCAACAGCATGATGACAGCCATGCTGATAAAAATGATGCGAATAACGAACTGACGCGGGTTTGCCGCTAAAGACATTTGCTGTAAGTATTAATAACGGGTGTTGCTTGCAAACCTACTCTAAAAACATGATTTTCAAATGGCAGGTAGCACTGCGGCAGGCTATATTTATCCCCTTTATGTTATTTATTTCAAAAAAATATTTGTGACAAAAGTTTGTCAGTTTTCACCGTACCCATTACCTTTGCCATCCCAATGACACCAGTTAGTCCGATGGTGTAATGGTAGCACAACTGATTTTGGTTCAGTTAGTCTTGGTTCGAATCCAGGTCGGACTACTTTACTGGACAAGTCTTCTTTTTGAATGGCTTGTCCAGTTTTATTTTGGATGAATGTCGCTTCAAGCGTGCATATCAGGGTTACTGCCTCATTCACTTTAGCGGTTCGAAATGTATTTTCTTCAAATTGCAGTTTTTCAGGGAATATCGAACCAATAATGAGTCTTTTAGTCTGAATATCCCCTTGTTCAAAGTCTACGTCTATTTTCGCAAGATTGTATAGGGCTTTTTCTAATAGTAGGTCAATATTATCTTCTTGTGGAGCTACAGTAGCAAGCTTAGCTTCTAAAAGGTTAATGGTTCTCTCGCATTCAGCTTTTATTACCTTATAATCGGCACTGTCTAAAACATCCGAAAGTAGTAGTTCCCTGGCTTTGGATAAACGAGTGGTATGCTCGTTAATCTGCCTGACTATAGCTTTCTTTTCAGTGAAATTATCGTGCTGGCTCATATTGAATACGTCTAAAATCACTTCTTTGTAAAGTGAAAGCATGGCCATCGTTGGTTTGTATTTCTGTAATTCCTGCACAAATGCATCGTTGACTAATTCTGCTTTATACCGCCATCCGCAAGTAGAGTTGCAATGGTAGTAATTGTAATAGCTTGAACGGCCTTTAGACCTGCTGGCTGATACATGCTTGCCGCATTTTGGACACACCAAGAAATTACGCAAAGGAAAATCATCATGTACAGGTTTTCGTACATACGCAGGTTTTTTACGATTAAAGAGCACATCCTGCGCAGTATAGAATAATTCTTCGCTTACGATAGGTTCATGTATGCCATTAACGACATAGCTTTCTTCTTGCAGGTACGCTGGCACAATGATTTTTCCGCAGTACACAGGGTTTTGAATAAGATTCCAAAAGTTATTTTTGCTACAGCCAAGCCCTTTCGCTTTTGCTTCGTTGTATAGCGCAAGGACATTAGTGCTGCCTGATGCGAGTTCTGTAAACGCCCAACGAATAATGCTCGCTTCAGGCTCTTTCGGTGCGATATGTTTTTTGCCAGTTTCAGTAACCTTATTACAGTACCCAATCGGAGCATTACCCATATGTCGTCCCTCTTTCCGTGCCCTGCGCATTCCACTTGACACATTCATTGACCGTCGAGCATTTTCGACCTCAGGCGCCGCTAAATAAAATGCAAGCATCATCTTGTTTTCAGGTACAGATAAATCTAAAGGTTGTTCTATGGCTTGTGGCTCAATCCCTAATTTATTCAGGACAGAAATCATAGCATAGCTATCGCCTGCGTTGCGGGAAAATCTATCCCATTTGAGAAAAAGAATTTTATCAACAAGACCTTTCCTTTTTCGGTATTCAGCCAGCATCTTATTCCATTCTGGTCTATTGAAAGATTTTGCTGAGTAGTCTTCAAAAATAATCCTGCGTATCCGAATCGATTTAAGTTCACAGAATTTCACAAGCATTTCTT
Organism: uncultured Chitinophagaceae bacterium; assembly: GCA_937919945.1. Classification (GTDB taxonomy): domain Bacteria; phylum Bacteroidota; class Bacteroidia; order Chitinophagales; family Chitinophagaceae; genus Polluticoccus. The sequence goes on along the minus strand of CALESY010000042.1, from coordinate 17,708 downwards.
CTTGATGTCGTTGTGAGAATCCTGTATGAGCCTGTTCGTCGGTGCTTACCCGTACATACAAATCTGCTACTTCTTGCATTATTTCTTATTTAAACGCTCTACTTCTAAGTTACATATTTTGTACATAAAATCCAATACCATAGCGGCTTTCGCAAGAGGTATATTTATCCCCATTTCGGCAAGCATGGCTTGCGCTCTTTCAGGTGTAACACTCCGTTTCTTTTCATCTGTTTTCATACACACATTATTAAGTTGTTATTGCATTTCCTCTATATCCTCAATACTATTTTCATCATGCTTGTATAACGTCTCGTATAATTCTTCTTCTCTGTCTTCTTCTTTTTGTTCATACTCTCTTTCAGCATACATATCTCGCTCATGCACAAATGCATCCTCTATTCCCTTTTCTTCCCTTTCTTTTGAATGCCCTGCACGAATAGCATCTAATTCCCGCAACGCCTTGTTTTCCTTTTCTTCCAGTACCTGCAACTCCTGCAATCTCTCTTTGGTAACACCAAACTTGGAGAGCCGATGCTTTAAACCATTAGCAATAATGCCTTGTACAGTACCGTTGCGATAATACACCTCAAATCCACTTTGTCTGACAGCCTCTAAAAACTCACTAACAGAATGGGCCTTTGGTAAATCCCGTTCGATACACATTGCAATAGCTTCCTTGTCACTCATCGTTCGGGCGGATATATAGGGCTTTTGAGGTGATTGTCCTTTTGTAACAGTCTTTGACTTACCAAGCTCAGGCAGACTATGGGTAAGTTCGGGATACTTCATTTTTTGATACTCCTGCAACTGCACTTTCAGTGCAGCAAACTCCTGTTTGCTAATACGATTAGCTGTGCCATCCGATTTTGTAGCAGACATGGCCACATGTAAGTGTAAATGGTCTTTATCTAAATGTTTTGTCGCCACATACTTATTATCCAACCCGCGAAGCCTGAAAAACTCATGCGCCATATCTATGAGCATGTCATCTGATATCAGTTCCCTGTCCAAGCTCCCCCAGGATAATATGACATGGTTTACTGTAGTTCTATTCTTGTTTTTCCTGATTCTAATTGCTTCATTCGCTGTAAACTCATTGATAAATCCCTGTATAGTATTGGACTTAACACCATGCTTGATCACCAAGGTTTTTTCTAAGGGGTTTTCATGGAGTGGTCGAACCTTTACCAAATTAAACTCCCTGTCAAAATCATATTGCTGTATGAAAAGTTGCGTAGGCATACCCTTGGGCTTTTCTTTGATAAGCATATATATCTTGTACTCAATATGTTCCCAAGCGAAATACATCAAGTCTTGTTGCGTAAAAGACACTTTAGCCCTTTTCATCGCTATCGCATAACTAGCGAGTAAATCTTTATAGCCTACATTTCTACACGCCAGTGCGGAAGTCATAGTACGACTATCATCTGTACTTTTTGTTTTCGGACTGATTTTATGCTCCTTATTAATATATTTAAATAAGTATTTTATTAGCGGAGCCGCCCCACCACCATGCCTTGAAATGCTCTTAACGATCATGTTCGCTACGTTTAGAAGAAAGACCAATTATCATAATAAACGCGAGCACTGCTTCCTTGACGAACCCAGTCTTACTCACACTATGTATTTGAGCAGCACCTTTAACAAGTGCATTCTCAGCATCATCTAACATGATAGTTACGCTATGCCCTGACTTGCGCCATGCTTTCTTATGCTCTCGTCTGTAATTGCGCCAATACGCAGCTTTCTCACGCTCAATCTCTTCAGGATTGCCATGTTCAAGTAACCCTGATTTGCTCAAATGCTCGTATACACCGCCGGACTTCTTTCGCTTCATACCAGTAGGGTTTAGTCAATCTGTAACATGGGAGGTTCGGTAAATGGAATTACATGCTTAGGGATATAAGGTGGTAGTTTGGATAAACGATTAAACTTTGGTGAGTCGTAATAAGGTTTGAGTGTCGTTTTAATAATCCGATTATTACCCAAGCAAATAAAATGTTCTTTGCATTCGACAATTTCGGATGCCTCCATCAAATTGCGCATTTTTTTGCCATTGTCTTCGTATTCGAACTTGCCTATGCGCTGAGAAAGTTGACTTGCCACACTAATATCAATTTTCGGAAGATGAACGATTGAAAATGCATTGTCTTCTAAAGTTTTTGCACCACTTATAGAAAAAGCTTGTTGTACCTGAAATGGTGACTGGTATAGGCACATTATGCTACTTCTGTATTTTCTCAGATTTGAAAAGGCAATGGGCAGGCTCGGCATAGCACCACATGAACTTGCTTCATCAATAATCAGAAACGAGCAAAGCGCATCGTCAGGAGGAATTTCCTGCATTGCACTAGCCAAAACTTGTTCAGCGAACAAAGACGTTAGGCTTGATAAGTATTTCATAGACGGTACGGTACAGACATAGAATAATATTCTAGGCGCACTTCTGTCCGTTAATTCAATGGAATTAAAACTCGTAGTAAGGGCTACATTTGGGTCTTTGTAAATAGACAATGCCGCCGTGCAAGTGGCAATTATGGAGGACTTCATCTTAGGCTCAAACCCAATAAACTGCTTATAGTCTTCAATGAGCGTAATATCACCACTTCGGATAATGAGTTTGTCTAGACTTTGAGGTCTACTCAACATGAGCGAAAGCAAACGCGATACAGTAAACAGATTGCGATACTGAGGCTCTAAAGTCTTTACAAGCCTGATAAGAATAACCAATAGATTCTCAGACGATATATTCCAGAAATTATCAGCAGCGTTTGAACCGATGCTGTTTATGATAAGCAGTTTTGCAACCCGTTTTATTTCACTAATAGTATTCGCAAAGTGAAGCGGATTGTAACCCGAACAAGGATCATTCGGATTAATGACATCAATAGGGATGCCTCTTTCTTTAGCTGCACCAGATACAAGCGAAAGTAATTGTCCTGATGGATCTACAATTGTTAGGCAATGAACCCCCATCATATGTAGAATATTATTGACAGCCACTAATGCACCCTTCCCCGCACCTGAAGAGCCGTACACAAGACATCCTTTCAGGCTGTTAGATAGGTCAAGCCTGAGATTATTTCCGAAAGCCCAACCCTTATTGAAACGATTGAGTATATCAGCAGTTTTTCCAAAATCTGCATCATGTTCAATTTTACGCTGGTCGCTGAATGATTGAATAAAATTGTCTACAGTATCAATTACCCAGTTGATACAAGTGTGGACAGATTCAAAAAAACGAGTACCCATATGTTGCTATTTTGAACTTAGTTTATGAAGCAATTCACTTGTGCCCTCCAGTATCATAGCCGCTACTTTACAGATAAACGAGAGGAGTAAGACAATAAGTCGCAAACATGCGCCGAGCAGATTTTTGAAAATATCTGCAAAACCATTTCCTGATTTCATGATTGTTCAATTTTTGATGATGCTTGAATAATAACCTTGCAATGTCGTTTTTCGAGTATCTGAGAATATGCTTTGCATAACGCATGAAAGCGCATATCGTCTATTAGTGAACCAGGCGAATGAATAATAATAACCGTCAATCCAGAAAGGTCATTGGGTACTGCATGAAGTTGTTCATACGCTTTAATCAGTAAGGCTATATTTTTCTGAGAGTAATTATTGCCAAGTACTCTTTCCGCATCCAGTTCAGGCGTATTGTCATTCAGGTCACTTACGACAATCAAATACCGCTTAGTAGCAGGCTCATTCATAATCTGGCTGATTTCCTGTGCAATAGTGCGAAAGCAATACGACCTGCCGAGTGGTTTGGAGCGAGCAGCAATAGTCTTCTTATATGCCAACCTGCAAGAATCATAAAAACCAAGCACTTGCTTTTCCCGAAAGTGAACATCCTCAAAATTGTCTTTGTCGTTACCAATAGCAAGAGCATGACGGTATCGTTGTGCAATATGCATATTTGAAATAGCCGTAGATACAAATACACCACCGTTGTTGATATTCTTATCTAACCTATACAGCGATAACACTGAGGCAATCTCTGCCTCTCCCAAGCTATCTGTTAGGTCGCTAATAACTGTTACTGCGCTCGTTGCAGGTGTATATTGCGATTTCATAGAACACCCTGTCAGTACAAAGAGATAACTATACTTAATCCACTTTTTCATACATATATGTTTTAAGAGGTGAAAAAAATCGTTCAAAATGAAACTGATGCGGTATTGCAAAAAAGCCAGGAATCGTTCCGTCTTTACGAAACTTAATATGCGACTCCTTGAATACTTCTTCCACTAAATTGGCAGCCGTAATGAGCCTGCTTTCCGTTGCATACGCGTATTCGAATACCTGATTCATCAGTGCAATTTCCTGTTCAGCAGTAGCCTGAATCTCATCTATATGGGATTGGTATTCTTTGACACTTACACCTAAAGACTGTATTTCCCTTTTTGTCTTTGCATACTGTTTATCAGCCTGCTTCTCTTCGGGGCTTTGCCAGAGCTTTAGGCAGAGCACGAATGAAACGAGATAGAACAGGAAGCTGATAATAGAGAACAGTAGAGGCGAAGCAACAGAAACATTTTGATGAGCAATCAGCTCAGTATACGTTGCATCTGCAAGCTGTGAGATATGCCTGTTATATCCCAAGTATGCAAATACTGCTAACCACATAAGAGATATAACTATCCCCCGTGTAACTCTGATTGGCTGTGTCTTTGCCTTCATTACATACTCAGCCATAAATGGGAGCGTAATGAGACAGAAGAATATGCAGATGCAGATAATGACTGCCATAACCGTATTAAGCCCTGCATTGCGTATGGCATCTATACTCCACAATGCATCTCCAAGGGCAAAGAAAATAAGGGCAATCAAAATACTATACCTGACAGGCTTAGAAATAGCTGGCTCATGCATACTTTGGAATTGCAGTGCCAGTTGCTCCAGTTTAGTTTCCGCTTCATTTTTCTCAGCTTCTATGGCTTGCATTTTTTCATCAGCTGTTTTTCTAATCGCGGCAGCCTGCACCTGTAATGCTATTGGCCGGATAGTTTTTTTGTTCTGATGAATGAGTTGCTGTATGACAGCCTGAATTTTATTGAGTGCAATAGCATTAAAATCTCCCATGCTATGCAACATGTTCTCTTTAGCAGTGTGCTTGCCGAGGTTCTTCATTTCAATTGAAATGTTTTGTAGTTGTCCGTCTAAATAGGCATCGTGTGCCGGATTGCTGTAGTGTTTAACTGATATATTTTGCATACTCATTTTTTATGTTGTTAGTAGATATTTTTAAATAGAAGATGGAGGTATTACCCTCCATCTTGTGCATAAGATTCAGCCCAGCTATATATGTAATAGCCAAGTTCACCATTAGATAATTCGATACGAACAACTATCTGTTCCAGTTCAGTGTCAATATGTCTGCTGATAACTTTTCCCGAAACAGGAACAGTTGGATATTCAGACACTTGTCCGATGATTAAGTAAGAATTTCCTTCTACGGGATAATACTGTGTAGTAAAGCCTGCATTGATTGCATTTAGCACCTCTGTGCCATCAGGATGCGTTGGCATGCTGTCATCCTGAATGTTAGTTTTTCTGTTTTCCATACCATTACTTTTAAGTAGTTAATAATGGTCGGAAGCACGCTAGTGTTGTTGCAGTAAATCTGTGATGTGATATAATCCATTGCATTCCAATGACTTGGGTCAACAAATCATTGGATACACCAGTCGCGTATCCGACTTTGGTGGCCACCAGTAAAAAACTGGTGGTTTTTTACTGTGTAGCAATGAGGCAAAACTATCTAGGCATATGCGCCAATCGTGTACGAAAAGGTGTACATTATCGAGCTATTTTGTACAAAAGCTGATAATACTTAAATTACAGTTATGTGATGAAGACAAGTGAGTTATATCGTCAAGTTGAAAACACCATAGTATCCGCAGGATATCCAAGTGTTTTAGCGTATATACATACAAAGCTACAAGACTATTATGCCCGCAATCCAGTAGTTGGTGGATTAGATAGTTGGCAAAACTATGAACCACTTGCCAATAAAATCAATTTATATTTTAAACAGTTTACAACCAAACAAGATATTATTACAGGCAGGTATATTTGTGAATTATACAGAGCTAAAAACACATCACAACGCCCGCACAAGTTAAAGCTTACAGCTATTGCAAGATATTTTTTAAAAACATCCGATATTCAACCCCGTAACAAAATCCCAAATAGTGAATTTAATAGTGGTACGGAAAAAGAAATAGCAAGCGTACTTTCTGCAATATCTGTAGGAGTAAAACACAAAATATCTGTTGGCGATTATTTAAAATTGTTAGAAGACCTATTGTCAGATTTGGATGCACCAAGTGATAATCTTCTCCGAATTATTGAAAGTCAATATAAAACCTGTACAGGATGTGCCAACAACTACGATGTTGCAAAAACTATTAATACCCATATACAGTATTTATTATCTAAAACGACTACTAATTTTTCAGTATTAAAATTCTGGGTTACTAATGCCAAAGTAGCTTATTTGAGCAACGATATAGCGTCTTTAACTGCACATATAGAGCACATAAAAAAAGCAAAAAACGAAATAAACCTGACCATAGGAGAGAATGCGGAAATCACAAAAGAACTACTTGATTTATACGGTTATATTGATACAAATAAAGTTACTACTGGGTTAAATTATATGTCATCAGTATATGCTGATCAAAAAGTAACAAGTCAGATATTAACAACTATACGATGTGCAGTATGTAAATTTTATTCACACGGACTCATTGCTCTTGCTGAGGATTATACTCGATATTTTAATGACCTTGTATCTAAAGCAGAATCTGATTACTCGGTGCCAAGTGAAGATATTGAGCATAATGCAGGTGCTGTAATTGTAATAAAAATACTTGGGCAGTTATATAATAATACAATAGATGATATTGATTTTATTAAAAAATGTAAGCAGGTTTTCGGAGATAAGTATCAAAAATTATTTACTTGGAAGGCGCAAAAATTTCATTTGGCATATATGGCTAGCAAGTTAGCTGAATCCGAAGTTGGCGATGTTCGTCAAAAATTGCTCAGATTCAGCTTTGATATTATTATTGAAAAACATCAAGCCAAAAATATGTGCTTGATACCTCCAATCTTTTTTCAAAGGAATCAATTGTAATACTTAATATAGTGTTTGGCTTCAGACAAGTGTTAAAACTTGTTAAGTAATAATTGCAGTTTTTTTAAAATACAGGCAGATATACTCGTGATTAAATAGGTTTGTGTGGTAAAAAATCATGTATACTGCACTCAAGGATTTTAGCTATCTGATTTAACTGCTCTACACTATATCTCTTGTTGTACTTACCACTTTCAATCATGCCTATATACCCTTGCGACGCATAACCAAGTTCAAACGCAAGTTGAGATTGAGACATTTTCTTCTCAATCCTTTTTTCACGGACTTTACGGATAACATACTTGTCTATCTCTGTGGGCATTGTTGACCAATCAAAGACTTAAAGTATTACAGGTAATAAAAACTATTAATCACTAAATGGTGATTATTTAATTTATTTTTCTATGTTTGCATTCATAAAACGTAATCATATGAACAGTAAACAATTTATTCTCTCATTAGCTAGTGCATGTATCGTAAGCTCCACATCTGCACAAAGCGTTCAATTCGGAATAGAAACAGGTATCAATATTGCCAGATTAAGTATATCCCCTAAAAGTGCATTCGGCGCAGATGAACTAAGCTCCAAATTAGGAGCAAGGTTTGGCGGACTGTTGAATATCGGACTTGGTAAAGGCTTTTCTATTGAGCCAGGTGTAGTGTATTCAAGAAAAGGCGTTATATACAGTACGACAATATTAGGTGAAAGCTATGAGGTACAAATGAGGTACAACTACATAGAAGTGCCACTTTATGTAAAATACAATTTCAAAGGCTTACAATTTGGAGCGGGACCATATATAGCATTTACCAGTGCAGCTAGCTATAAAGGCATTTCATTAGATACGACAGTAGTAGAGAAAATACAAATAACCAATGATCTTAATACAGGTGGTGTTAGACCTATGGATGTAGGGGTGAACATAAAAGCTGGTTATATATTCCCAATAGGATTGTTTCTAAGTACCCAATACGGATTGGGTTTCTCCAACACAGCCGCAAGCAATGGGCTTACTGCCAAAAACAATGTGTTTAGTTTTTCGGCAGGATATTACTTTGGTTATCAATCGAAAAAGAAAAGTAAGGTTATGCAACCACAATAAACTGCATTAGTAATGAGCAATCAGAATGACAATGATTGAGTCGTTAACTAAAAGTTATAAAACAAATTCTTCAAATGATAATTTGGAAGATTAATTGTTATTAAATAAATTCGATGTTACAAACACAAACTGTAGATACAAACTACCTCATTTTGTACGCCATATTTCCTCAGGCGAACTACAGAGGATAATTACCTAATACATTGTAGTTGCTGAAAACTACATACGAGTTTTAGTATTTGTGTTGAAATAAAGCTATAGATTGATTAAGTGTTCTAAGAAATATTAATTCTATAAAAAGGATTTAATTTCTTTATCTGAAAAGTACAATAACGTTATTGAGCGAGTTAATTTTAGTTATTGTTTTATAAAGAAGCTGTTAGGTATTGCTTTTAGTTCAATAGTTACCACAATGGGTTAGTTATCAAAAACGCTATTATTATTAATTATACAACCTTATCTAAATGCAACTTATTAAAATCCTTAGAAAAATTGAGTACTTAGACTATTTGATAAGAAGAAAAGCAACTGGTAAACCATGTAGTCCAGCGGTACGCTTGCATTTATCTGAAAGGCAGGTATACAGATTAATTGAGGAATTAAAAATATTAGTACTGATTAAAAAAGTATAACTCATGCTTTTATTTTAAGTGTTATGAATAACCTACAAATCAACTTGTTCTTTGAAAATATTGGATATAAACTTTACGTATTAAGACACTCTCGTAGAGAAAAAATTTCTTGTGTCGCTGATTATCTCGGTGTTAGTTCAGCCACGGTTAGCTTGATAGAAAATGGTAGATACCGAAGTTTGTCTCTTATTCTACTTTTGAAAATAGCAGAATATTATAATGTTGAATTATCATTTTTAATAAGCAAGGATTGATAATTGCATAATTAGTATTAAATTAAGTTTATTCACAGTAAAATATTTTTACAATACGATTTTTATTTCAATATAAAACAGACATACCTTCACTACATAAATATTGTAAAGTATGGCAGAGTCATTAGTAAAATACACAGCAGTAACAGGTATTGTCACTATTAATGTTCAAAATCCCAATAGAGATGGAACTGGGACTTTAGGCACTGTTCTAACAGCTACACAAGACGGCGTTATTATTAATTCTATTACAGTGAAAGCAGTTAATAGTACAAGTCAGGGAATGGTTCGACTATTTATTGACAATGGTGCAGGTACTGTCTTATTATTTAAAGAACAATTAATTCCGGCTACGACACCATCCAGCAAAGTGCAAACTTATTCTATTACAATTCCCATTACATTCCCTCTGCAATCTGGGTACATATTAAAAGCTTCAACTGAAAAATCGGAAGATTTTATTATAACAGCAGAGGCCTCTAGTTGGGAAAATTGTTCATGTTAAATTTAAAATAAAAAGCTATGTGTACACTACAAAAGTTAACTGGGAATACTAGTATGGTAAGTATTAATACTGCTAATCCTAATAGAAATGGTACTGGTGCAATGTCTTCATTAGTTGTTGGCGCAAATGATGGAACTGCAATTACATCGATAGTTGTTAAGGCTACTGATAGTACTTCACAAGGAATGGTTAGGTTTTTTATAGATGATACAGTTAATATTAGGATTGTAAAAGAAGTTACAATTCCTGCAACTACGCCCACTGGTACTGTTGAAGCTTTCTCGGCTAATTTATTTAGCGGCTTTACTCTAAAAAGCGGTTATACCTTAAAAGTATCAACTGAGGTTGCAGATAATTTTAATATAATTGCATTCTGTTGTGATTGGGATAATTGTGATTGCCCAGGTTAATCCTTTTATGTTTTTCTATAATTCTATGTAATGGATAATGAATTTGCATCAAATGAAACATTTGCAATCACATTAGATGTTGTGAAAGAAATCTATAGTGATTCACGAAATGGATTAGAGCGTATTTCTCATGATGAGCTTACAATTAGTCAAAGGACACCAGTTAATATTCCGCAAATAAACCCAATTGACATTAGTACAGGTAAAAAAGTTTTAATTGGTACGTCTGAGAATAAACTTGAGCTTGAGTTTGGTGGCGCCATTTGCACATACGATAAAAAATTTAAATGCAATTTTTTATGGTGGAGATGGTATGAAGTTAGAACCTATTACGATGGGATGGATTTTCCTTGATAATAACTTTCACTAATATTATAAATATTTAATATGTTAGAAAAAATTCCTATTGATACTTTAAATGAAGAGGAAGTCTCTGAATTTCTTTCAAATGGCTTTGATGAGGATATTGCTAGTGGTCGGCAAGTTGCAAAATCATATTTAAATGATGTTAAGGTTGATAAGATGATATGGAAAAATAATGGAGTAATTGTTTGTAAAATGATTAATATGCCTACTATGTATTTCTATCCATGATTTTCCTCTTTTAGATTGTTAACTTAGTTAGTAGTTTATTTATGATCGCCATTTTCTTTTTTAATATTGTAATATGATAGATAAAAAGGTTGTTGAGTATGCCCAAAAAACGATTTTAGAGAGCCTAAATCAAACAACTGAACCGAGTTTCGATTTCAGTATAGATACACCTAGACCCAATATAGTTTTTGATGCTGGAAAGCAGTTTGTAAAAAATACTGACACAGTAATTGACGCTCTAACAGCTCCCAAGCACCTATATGATAAAGTTTATAAACATAGTTTTCTGTTTTGGCATTGGGAGACTATTCACTTTTCGTTTAATCCAGATTCTCTACCATAACTAACTCATCAGACGATGATTTTATTGTTAGTTAATGACGATGATTCAACTGCAAATGAGGTAGTTGACTGGCTTATATATCTTAATAAAGACTTTTTAAGAATTAACTCCGATACACTAATTACTGAAGTTACTATCACTTTAAATGGTAGTAGCACATCTTTATTAATACAAACAAAAGATTGTATAATTGATTTTGCAACTATTAAAAGTGTTTGGTGGAGAGGATTTTTTTTGTCTATTGAGGAGTATAAACCATTCATTGATGAATCCAACATTAATGATATTTCTACTTTATTATTTCGAGAGCAACATAGCTTAGAAGAACTAATTCATTATATTTTTGAAGTTGCCCCAATTGTTATTGGTAGCTACTTTAAATATTCATTAAATAAGAATATAGTACTAATCAAAGCAATGCAACATGGGTTCATTATACCTGATACATTGATTACAACCACTAACAGCAATACATTAGAATTTAAAAAGAATCATTCAATAATTTCCAAAAGTATTGATAATAACATCCAATGCAAATCAACAAATTTACATTATAGAACTCTTACTGTTATACTTGAAGACTATGATATCAATAATTTAGCAAATCATTATTTGCCAACATTATTTCAAAAAAACATTAAAAAAGAAATTGAGATAAGAGTGTTTTACCTATTTGGACAAACATACTCTATGGCAATCTTTTCTCAGAATCATAGTGAAACATCTGCCGATTTTAGAAAGAATTATGACTTATTGGAGTATGCACCATATTTACTTCCCTCTAATATTGATACTAAAATCCGCTCCTTAATGCATGATTTGAAATTAAATTATGGCTCTATCGACTTAATTTTAGACACACTGGGTAATTATGTTTTTTTAGAGGTAAATCCAGATGGCCAGTTTAACTTTTTATCGGTATATTGTAATTACTATTTAGAAAAAGAAATTGCTAAAGTTTTATGATATTGCGTATTGAAGAGTTGAAAGAATTGTTATCAAACAATGCATTGCCAATTAATATTCAAAAAATGGAAATGGTAGAACTTAGTAAAGGTGCTACACGAAAAGTAAAGATGATTAAGTCAAATAAAATTAATACAAAGTATTATGAGTGTTATAAATGCTATAAGCTAATATCTCAGGTATTATGACGAACATGAATCAATATTTTATTTTATACTCCCATGTTTATATTACTAAAGGAAAGTATAGATCGCTAATAATTGATACCAAATCAAGGAAATACTATAAAATTCCCAATGATCTTTATCACTTTTTAACTGTTAAAAGAAACACTACTCTAAATGATATTCTTACCGAATATGATGAAGATGATGTAAAGATTATTAATGAATACTATGAATTTTTGCTTGCTAACAGCTTTGGTACATTTGTCGCCAATATTGAGAATTTCCCAATAAAAAGCTACGTTTGGGATTCCCCTTACAAAATTACTAATTCAATTATTGATATAAATAGTATCAATATTGAAAATAATTTGGCTGTAATATCACAACTTAATGACGTCAACTGCAAATTCCTTCAAATCAGAACATTTGAAAAAATTGACGTATCATTTTTTTTTTCGCAGCTAATAAAAAATATTAGTGATACAGATATTATTTATGTTGAAGTCTTATTAAAGTATGATGTATTACTAGATTATAATTTATTATCAACAGTTATTGATAATCAGGATAGGATATTGACTGTATATATACATTCAACCCCTGACCATTTCTTCAATAGCATGAATAAAAACAATTATCACAACATTCATCATGTTTTAACTGAAGTTACATCAGAAAAATGCTGCGGCAGTATTGCACCTTCTAATTTTAGTATTACACCTGACCATATACATGAATCTAAGATGTTTAATACATGTTTAAACAGGAAAATTGCAATTGATGTTTTAGGTAATATTAGAAAGTGTCCAAGCCTTGCTGAAAGTTATGGAAATATAAATAATACCTTATTGAATAGTGTTATTAATCTAGCTAACTTTAAAAAGTACGATACTATTAACAAGAATACAATACTTATTTGTAAGGATTGTGAATTTAGGGAAATTTGTACTGATTGTAGAGCATATCTTGAAGACCCCACAGATTTATTAAGCAAGCCATTAAAGTGCGGATACGATTTAATAAATGGTGTCTGGAGAAATTGGGAAGAGAATATTTTGAAAATTGATGCAATAAATCATTATGGTATGAATAAATAACTACATTTCTTGTAGAGTTTGATTTTTCCTAGAAAAGGCAAAAGAATATCTTTCGATTTCATTCATTTTGACGTCATAACGAATGATACTTCCATAATAATATTTTCTCCTTTTTTTATCCTCAATATTTTTGGATTCAATAATAGCGTGTACACTTCCTGACTTCATAGAATCAATTTTGTTTACGAGAGTTTTGTATTGTGTAGTTGAGGTCATTAAGTTCATAAAAGTGTTGTGATCTTTTTTACCTGACATAAATAGCCTACTCTGCGAAAAGCACATTAACGTGTTTAATAGAAAAAAGCTCAGCAAAATATATTTGTTCATATTTATCGTGCATTTACTAATTTATGATATACCGATTTAATTTTTTGGGTGTATTAAGAACAATTGAGTTATTACTACACCTAATAAAGTTAATTAAAATATGGAAAAAATGATATAGTCATTTTGTTTTTTTACAAATATTTATGCCCATTAAAAGGAATTCGCCTTTTACACTCGGCAAATAGTACGCCATTTCTAAAACGACCACTTGTAATCCAAGAGGTCGTTTTTCTTATGGGTATTGTAGCCGCTTTCGCTTGCTATCAACACCCACAAGAGCGAACTGTCATACTCTTTGCTGCTCGTATAAAAGCCTCATGGATGCTCCCTGTCCTGTAGGCTTAACTGCTTGCTCATTACACACACGCCATCCGGCACGTCTGTATTCGCTTCACAGAGCCTACAGTCCATACGCACCCCTTTGTCTGTGCTCGCCTGCTGAGCCAACGGCTGCATTACGGATATTGCTACACACCTACGCTCATTTACATGCCACCGCAACATCCTGCATTGTGCGAATTTGCGGCTATCGCCTTAATAAATTCGCGCCAGCCTTTGGCTACTCGCAACTCCATTCTCTCAATACTTCGGTCATTGCGTTTTAACGGCGAGCAATAATGTTAGATTGTATTCGCTATGCTCAACATAAAAGCTGTTTAGAGAGTTTAGCCAATAGTACCAAGCGTATATTCACCACCATCAGTATGTTCAAACAAGCTCCAGTATGACGTTTCTCCTACGATGATAAAATCCAGTAAACGGCGGTTCATAACGATAGATTGTTCCTGTAGTAGCTTTATTACTTCCCAATCTTCCTCAGATGGTTTTGCCATACCTGACGGATGGTTATGGATTAAAACAATGTATTTGGAACGGGTTAGGATAGCACTACGGAATATTTCTTCGGGAAGTATAACGCTGTATTTCTCACCGCCAACAGAATGTATTTCGTAACTGTTTAGCTCTAAATTGTCGCTCATATACACACCGATAGCAGTTTCTTTGGCCCAGTTCTTAATATCCTTGAATACAGCGTACATCTGGGCAGGTTCTCGTACCTGTCCTTTAATAGGGTTTTCAAACTCACCTCTTACCAGTTCCAGTTTCAGCCTGTTTAGGTATTGCATAGGGGCAGTATAGCACTAAAAAATGATAGCGAAAGCAGGAAAGAACAAGAAGCAAAAGAAACTGTGGAGCTATAAAATAAGCAGCCTTTCTGGGCTGCTTAGAATAGTGTTAGTTGCGAGGCATCGGGATTAGCTGTATCTCCATCCTCAGATGGCAAACTAAGCGAACTGCCTTTAGATCGCGTATAAAAACTGTTTTTGTGACAATGCCATAGATACGAATGCTCCTTGTCTGTAAGCCTGAATATCCCGAATGGCTGGTAGGACAGTTTATAACACATCCGAAAATCATTCGGCGAGAGTGCATCCGCCCACATCACCTCTCCGTGTAATACGCCATTGAGAAAAAGGTTCAGAGCAGTCATTTTTACACAAGTGTGGTCTATGTCTATCCCGAAGTAATAATGCTGCTTACCCAAGTGGTTTGCGCCGCAGACCAGCATCCTGCCACTACCGCAGCAGGGGTCAAGAATACGCAGGGGTTCTTCCGATGTCTTGCTACCCAAAGTGCTTGCCATGAACTGGCAGATATGCCAGGGCGTGAAAAACTGTTGGCTGCCTTTTTTGGAAAAGTTTTGTTCGTAGTAAGTACCGAGCACATCATTACCAGACGAACTGCCGATTTGTTCTTCCATTTCCATAATCAGACAAGTGAGTAGTTTGGGAATATGATCTACCAGTTTGTGATGCTTATACTTACCAATGGCTTCCAGGTATAACTCTTCGTCATAGGATAGTTTGACAAGCGGATTTTGACCAAATGAAGCTATCGTCATAGTCAGGAAGTCATCGAATACAACGGCTTTGTCAAAATGGTACTGAAAATCGTCCATCAAAGAGGCGAATGTATCTTGTTTACTTTTCATAGAATGCTTTTATGAAAAGCATACTGTTATTGTATTAAAGAATTGCTAAACAAAATATGAACCGATGCAAAAAACTGCTTGTGATACATAGCTTTCATGCAGACCTCACTACAATAAAAAAGCCCAACGTCAAAACGTTGAGCCTTGTATACCTAACCCCTGTACACATCAAATAGAACAAAACCAATCAGTCCGTCTTTGACTCATCTGTATCAGCCTGTATCCCCAAAATATAATCCACCCCTTTCTGCGCATTACCTGCTGCTGTAAATATCAGCCGCTTATCAAACTTCAGTTTGAGTATCCAGTTCTGTATATACGCGGCACTTTGTTCAAATTGAGAAGATATGCCAGTCAGTTGCGCTAAGTAACACGCTCCAATCTCTGCTGTCAGTTCCTCATTAGAATAGGCATCTGACCCAAACTCCGACATCTCTATCAGATCCCTTCTGTTACAGCGAGAGTAATGTCCTGTCGAGTGCATCAGTTCGTGAAAGAGTGTGGCATAATAGGCATCGTTACTTTCAAAGCTTTTCTGCTTGGGCATATTTATAAAATCCTGTAATGGATTGTAATACGCCTGTTGCTCCTTGAACCGAATAGCTGGCTTATTAGGCATATCCTCATACACTGCCTCAGAGGCAAGGTTTGCCATAGGCTCTATTTCAGGTAACTGGTACTTGTCTGGTAGCTCGCATTGGGAGATGTTAAAGACCATATAGTAGCGCAGTATAGACTTTCGTCTTTCTGCATCTTCTACCACTTCCTCGCCAGCCTCTTTTTTCTCAGGCTGTTTCCAGAACGTAACCATGTGTCCTTGTTCGTCTCTTTTTACTTTGCCACCTAAGTCATTGACTTGCTTAAAAGTCAAAAACAGGTTTTGCTCATAGCCGAGCATGGATAACAGTATGAGGTTTAACCCTCTATACGCTTTGCCACTTACAAGGTTTCTGGGCATCCCTGCATCTGTCCAAGGCTTGCGCCACGGCACGATGCCTTTTTCTAATTGGGCTACGATGCGCTCCGTTACAAGGGCATATACATCTTTTACAGGCTGCGCTGTCTGTGCATTGGTTGTTTCTTGCATTGTGTACTGTTTAATTGTGAAAGAATGATATATCTCTTTCAGTGTACAGTTATATCCTCCATGCAGTAGTAGTAAATAATTGCCTCTTTCGGCAAGTCATGCACGGCTTGCCTGCAAAGGTTCGCACACATGCAAGGCAGGAAAGGTCTGCGCTCCATACTTGCGCTTGCAAAGTTTTTAAAAGAATCTTCCTACTCGGACATATAGGCAGGATACGCTATGGAGAGCGTATTCATTTAAAAAACCTTGCCTGCCTTTTCTGAGTGCTGTAGAGAGGCATAACGCCGTGCATATAATCATAGCCGACATGGATTTTAAACTACTAAAAGAAGCATATATGACTACACAGACAAAACGAAAATCATTGCTGATGAAACTCAGTTGGGATATTCAGAAACGCAAACAGACAGTCAATCGCTCTAAAGCATTGATAGCTGCTTGGGCGA
The DNA here is from genome assembly GCA_937919945.1 of uncultured Chitinophagaceae bacterium. Lineage (GTDB taxonomy): Bacteria > Bacteroidota > Bacteroidia > Chitinophagales > Chitinophagaceae > Polluticoccus. Next base: position 631 of record CALESY010000042.1, on the reverse strand, counting down.
TATTGAACAACGAAGAAATTACCGTCAGGTACATAGCAGGATATGTACAGCGTAACAACAGATACGGAGTACAGGTATTTAACCAAATGGGATTGTTTAACCAATAAAAGAGAAAAGTATGGAAATCATCACAGGCAGACTAACGGCAGATGCACAGGTAAAGACACTCAAAGACAAACGGCAGTTAGTATCGTTCAGTATTGCCATTAACAGGCAGTACACATCCCAGGGCGAGAAGAAGAAAGAAACAAGCTACTACAACTGTGCGTATTGGATAAGTACGAAAGTAGCGCAGATACTAACGAAAGGCAGTATTGTATCGCTTGCAGGACATACGGGTATCAATGCGTACAAGGGCATGGATGGCGAATACCACGCCTATCTTACCTTTCATGTTAACCATATAGACATTTTGTACCGCCCTAAAGGCAAAGAAACAAATGCAGTAGCTGGTACAAACACGGAAAACCCTGACGACCTGCCATTTTAAGTTATCTGCACATAATGGCTGTTCTGCTTGCAGAACAGCCATTATCAAACTATGTATCTAATACGGCAATGTATTATTTGCCAGACCGCAGATAATACAACCTACCGGCAGCCACCGCTTCAAATACAGGCGTAAAATATG
>CALESY010000041.1 GCA_937919945.1 uncultured Chitinophagaceae bacterium | reverse complement strand
CAATGTCTTTCTGTATCACTCGCTTCAGGGGTCTTGCACCGTATTGCGGGTCGAAACCACGCTGAACAAGATAATCGAGCGCATACTCTGAAAACTGCAGGCTGACACCTTGCTGCATCAATTGTTGTTGCAGGTTTTCAAGCTGTATACGAATGATACTTTTTATTTCCTTACGCATCAGCGGATGGAACATTACAATATCATCAATACGATTCAGAAACTCAGGACGTAAAGATTGGCGTAGCAGTTCCATTACCTGTTCTTTAGTAGCTTCAACTATCTGCTCCACATTTTCACCTTCAAGTTCGGCAAAGTTTTCTTGTATAATATGACTACCCATGTTGCTTGTCATGATGATGATAGTATTCTTGAAGTTTACTACCCTACCCTTATTGTCAGTCAGCCTTCCATCGTCTAATACTTGCAGCAATACATTGAAAGTATCAGGGTGTGCTTTTTCAATCTCGTCGAGTAAGATAACAGAGTATGGTTTTCTGCGCACAGCTTCTGTCAATTGTCCGCCTTCATCATAACCAACATAGCCAGGAGGCGCTCCTACTAATCTGCTGACACTGTGCTTTTCCTGATATTCGCTCATATCAATACGTGTCATCATATTATCGTCATCAAACAACACCTCTGCTAATGCTTTTGCCAATTCTGTTTTACCAACACCCGTAGTGCCCAAAAATATGAATGAGCCTATGGGTTTTCGTGGGTCTTGTAAACCTGCACGTCCACGACGTATTGCATCTGCTACTACTTCTATTGCTTCGTCTTGCCCTACAACACGTTTATGTAGCTCTTCCTCCAGATGTAATAGTTTTTCACGTTCGCTTTGCAACATACGCTGTACAGGTATACCTGTTGCTTTCGCAACATTTTCAGCAATATCTTCCGCATCTACTTCTTCTTTTAAAAGGCGTTTATGTTGGCTATCCATTTCATGTAGTTGCGCACTAAGCTGTTGCGCTGTAGCTTCTTCTTCTTTTACTTTACCATAACGTATTTCTGCTACTTTACCATAATCACCATCACGTTCTGCCCGTTCCGCTTCCAGTTTCAAGCTTTCGATATTGGATTTGGCTTTGTTTATTTTGTCAACTATCTCTTTCTCATCCTGCCATTTGGCTTTCAGTGTGTCACGCTGTACTATAAGCATAGAAATATCCCTGCCCAATTCTTTTAGCTTTTCTTCATCGTTTTCTCGCTTAATAGCTTCACGTTCTATTTCTAACTGGCGAATACGGCGTTCTAATTCGTCTAGCTCTTCAGGCATAGAATTCATTTCTAACTTCAGCTTGGCAGCACTTTCGTCTATCAGATCTATGGCTTTATCCGGCAAGAATCTGTCTGTAATGTATCTGTGCGATAACTCAACAGCTGCAATAATAGCCTCATCTTTTATACGCACTTTATGGTGCCCTTCGTACCTATCCTTTAAACCGCGGAGTATAGATATAGCATCTTCAGGTGTTGGCTCGTCTACAAATACTTTTTGGAAACGACGTTCAAGTGCTTTGTCTTTCTCAAAATATTTCTGGTACTCATTCAGCGTTGTAGCACCTATGGCCCTTAACTCACCTCTTGCCAACGCTGGTTTCAGTATGTTAGCTGCATCCATAGCACCTTCCATAGCACCGGCACCTATCAGGGTGTGTATCTCATCAATAAACAAAATAATTTCACCATTGCTTTCGGCAACTTCTTTTACCACCGCTTTCAGACGTTCTTCAAACTCACCACGATATTTCGCACCAGCCATGAGTGCACCCATATCCAATGCAAAAATAATTTTCGACTTCAAGTTATCCGGTACATCACCATTAATAATCCGGTGTGCCAACCCCTCAACAATGGCTGTTTTACCAACGCCAGGTTCGCCTACTAATATGGGGTTGTTTTTGCTACGACGAGAAAGGATATGTAACGTACGCCGTATTTCTTCATCGCGACCAATAACGGGATCTAACTTGCCATTGCGGGCAGCGTCATTCAGATTTTTTGCATAGCGTTGCAGCGAGTTGTATTGCTGTTCAGCTGTTTGAGAACCAACTGTACTACCTTTTCGCAAATCTTTGATAGCGGCAACCAATCCTTTTTCTGTCAGTCCCGCATCTTTCAATAGTTTACTTGTATTATCATTTACTTGCAGCAAGCCAATGAGCAGGTGCTCTTGTGTTACAAATTCGTCTTTAAAATCTTTAAGCGTATTACCAGCCCGTAATATCACATTATTCAACTCTCTGCTGATAGTCTGTGCAGGTTCTCCGCCTTGTGCTTTAGGTAGTTTCTTTATCAGCTCATCCAATTTGCTCTCTGTAAAACCAATGTTTACATTGTTCTTTTTCAACAAATAAGTGACAGGCCCCTCTTCATCGTCTATCAAAGCCTGTAGTAAGTGGGCTGTTTCAATATTTGGGTTTTGGTTGTTAAAAGCCAATTGCTGCGCATGTTGCAGCATTTCCTGTGCTTTAATGGTGAAATTATTCAAGTTCATGATTTATCGTTTGTTTATAAAAACCCCGTAAAAACTGTTCCAATAACTACTTTAAGCCTTAATGACAGTAACCGCACTCATATACCCGACACTATGTCTAATAACCTAAACAAGGCATGAAAATATTGCAGATTTAATTTATGCAATATGCAATATTGTCGGCAAACAATGTATAAAAGGATTTGTTGGTATATTTATATATGGCTACAGATAAAAACAGGCGTTCCATAAGGAGGATGAAAGTAAAGCCTACCATTATGCTCGATAGAAACGGGCTTGACAAAATTGTAATTGATATTGTACTTAAAAGCCTATATAATAACGCCGATAAAGATGTACTGCATCTTGAAAATGATATTTATACCCCCAATGGCATAAAGCTACCCTTGAAAGAAAGTGAGCGAATATGGGATGTATTAAAATTGAGCGGATGGGTAAGTCCTGTAATTGGCTTTGGCAATGCAGGCAAAATAGAACTTACACGAGAGGGATATCAACTAATGTCGCAATTTGGTGGATATAAAGAGTATTTAGATGCGCTCAGTAACAACAATAACCAGCAACAAACGCTCATATTACCTATACAGATAGAAGATAATCAAGATCCGCAAATAACCCCTTGCGAGGACAAAAAGAAAAGCCCTTCTAAAAAAGAGAAAAAATAGATTCGTTAAAACCCTCTATGTATTTACGTAGGTTCGTCAATTAGCCTATTTTTGTTCCATGCGTCGCATCTTCATACTATTATTTTCAATCATATACTCGGTTGCTTATGCACAAGAAGCAGACACATGGTCGTTGCAACGGGCAGTACAGTATGCGTTAGAGAACAACATATCTGTTAAGCAAAGCGAGTTGAATAAACGGCTCTCTAAGTTGACACAACTACAAAGCCAGTTATCACAACTGCCTAATATCAATGGTTCAGCTTCATATGGCCGTAGCTTCGGTCGTTCAGTAGACCCAACAACCAACCAGTTCGTTCAAGGTACCAGTTACGATTTCATGGGGTTAAGCGGCAATGCGGATGTACTACTTTTTGGTTGGTTTCAAAAACGAAACAGTATTGCAGGCAACAGGTATAATTACTTGGCATCTGGCGCTGATCTTGACCAACTAAAAAATGATGTTTCGCTAAATGTGGCTACAGGTTACCTACGGGCATTACTGGCAAAGGAGCAGGTGAAAATCAGTCAACAACAAGTAAAGCTGTCTTCAGCACAACTGACACAAATAAGAAAATTTGCATCTGCAGGCCGAGTACCTGAATTGGATGTTGCACAATTGGAAGCCCAGTTAGCAAATGACAGTGCCAACCTCATTACAGCTATAACCGACTACACAGCATCTATACTTGATATCAAAGCATTATTAAACCTTGAATTTCAAACACCATTTGATGTTGCTGTACCAGATGTAAATATGACATCTGAAGGTATCACCCTAAACATGTCGCCAGAGGATGTGTATATAGAAGCTGCTAAAAACTTTGGTACAATACGTAGCATTATGTATAAATTACAAGCGGCACAAAGAAATTTTTGGGCAGCTAAAGGCAACCTGATGCCACAACTTGGCTTGGGCGCACAACTTGGTACCAACTGGTCGAGTACAGTTAAAGAAGTAGCATCTGCAACCATTGTAGGTGCAAAAGAAACAGGTGATTTTGTCCCTATATTAGATACAACATTGGCTGTTTATAGGCCAGATGTAAAATTTACGACGAGAGACGTTCCGCTTAAAACACAGTTAGATAACAACTTTAGACAGACCGTTTCACTAAGTCTGAACATACCAATTTTCAATGGTTGGCAATCGCAGTATGCCGTAAAGCAAGCAAAGATTAATATGCTTACACAGGAGTTAAATAAATATCAAGCAGAACTGAAGTTAAAGCAGGATGTTTATAAAGCATACAACGATGCAACCAATTCTATTCAGAAATATTATGCCGCCGAAAGGGCTGCAACATCCGCAAAAAGGGCTTTTGAATTTGCTCAAAAGCGCTACGATCTGGGACTGACAAACACTGTTGAATACCTGACTACACAAAATAACATGTACGCGTCATCAGCTAATCTGGCAAGAGCTAAATATGATCTGATATTTAAACTTAAGGTGATTGATTATTATCTTGGCAAAGAATTGAAACTGTAACATGGCTGATTTTAAAGAGGTATTACTGGAGGCTACAAGAGAAGCAGGTAAAATAATAGCTAATTATTTTCAAGGCAGTTTCACTGTAGATAACAAAGAAGGTATCAATAACCTAGTAACAGAGGTTGACAAACATTCGGAGCGCAAGATTATAGAGATTATCAGAGCACATTTCCCTGACCACAGCATTATTAGCGAAGAAGCAGGTGAGCTGATACAAGATTCACCTTACAAGTGGATAATAGACCCAATAGACGGCACTGTGAACTTTGCACATGGTATACCCATATGCTGTGTAAGCATAGGGCTGAAGTATGAAAAACAACTGTTGCTCGGTGCTGTCTACAACCCTATGATGAATGAATTGTTCTTTGCCGAGAAAGGTAAAGGCGCTTTTCTGAATGACAAACGCATATCCGTATCTCAGAAATCAGATTTCAGAAAAGCTTGCCTTGTTACCGGGTTCCCTTATAAATGGCCAGAATCAAAAGAACATCCTATCCGTGTATTCGAACGTTTCATTTTACAAGGTTTACCAGTCCGGCGTTTAGGCTCTGCTGCTATAGACCTTTGCTGGGTTGCGTGTGGACGGTTTGACGGCTTTTGGGAATATAATCTTAGTAGCTGGGATGTGGCTGCAGGCTACCTGATAGTAGAAGAAGCTGGTGGGCGCATCACGAATTTTGATGGTGACAGATATAGTGTTTTTGACAAAGAAACGCTGGCAACCAACGGATATATTCACGAGGAAATGCTCCGCATTATCAAGAATAAATAACAATAAATGAGCGAAGAACGCACAGATGTAGCCAGTCTTGGAGAATTCGGGCTAATAAATCATTTAACTAAAAATAATGAGACCAGAAACGCCGGCACCTTATTAAGTGTTGGTGATGATGCAGCTATTATAGACCAATTTGGCAGGCAAACGGTTATTACTACCGATATGCTGATAGAAGGGATTCACTTCGACCTGATGTACACACCCTTAAAGCATTTGGGTTATAAAGCAGTAGCAGTCAACCTGTCTGACATCTATGCAATGCTTGCTACACCTACCCATATAACCGTTAGCTTAGGTATTTCAAGCCGTTTTTCCGTTGAGGCTTTAGATGAGCTATATGAAGGTATTTACGCTGCATGTAACAAATTTAATGTTGACCTGATAGGTGGTGACACCTGCAGCTCACAAAAAGGTCTTATAATCAGCATTACTGCCATTGGCGAAGTAGCGCCTGATAAATATGTAACACGCAGTGGTGCAAAAAAAGGTGATTTGATATGTGTATCAGGCGATTTAGGGGCAGCATATATAGGGCTGCAATTATTAGAAAGAGAAAAAAAGATATTTCTTGAAAGCCCTGGTGTTCAACCCGACTTGCAAAATAAAACTTATACCGTCGGGCGTATATTAAAACCTGAACCTAGGGCAGATATTGTAAGCTGGTTATTGGAAAAAGAAATCGTGCCTACATCTATGATTGATGTAAGCGACGGGCTTAGTTCTGAAATGCTGCACTTGTGCAAAAACAGCAATACAGGCTGTGTGTTATACGAAGAAAAAATACCTTTCCACGATGAAACCAAAGAAACGGCGTTAGAGTTTAATATAGACCCGACAACCTGTGCTTTGAGTGGTGGCGAAGATTATGAATTACTTTTTACCATCAAGCAACAAGACTATGAAAAAATAACCATGAGCGAGCAAATTAGTGTAATAGGATATATAACAGAAGTACATGAAGGGGCTATTTTGCTGACAAAGGGGGGAAATAAACATAAGCTGACAGCGCAGGGATGGAATGCGTTCGACACAGAAAAAAACGGATAACCACTATTAAACCTCAAATATTTTCGTATTTTGGCGTAAATAAAACGATTCTTTTAGCATGAAGCTTTGGAAACATATTATAATTTCTGCAACAGCATTTTTAGTTATTTCTACAACAATGCTATATACATCTTGTAAAGATGATGCATGCCTGAAACTAAAATGCAGAAACGGAGGCACTTGTTCAGATAATTTTTGTAAATGTCCATCTGGTTACGAAGGAACACAATGCGAAAACAAAGCTGCTGACAGGTATATTGGCAGGTATTTAGGCATTACTAAAATAAGCAACGAACCCCCATTTTCTGATACTGTATATATTGATTTAAAATCATATCCGGCTACAGTAATGATAAGGCGAGTTAGCAGGTATACAGACTCACTTTATGGGACTATAACGCCTAACAACAATATTAATATTAAGAATACCGACCCCATATATGGCACAAGAGAAATTAACATATCTCTTAATGACAACACGCAAAATCTTAGTTTCCAAGCTGTAGAAACGCTAAACGGTGAAATTCGTGCAACCTCTTTTACAGGAGCTAAGAAATAACTAACAATATTATAATTAACAATATAGCAGGGCATATGTCCTGCTTTTTTATGCAAACTGGTTTATTCATTAAATTGCGTTCATGTCAATAATAGTTAATGCTGTTTCAAAAATATATGGTAGTCAACATGCTGTTGATAATATAAGCTTTGAATTGAAAAAAGGTGAAATAGTTGGTTTTCTAGGTCCGAATGGTGCAGGAAAGTCAACGACTATGAAAATGATTTGTGGTTATCTGCCAGCAACTAAAGGAACGATAAAAGTATGTGGTAATAATGTAAATGATAAGCCATTAGACGTTAAACGATGCATTGGATATTTACCCGAAGCTAATCCGCTATACTACGATATGTATGTACGCGAGTACCTTGAAATGAGTGCTGGTATACACGGAATAAAAAAAATCAAAGATCGTATCGAAGAAATGGTAACACTAACAGGTTTGGGAAAGGAGGTGCATAAAAAAATCGGTATGTTATCAAAGGGATATAAACAACGTGTTGGTCTTGCACAAGCTATGTTGCATAATCCTGAAGTATTGATACTTGATGAACCTACTACAGGATTAGACCCCAACCAGATAATCGAAATACGTGAATTGATTACGCGTATTGGTAAAGAAAAAACTGTATTATTATCAACACATATCATGCAAGAGGTACAAGCTATGTGTAGCAGAGTCATAATCATCAATAGCGGAAAAATAGTAGCTGATGATTCGATTAATAAAATACAACAAAATAATACTAAGCAAGATGTTCTTATTGTAACATTCGACAAACTACCTGCAACTGATTTATTTGACACCTTAAAACACAAAAGTAAGTACGAATTACTTCCAAATGGCATCAAGCTATATACCAACAACCCGGAAACTCTCCGAAAAGAAGTAATGCAAATGGCTTTGGATAATAATATTAATATCAATACAATGAATACTGAAACATTGTCGTTGGAAGATGTCTTCAGAACATTAACTAATAATAATTAGTATGCAGCGCATTCGTACTTTGTTACAAAAAATAACCGATTTATCTCGCATCGAAGACAAGGCTACTATTATAGATATTGACCTGATGATGGACTACACTCGAGTACTGTATGCCGACCTCGAGGAACTACGCAACAGAATAGCTTTCAACAATAATATACCAACGCTAAATAGAGAAGAAACTAATGCACAACATCATGTGCATATAACAAAACAGACCCAATCAGTACAAATTAAAAAACTGGAAGAAATAATAGGTATAAATGATAAATACCTGTTTATAAGTGAATTATTCAGTAACAATAAAGCTGTATACGATGAAAGTATTAGCATACTTAACGAATTTGACAGCTATACTCAGGCCATCAACTGGTTGCAATCTTCTTTTAATTGGGAAGACGACAACGAAACCGTTCAAAACTTTTACAACCTATTGAATTTGCGTTATAGTTTATGATTATTTATTCAAAAAAAATCTCTTCAGACTTTTTCTTGAATACCGGTATATACCACCCTGCCCTTATACCGAATAATAAATCGAACCTTGCATTATCATCCGTACGCATCACATCATACAAATAATCTCTTCTTCCCTTAGTAAAGCCTGCGGCTATATCCAGTCCTATGTTAAAATTAACAATGCCGTTATTGGCAAAAAAAACATAGCCGATGTATTGCTCTACAAAAAGCCCATTTGTAAGCCTGTCGTAGCCTTTTTTCATTGTTTTGCTGATTTGAGGGGTAGATTGTGTACGATCGAATATGTTTATCTTGTGTTGCATAAAGCCGACTGTAGTAAGCAACAGCACCCCATTATCGCTGTTTTTATTACCAACATTAATGATCTTACCTATTTGTAGGCCAACCATATATCCACGCTGAAATGTGCCTATACCTACCCTTTGCCCATCTTGAGCAATGAGTTGGCCATTAGCATCTTTCAGATTAATCATGAGTGAGTCTTCTTTAATATTATTACCTAGAATAAAATCAAAATTTGCACCAAAAACCCAGTTTTTTGTGGTTTTATATAATCCACTACCGCCAATTCTGTAACTTGTTCCAAAACGCTTAGCCATATCTCCACCCGGAAAATCAAGGCTACCGTTTACGCCAATTAACAAACCTTTTCTGGCAGGCTTTTTTGCTGTAGAAAACAAATCGTCTTGCGCATACATTTGTATTGACGACAATAATAGTACAAACAAAAGTTTGTGCTTCATGATACCTACTTTAAAACATTGTGAAGATACATGAAAAACAACGGAAATTTCTGTTAGTAAAACGGTAAAACGGGGTTTTGACGATGGTATTATACTTTGATGAATCACTGTTTAGGCGTAGGTTTGCAATCCGAAAAGCGATATATGTTCAATTTACAAATGGTTGACCTGAAACGTCAATACGAAAAAATAAAGCCTGAAATAGATACTGCCATACAAAATGTACTCAATTCCACAGCCTTCATTGGCGGACCGGATGTACAGGAATTTGGTAAAGAAATAGCGCAATATCTTGGTGTAAAACACGCTATACCCTGTGCCAATGGTACTGATGCATTACAAATAGCCTTGATGGCATTGGATGTAAAACCAGGCGATGAAGTAATTACTACTTCTTTTACATACATAGCTACGGTAGAAGTAATGGCATTGCTTAGACTGAAACCTATTTTTGTTGATGTAGATGCTGATACCTTTACTATGAATATTGATGGCCTAAAAAAAGCTATCACGCCTAAAACAAAAGCTATTGTGCCTGTACACCTATATGGGCAAAGTGCGAATATGGAATCTGTATTGGCTATTGCCAAGGAACATAACATACCTGTCATTGAAGATAATGCACAAGCAATAGGTGGCACTTACACCTTCAGTGATGGCATAATTGTAAAGAATGGCGCAATGGGCCTGATTAGTTGTACTTCTTTCTTTCCATCAAAAAACCTTGGGTGCTATGGCGATGGTGGTGCTATGTTTACTAATGACGATGCGCTGGCAGAGAAATTGAAAATGATAGCAAACCATGGGCAGAAAGTACGTTACTATCATGAAATGGTGGGCTGCAATAGCAGATTGGACAGTATACAGGCAGCTATATTACGTATCAAACTAAAACACCTTGACGCATATTGTGATGCCCGTAGAGCAGTAGCTGATTATTATGATAATGCATTCAGCAACAACCCACATATTATTACGCCATACCGTGCACCATACAGCAAGCACGTTTTTCATCAATATACATTACAACTGAAGGGCGTATCTCGCGATGAGGCGCAGCAAAAACTAGCTGAACGCAAAATACCGAGTATGATATATTACCCTGTACCATGCCATAAACAAAATATGCTGAAGGAGTTTGGCGGTGCCGACTTTGTATTGCCTATTACGGATATGCTGCAAGATTGTGTTATATCGCTACCTATACATACAGAGTTTACTACTGAAGAACTACATTTTATTGCTACAAACTTTTTGGAAATAATAACTGAACTGGCTAAATAATGAATGTAATAAAAACACCCATTGAGGGCTTATTAATACTAGAGCCACGAGTATTTAACGACGACCGAGGTTATTTCTTTGAAAGCTATAATGCTAATACATTAGAAGCGGCTATTGGGTATCATATACCATTTGTACAAGACAATCAGGCGCGCTCTACCAAAAACGTATTGCGTGGTTTACATTATCAAAATGCACCAAGCGCGCAAACAAAATTAATACGTGCTTTAGAAGGCTCTATTTGGGATGTAGTAGTTGATTTGCGCAAAGACAGCGAAACTTTTGGAAAATGGTTTGGAGTAGAATTATCAGCTGAAAACAAACGACAGTTTCTGATACCAAAAGGTTTTGCACATGGCTATTCAGTTATTACAGAAACTGCAGAAGTATTTTATAAGTGCGACAACTTTTACAATAAAGCAGCAGAAGGAGGTTTGAACTACGCAGATGCTTCTTTAGGTATAAACTGGAAAATTGATTTACAAGATGCTATCGTTTCCGAAAAAGACCTTGCTCAACCAGTACTACAAGATGCAGTATATCACTTCTAAATAACAACAAAGCCCCAATATAGGAGCTTTGTTGTTTTCTTATGACTTCATGTTCACAAACTGAAGCGGTATCTCTAAGCCAGATGAACGGCATAATTGAATAACCTCTTGAAGGTCATCAATTTTCTTACCTGTTACCCGAATAATATCATCCATAATTGCAGGTTGCACTTTAGAACCGCTATCTTTTATCAGCTTAACAATCTTCTTAGCCATATCTCGGTCTATACCATTCTTTATAGGGATGGTTTTTTTGATATATTTACCAGACGCATTAGCTTCTTTACTCATATCAAAACTATTGGCTTCTAAACCTTGCCGCATGGATTTCGTAATGATAATATCCTCAACCTGCTTTAGTTGCATGTCACTTTCTACTTCTACATTTACTATCATGTCTTTTTTATTCAATTCGATAGATACATGAGAACCTTTGAAATCGTAACGATTATCTATTTCCTTCTTAGCTATGTTGATGGCATTGTCCAACGTTTGTAAAACTACTTTGCTGGCTATATCAAATGATGGCATATTGACGAATTTATTACTGTAAAGATAATTCTATATTAACCTGTATGCAATATTGATAACTAACCAATTTTTTCTTCCAGTTCCAGCACAGCTTCAAATGCTTTATCGTATTCTTTGCTCACAGTTTCAAGCTGCTGTATATGTTGTTTATACATTGCATCCAACTCAGCAAATTTATTTTTATCCGCATACACTTCTGGGATTGATAATTGTGCTTCAATTACTGCTTTTTCTTCTTTAAGTTTATTCAGTTGTTCTTCCAGCTTCTGAAATTGCTTTTGTTGCTTTTGGTGTTCCTTCCTCAGTTCTCTTATTTCATTATCATTCTTTATAGGCTTAGGTTGCTCTACTGGCTTGTTTTCCTTTTTATCTGCTACAGGCATTGCTGCAAGCTTCAGGCGTTTTTCCCTGTCTTGCATAAAAGTTACCCATTCATCATAAGAGCCAGCAAATTCTTTTATCTGTCCGTCTTCGATCCACCATATTTTATTAGCCGTTTCTTTGATGAAATAGCGGTCGTGCGATACCAATATCAGTGTACCCTCATACTTGTTCAATGCATCTATCAACATTTCTACTGATTGCATATCTAGGTGGTTGGTAGGCTCATCCAGCATCAGGAAATTGCCTTTCATAGCAATAGTTTTAGCCAATGCTACTCTTGCCTTCTCCCCTCCGGATAGTACTTTTATCTTTTTAAATACATCATCGCCACTAAAAAGGAAGCAACCTAATAACTGGCGCAATTCCAGTTCAGTTTTACCTGTGCCCGCATGTTTTAGTTCATCCAGAATCTCTTTTTCTATATCCAGCGATTCTAACTGATGCTGTGCATAAAAACTCTCTTCAACATTATGCCCTCCTTTGCGTTCACCCTCAATTTGCTCTGTACCGGCTATAATCCGCAACAAGGTAGATTTACCCTTACCATTTGCACCAATCAGAGCTATTTTATCACCACGTAATATTTCGCCATTGGCTTTGTCAAGTATGGTTAGTTTACCAAAGCGTTTTGTAACATTTTTTAATGTACAGATGGTTTTACCAGGCTGCACAGCCACGTCGAAGTTGATATTCATAACAGGCACAGTACCATCTGGTGACTCTATGCGTTCTAATTTATCCAACTTTTTCATAGCACTTTGTGCCTGTGCTGCTTTGCTGGCTTTCGCTTTAAAACGCTCAATAAATCGCTCTTGCTGGCGTATATAATCTTGCTGATTTTCAAAAGCCCTTTGTTGCAGCTCCATCCGTTCAGCTTTCTCTTTTTGATAAAATGAATAGTTGCCACTGTATTGATGCAGGTCTTGTTGCCACACCTCTACAATCTTTGTTACCATTCTATCAAGAAAATACCTGTCGTGAGATACGATAACCACACTACCTGGATAACTGATTAGATACCTCTCTAGCCATTCTATAGATGGTAAGTCAAGGTGGTTGGTCGGTTCATCAAGCAGTAATAAATCAGGAGCTTGCAACATCATTTTTGCCAGCAGTACACGCATCCGCCACCCTCCACTAAACTGGTTGTATGGACGTTGCAAGTCTTCTGTAGAAAATCCTAAGCCTTCTAATACTTCAGCACTACGGTGTTCCATTTCATACCCACCAGCTACTTCAAAATCGTGCAGGGCATGACTATATTCGTCAAGTAAGTCTGCATCTTCAGGATTAGACTCTAATTCTTTTATTATACGCTGCATGTCATTTTCAATTTCATGCGCACGCTCAAAAGCCGTCATGGCAACAGATAGAATAGAATTATCTGTAGAAAAACTCAATAAATCCTGATTAAAGAACCCGATAGTTACATCTTTTGGTTTGTTGATAGTACCAGCATCTGGGGTATATTCTCTGGTTATCAAACGTAGTAGGGTTGATTTACCGACACCATTACTGCCCACAAGCCCAATTCGTTCGCCTGTACCTATCTGCCAGTTAGCATCTTCTAATATTGTTCTTGAGCCGAAATGAAATGAAATATTTTGTAATGCGATTAACATAAGCCAACAAATTTACGACAGATACGTTTAGCATTAAAGCATACCTTAATTTTACACGCATCTTTTCTAAAAGAGTATTCATAATAAACACTTTAGCGAACAGGTTTTATGTCATTCAGTAAGATATTTTTTACCATTCTATCAGCCATAATCATTTTAATATCGTCTGATGCATTGGCACAGAAAAAAGTAACCCTCAGCGGATATGTAAAAGACAAAGAAAGTGGTGAAGCTATTATTGGTGCAGTAGTGTACATCAAAGAGGCAGACTTGGGCGCCGAAACGAATACCTATGGTTTCTACTCACTTACTGTACCAGTAGGCACTTATACCGTCATATATTCGTATGTAGGTTTTGTTGGCAAAACGGAATTATTAACACTGGATGAAAGTAAAAAACTGGATGCAGAGTTGCAAAACAAAACCCGCATGCAAGAAGTTGTTGTGTCTGATACACGTAGAGATGAACATGTAAAGGGTACACAAATGGGTACTATTACTCTATCTGCTGATAAAATAAAAACATTGCCTGTTATATTCGGCGAAACTGATATATTAAAAGCCTTGCAATTAATGCCTGGTGTACAATCTGCAGGCGAGGGAAATTCAGGTTTTTATGTACGTGGTGGTGGCCCAGACCAAAACTTAATATTATTAGATGATGCCGTTGTATATAATACAGGACACCTCTTTGGCTTCTTCTCCGTGTTTAACACAGATGCTATTAAAAATGTCACGTTAATTAAAGGAGGTATGCCTGCAAATTATGGTGGTCGTTTATCTTCAGTGGTAGATGTATCTATGAAAGAGGGTAACATGAAAGAATACCATGCAGAGGGTGGCATTGGTTTAATAGCATCGAGGCTGACACTTGAAGGGCCTATTAAAAAAGACAAAGGTTCTTTCATGTTATCGGGCAGACGTACGTATATTGATGTGTTGATAAAGCCATTTGCTACAGGGCCATTGTCAGGTTCTGGTTATCACTTTTATGATGCCAACCTGAAAGCTAATTACAAAATAACAGAAAAAGACAGAGTGTACCTGAGTGGCTACTTCGGCAGAGATAAGTTTAAGTTTGCCAGTAGCAGTGGTTCTTTTAATGCAGACATACCTTGGGGTAACTCAACAGCTACGCTACGCTGGAATCACTTGTTTAATAATAAACTATTCCTGAATGCAACAGCCGTGTACAACGATTATCAGTTCGCATTTTCTGCAAGGCAAAACGAATTTCAATTCAAACTGGCATCAGGAGTGCGCGACTGGAATGGCAAAGTAGATTTAGACTATTACACGTCTTTCAATCATAAAATAAAAACAGGATTGGCATATACTTATCACAAGTTCATACCTAATCAAATATCAGGGCAATCAGGCAGTGTAGAACTAAAACCCAATAATGCGTTGATAAAATATGCACATGAAGGGGCAGCGTACATATCAGACGATTTTGAACCCACTAAATGGTTGCGTGTTACAGCAGGTTTGCGTTACTCTTTCTTCGGGCAAACAGGGCCTTATACATCTTACAAAACAGACATTAACGGTAAACGCACCGATAGTACCGTATATAATGACGGACAAATCGTAAAGACATACGGCGGACTCGAACCTCGCCTCAATATGCGTTTTGAGTTAACTGAAAGCTCATCCATTAAGGCCAGTGCAAGTAAGGCATATCAATACATACATTTAGTATCAAATAATGGCAGCACTTTACCAACTGACTTGTGGGTACCAAGTACAGTCATTGTACAACCGCAGCAGGCGTGGCAATATTCTGTAGGTTATTTTAAAAACTGGCTTGACAATAAACTGGAAACTTCTGTTGAAGTATATTATAAAGACATGAAAAATCAGGTAGAATATCGTGAGGGATATATACCATCAACTATACAAGACCCCGAACTGGATTTTGTGTTTGGCAGAGGCGAAGCTTATGGTGCAGAGTTTTTCATCAATAAAACAAAAGGCAAATTCACTGGCTGGATAGGTTATACACTTGCATGGACAAACAGGACATTCAAAGACCTGAACAATGGCAATCAATACCCTGCCAAATACGACCGTAGACACGACCTTTCAGTCGTAGCAACTTACGAACATTCAAAACGATGGACTTTCTC
This sequence comes from uncultured Chitinophagaceae bacterium, assembly GCA_937919945.1. GTDB lineage: Bacteria > Bacteroidota > Bacteroidia > Chitinophagales > Chitinophagaceae > Polluticoccus. Next base: position 1,849 of record CALESY010000041.1, on the reverse strand, counting down.
TACAGTATTCATTTACGGTTCGGGGAATGCGATTACTTTACCTACCAATTACTATTTCATACAAGGGCAAGTAGTACCGCAATACAGCGAACTGAATGCATATCGTTTATTCCCTTACCACAGGTTAGACCTATCAGCCATCTACACACCTAAACGTAAAAAGCAGCGCAGGTGGCAAGGTAGCTGGGCATTCTCTATATACAATGTATATAGCAGACAAAACCCATACTTCTTGTATGTAGATACGCAGGGAGATGTTAGCCAGGGCGTGAAGGCGAGTGTAAAACAAGTATCCATCTTCCCGATATTGCCTAGCATTACGTACAACTTCAAGTTTTAGAAACATTTTACTAAACAATAATATACAGATTAAGCATTATTATTGCTATTCATCTGTATTTTTATACTATATTTACTGTTATCCTACTTTCCCATGACACTCAAAACGTTCTCTCTTATCCTCTATATGTAACAGAAGCCTCGTATACACGGGGCTTATTGTTTTCGGTACAATACTTGTTATCACTTATCTTAGCAAACCTATATGAAGATAAAAGCAGATAACAACGACTACAAGCTACTGCATCATACCCTTAACGAATGGGTGAAAAACGGCAACATAACACCCGAAAAAGCACAAGAATTAAAAACAACAATAGATGTACCCAAAACAGCAGGTCAGCAAATAGCTCAGTATTTCTTTTTCATTGCGTTATCCTGTATTCTGTTGGCTTTCGGTGCCATCTTTATAGATGATAAATTTCTGGAAAAGCTAAAACAGTACTTTGCCCTTACCAATCTGTTCATTGCTTTACTATTTACAGCCCTATGTATTCTTTGGTTTGTATTGCTGCGTAAAAAGAAACACAGCACTAATACCCTACCATACGAGATTTATACCATCATCGGCTCTTTATTATTGGTAACTGCTATCACCTATTATTGCAAGGAAACTGGCTTCGGACCAAAACATAGTGGCTTTCTGGCAGCATGTTCTGTATTTATTCTGCTATTATCTGTTTGGATGCGCTCTTATTCCATGTGGGTGGCAGGTATATTGGCTTTCATGGGTTGGTTTGGCGCATTCAGTACATGGCTTAGTAACCATGATTTATTTCTGGGCATGAATTACCCTGTCAGGTTTGCATTGTTTGGCTTGTTGGTTACTTCGTTTGCGTGGTGGCAACAACGTTTACCAATACTTCATTATAGTCATCGGATTACATACATCACAGGTCTTATCATACTATTCACAGCACTATGGGGAGTATCTATATTTGGCAATTATAATAGTTTTGAACAGTGGGCAGCCGTCAGGCAAACACAGGTTATCATTTATGCACTTTTGTTTGCTATTGCGGGCTTTGCAGCTTTTTTCTTAGGTATTAAATACAAAGACAACGTAGCCAGAGATGTAGGTATCATTGCACTATTAGCCAATCTGTACACCCGCTATTTCGAGTATTTTTGGGATAGCACCAACAAAGGACTCTTCTTTTTAGTGTTAGCAATATCGTTTTGGTTCATTGGTAAAAAGCTGGAACGATGGAAGAGCAAACAGCAACCAGACACAGGTAATACCCATGAAATAAGCTAATATTGCGTTCTGAAAACCAAATATGGCAAGGTATTTTTTGGAATTAATGTATGATGGCACTGCCTTTCATGGCTCTCAATTGCAGGGAGAGTTGCCAACAGTTCAGCTTGCAGTCAACAAAGCACTATCTACCTTGCTGCGAGAATCTATTATCTCTTTTGGTGCTAGCCGTACAGACGAGGGTGTACATGCACTCAGCAGCTTTTATCATTTCGATACAGAACAGGAATTGCACCCGGCGTTTCTTTATAA
>CALESY010000040.1 GCA_937919945.1 uncultured Chitinophagaceae bacterium | reverse complement strand
CACAGTTCAATTTTGTACAAAGTGATATATCTCTTATCGGTACTAATAGTTTTGGCAGAGGTTTTACGATGGATAACCTGAAAGTATACACTGTGCAGAATGATGCACAATTATTGAGTATTGTTTCTCCGATAATATCTGAATGTGGTTTATCAGGTATGCAACCCCTGACAATAAAAGTGCGGAATGGCGTAAATCAAGCGTTGAATAACATACAGTTGTATTACAAATATGATGATAACCCAGTTGTAAATGAAACAATCGCATCGTTAGCTGGTAAGCAAACCATTACTTATACATTCAACAACAAAATTGATTTATTAAAAAACGGGAAACATACACTAAGTATTTGGCTATCTGTTAATGGGGACACATATTTACTGAACGACAGTTTACTGAATTACGATTTTTACAACCAGCCACTGATAATATCATATCCGTATTTTGAAAATTTTGAAGGTAGTGATGGTGGTTGGTATGCATTGGGTAAAAGCAATAGTTGGGCATACGGTATGCCTAATTCACAACTGATCAAGAAAGCTGCTAGTGGTACTAAGGCTTGGAAGACGAATTTAAACGGTAACTATAATGTGTCAGAACTTTCGTATCTCTATTCGCCTTGTTTTGATATCACAGCTGTAAAGAATCCGTACTATCGTTTTAAAACAGCTATAGATATTGAAAATTGCGGACAGGTATTGTGTGACGGAGCAAATATCGAGTATAGCACAGATGGCATTAGCTGGCAACGCCTTGGTAAGTTTGGTGATGGCACTAACTGGTATAACGATAGTCTGCATAATGTATGGACAATAGAAAACAGTGTTAACTGGCAGTCGTCGTCCATAAAACTTCCATTGAGTGCGAAGGCGTTGCGCTTACGTTACCGCTTTGAGGCTGATCTTGGCGCTGAACGGGAAGGCTTGGCAATTGATGATATAGAAATATATGAAGAACAACCTGTTGTAGTAATAAACAATTTACTGAATATAGTACCTAATCCGGTAACGGATGGTAAGGTATTTATAGACTGGACTGCAAGAGCAGGTACAACTGTAGAAATAACATTGCATAGTATTTCAGGTAAACTTGTTTATCAGAACAGATTATCAACCGATAAGGAAGGGCGTAATAGGTATGATATACAAACACCTGCATTTCAAAGAGGTGTGTACATTATACAAGTATTAATCGGGGACAAGAAGTTTACCCGAAAACTGGTGTATCTGTAAGTGTTATCTGTTGAACAGGATGTTGAGGTAAAAAGATGGCTTGCGAAGTTTGTCTCGTAAATCCATATCAGTAAACATACAGCTTATAGTGTCGCTTAATGATTTGCTTTTACTTGCCTTATTCACCACAAGATTGAACAACCATGGATATCTGCAGAGACGTTGCAGAGTAGCACTTATCTTCAGTTCATCGCCTAAACGTTTGTATAGCACATCATCATAGGCTTCTTTCAGAAAGTCACTGTCTGTACGTTTTTCATTCAATGACTTTTCGATAGCATACGCTGCCAACATACCGCTGTATAGTGCGTTACCAATACCCTCACCACTAAAGGGATCAACAAGACTTGCCGCATCACCCGTCAGTAAAAAATTGTCGCCCGATACAGGTAGCTGTTCCATACCCATCGGCAATCCCCATCCTTGTATTTTATCAACTAATGTAGCATTTGCAAAACGATGATTGATATTGGGGTTTGTTTTGATGGCATTGAGCATCTGTTCACGCAGGTTTATTTTCTTTTTTCTGATGACATCAGATAATATCCCAACACCTACGTTCGCCATGCCATTAGGCATCGGGAATATCCAAAAATATCCCGGCAGCATTTCCGGTAAAAAATGTAACTCTATAAAGTTGTTATCGTTTAACCCTGTTATGCCAGTATAATATGCTCTTAACCCTACTGCGTATGCTTTGGGAGAAGAGTGATTGGTCAGCATTGTTTTCCTTACAATGCCCTTATCGCCATCTGCGCCAACTAATAATGGAGCTGTTACTTCATAGGTTTCATTATCTTTTGTAAAAATTACAGTAACAGTATTGTTTCCGCGATGTATGTCTTTTACATCTGCTCCCTGAAAAATGGTTGCTTGTTGAGATGGTATTTTATTGAAAAGGAAATTATCAAAAACCATGCGTGGGGTAGTAAACCCTGGGGCTTGTTCCCCTGGTTGGGGATTTGGATTATATGGAATGTTTAAGGATTTTCCGTTCGGTGCAACGAATATTATACCATGGCTTGGCATAAATTTTTCACTTTGTTGAAAAACCTCCTGCAGCCATTGTGGGTTGGCTTTTCGCATAACGAAAGCTGTTTTGCCGCTACAAGCGTCACCACACACTTTGTCTCGCGGAAAAATCGCTTTTTCGATAATAATGTGTGGTATGCCTGCTTGTGTAAGGTAAAAGGATGTACCGGCACCTGCAGGACCAGCACCAATAATTATTGCCTTTGTTTCTAGTTTAGTAGCCATCAATGCCAATGATTTGCAAATATAGGTGTGGTAACATTGCTTATGCTGTTTTTTGGAAAAATAAAATCATATGCCTAAATTTATTAGGTATATACCTAACGTTATTAGGTGTTGTAACTAACATGGAACAAAATCAATTTGTAAAAGGTAGCCTTGTGACAATCATCATGAAGCTGTTGGAGGATAACGGACGGATGTATGGCTACGAAATGACAAAAGCTGTCAGAGATATTACAGCCAACAGAATGCACATTACAGAAGCAGCTCTGTACCCGGCATTACATAAGATGGAAGCAGATGGTATGTTAACAGCAACTACTGAAATGGCTGATGGCAGGATGCGCAAATATTATACATTAACTAAAAAGGGAAAGAAAGAAACTGTCAGTAAGATACAAGCGCTGAAAGATGCTCTGGATTCTGTTCAATTGATATTAAATACCAAAACCGCTAATGGATAAAGTAAAACTAACACCTGAGCAGCTGAAAGAGCTAAAGTACTTCATATACAAGAGGGGTTTCAGAGAGCCAGAAGTAATGATGGAAATACTTGACCATTTTGCCTGTAAAGTGGAAGATAAGCTCACGGAAAAACCTGATTTGGATTTGCAAGCTGCTATGAAAGAAGCCCATACTGAATTTGGATATAGTGGCTTTTACAGTATTAAAGCATCTTTAGATGTATTTACCAGACGCAGGTATAAGAGAGTGTATTGGGGTGAGGTTAAGAAGATACTTATCAGCCCACTCAATGTTCTAATGTTAGTGGTCATAGGTATATGTGTTTACTTTAGTATGCAGTGGGCGTATATTGCTGGTTTTTATGACTCATATTTCGACAGAAACATCGTGAGTAGTTTCATAATTCTCGCTGTAGTTTGTATAGAATTGATAAAGCTTATAGTGCTTCCTAAAAATAATGATAAGAGTTATCATATTAGCATTGCTAATACTGTAAATTATGGAAGCTTCTTCTTATTCTGGTTGTTTTTTCCATCTCGCAAATTGCAATCTCCTAATCAAATTGTAGTATTTAGTGTCATTGCTGCAATTATATCAATGTACTATTATATTATAACGTTAGCACATTACAAAATGATAAAGACAGCTCAAAAAGACTATGAAGAATTTAAGGCTTTCAATCAAAATGAAAACCCCTTACAATAAATGTAAGGGGTCTTGTATGTAAATACTTTTGTAACTATACTGATTACTTCACTAAGTACATTACTTCTTTTACCAGCTTTACAGTACGTGGTACATCCGGCAAATAAGCAGCTACAAGATTAGGAGCATAGTGCATATTAGCATCGGCAGATGTAATGCGGCGTATGGGCGCATCCAGATAGTCAAAAGCTTCTTTCTGTACCCTGTAGCTGATTTCAGATGATACAGAAGCAAATGGCCATTGCTCTTCAACAATCACTAATCGATTAGTTTTTTTAACAGAGTTAACAATCGTTTCCCAATCGAGCGGACGAATAGTACGAAGGTCAATAACTTCTGCACTAATGCCTTCTATAGCCAATTCTTCAGCTGCACCCAATGCTACCTTCATCATTTTATTAAACGATACGATGGTAACGTCATTGCCCTCTCGTGCAATTCTTGCTTTACCTATCGGTATCAGATATTCTTCTTCAGGTACCTCACCTTCATCTCCATACATCACTTCACTTTCCATAAATACTACCGGATCATTATCGCGAATTGCAGACTTCAACAAACCTTTTGCATCGTATGGGTTTGATACAGAAATAACTTTTAATCCGGGTATATTAGCATACCAGCTTTCAAATGCTTGTGAGTGTTGTGCGCCTAATTGGCCTGCAGAACCGTTAGGCCCACGGAAGACGATAGGGCAGCTAAACTGTCCGCCACTCATAGATACCATTTTTGCAGCGTGGTTCAATATCTGGTCCAGTGCCAGTACCGCAAAGTTCCATGTCATGAATTCCACAATGGGACGTGTACCGTTTGACGATGCGCCAACTGCTATGGCGGCAAACCCCAACTCTGCAATAGGAGTATCAATTACACGGCGTGGACCAAACTCATCCAGCATACCCTGACTTACTTTGTATGCACCATTGTATTGTGCAACTTCTTCGCCCATCAGAAAAATACTGTCATCACGACGCATTTCTTCCTGCATAGCTTCTCTTAATGCCTGTCTGAATGGTATTATGCGGCTCATATCAACTAATATAGTTTTGTCAGTTAAATATTGGGTAAAGATAAAAGATTAAGGCTTATTTATCAGCAGGTTTAAAGGTTACGGTACTGGTGCCGCTATTGTCAGTAAATTTCAGCTTCAGGGCAGTTTTTGTAAGTTCCAGTATTTCCATCGTTATCTTAGAGCTGGCACCTGTCTTAGTATTTTCTTCCAATTCCAGCTTGCCTTCTTTAGTCAGGTTCCATTTCACCGTATCTATCTGCCCGCTGAAATTCATTACAGCTGTACCTTTTTTGTCAAAATCGAACACCGTATTTTCTACAGCATGCTGCTGCATCATACGATAGTCTTTTAGTTGCGCTTTAAGCGATTCACGTGCGCTATCTACATTGGTGAAACCGTACATGGCTAAATTAATAGCATCTGTATTGTTTTTGCCGAATGTGTCTATAAACTGCTCCTCGGCAGCAAATGCTTCATCCAGATCTTTATTGTCAACTGTTACTGCTTTCCATTTACGAGCTATCATGTCTTCTTTGCTTTGTGTGCAAGAGGCAATA
>CALESY010000039.1 GCA_937919945.1 uncultured Chitinophagaceae bacterium | reverse complement strand
TACCCTGCAGGTACTTACACTGTAGATGTAGTTTACACTGCTACTCAATTGTAATACTTCTGCATACTATTTTTAATAAAGACAGGCACACTATTCAGTGTGCCTGTCTTTATATGTTTATATTTCAATGTTGTTCAGAGTAGCAATACAGACAATACATAATCGCCTAACAAAATAAGTATACAACTAACAACAACAGATGTTGTTGACGCACGCCCTATCTCTAATGCACCACCTTTTACATAGTAACCATAGTAAGCAGGAATTATAGATATAATGAGCGAAAATGTAAATGCTTTTGCCATAGCGAAGAATAGGTTGTATGGTAGGAAGCCTTGTGTAAGCCCTTGTATAAACTGCTCTTCTGTAATGATGCTTGAAAACATACCTGCTATATAACCTCCCCAAATACAAATAGCAATGGATAAAACAATCAGGCTCGGGACCATAATCATTGCTGCAACAATTTTGGGTAGTATCAGGTAAGTTTTGGTATTGATACCCATTATTTCCAGTGCGTCAATCTGTTCACTAACACGCATATTGCCAAGCTCGGATGCTATTTTGGAACCTACAACACCAGCTAAAACAATGCATATTACGGTAGGCGATAGTTCGAGTATAGTAGAATCGCGGATGATTTGTGCAATAACCGGTTTGGCTACCAAGGGGCTGATTAATTGGTAAGCTGTTTGTATGGTAAGAACTGCGCCCAGAAAGAAAGAAATAACTACCACAATAGGTAAAGAACGAATGCCGATATCGTTGCATTGCCCAATGAATTCTTTCCAGTAAACCCGTGTGTTTTCGGGCTTGCCGATGGATTCTTGCAGCATAATGGTGATACGCCCGAGGTGTTCTAAAAATTCTTTCAGCATATAGCACAAATGTATAGCAATAATGTATGAATTGCTAAGTGGTAAGAAGGTGATATAGAAGGTTTTAACAAAAAATCCCGCTCTGTTAAGAAGCGGGATTTTGTATTGTATAAAGAAACAGATTAAGCCAATTTCTTCAGTTCTTCAATTTGAGCTTCACGGTCTACCTCTTGTGATAGTTTCTCGCTCTTGTCCATATCTACCAGGATAGGTGCTGCCACGAAGATAGAAGAGTATGTACCTGTGATAACACCTATTAGCATTGCGAATGCGAAACCGCGTGTCACCTCTCCGCCAAATATGAAGAGTATCAACACTGACAGGAATACAGTAAGCGATGTCATTATAGTACGACTAAGCGTATCATTAATGGCACGGTTGATAACACTATGTTTGCCCTCTTTCGGATTTTTACGGAAGTATTCACGAATACGGTCGAACACGATAACGGTATCGTTCATCGAGAAACCGATAACGGTCAGTACTGCTGCGATAAAGTGTTGATCGATTTCCAAAGCGAAAGGTACCACGCCACGGAAGAAAGAGAATACCGCCAATGTTACGCAAACGTCGTGCAGCAATGCTACAATGGTACCTAATGAGTACTGCCATTTGCGGAAGCGGATAAGTATGTAAATGAAGATGGCAATCAGCGAGAAGATGGTGGCCTGTATAGCACCAACTTTCAAGTCGTCTGATATAGTAGGCAATACAGTTTGTGAGCTTAGAATGTATTTAGATACAAAAGTAGCTTCATCAATAGTTGATGGTATGAAACCACCTGCCTTCAACCCTTCATACAGCTTGTTTTGCACTTTGGCTTCTACTTCCTGTCCAGGTTCTTTTATAAGGTAAGCAGTAGTAATATTCAATTGGTTGTCCTGACCGATTGTTTTTACAACTGGATATTCGCCATCAAAGCTACCTTTTAGTTTTTCGCGTACTTCGCTAACGGTATATTTTTTATCGAACTTCACAGTATAGCTACGTCCACCATCGAATTCAACACCATAGTCGAAACCATTTACAAACGAACCAATACCTGCTAATAATACTAAGATAGATATAGCATACGCTACTTTGCGTGCACCCACAAAGTTGAAGTGGGCTTTGCGGAATATAGCTTTAGAAAGGCCAGTGAAATATTTGAAATGGCGTTCGCGCTTAGTATATATATCTGTAACAAGGCGTGATACTAATATGCCGCAATACAAAGAAAGCAGGATGCTTATAATTTGCGTTGTGGCAAAACCAAGTACCGGGCCCAAACCAAATGCAAATAGAATAATAGAAGTAATAAGAATGGTAACGTGACCGTCTAATACGGGTGCTAATGAATTGTTGTAACCTTTTTTAATGGCATCATCATAACTGCTACCACCTGCCAACTCTTCCTTAATACGTTCGAAGATGATAACGTTGGTATCTACCGCCATACCTATACCCAATACCAGACCAGCTATACCCGGCATGGTAAGCGTTGCGCCTAATGCAGACAGGAAACCGATTGTGAAGAAGATATTCAATATCAGTGATATGTTTGCTACTATACCACCGGTATTGTAGTAGATCAACATCAGTACGAATATTACGAGGAAAGAGATAATAAGCGAGTTCATACCCGCATCAATAGACTCAGCACCTAAAGTAGGTCCTACTACCTGCTCTTGCACTATACGTGCCGGTGCCGGTAATTTACCTGACTTCAGGATGTTTGCAAGGTCAGTAGCTTGTTCGGCTGTAAAGCCACCGCTGATAGAAGATGTACCATCAGGTATTTCACCGGGAACATTTGGTGCAGAATATACTTTATCATCCAGTACAATAGCAATTTGTCTATTGACATTTTCGCCAGTCATTTTCTTCCATATACGTGCACCGGTTATGTCCATGTTCATCAATACTTCAGGCTTTCCTGTTAATTGACTATAGTCCATACGAGCATCAGTAACGTGATCGCCTTCCAGTTTTGCCTCATTAATACCCGGAGATACTCTTAAAGCATAAAGTTCAAGGAAACCATTAGGGTCTCTGCTTTGTTTTTTGTCTTGTGCACCATAAACAAATTTTACATTGTTGGGAAATTTGTTTCTGACAGCATCAATTCTCAAATAGCGGTTAAGCTTAGCAGTATCTTTTTTAGGTACATAACCAACAATCGGGCTTTGTACTACAGTGTTTTGTGATGTAACGTTAGGAATCCAAACCGTGAATAGCGGGTTTTTCTTCATCATTTCTTCCTGTGCAACTGCTGCAGAGTCTTTTTTGCCGCCTGTAGCTTTTACATCTTGTTTGCCACCAGCTAACAGAGAAGAAAGGCTTGCAGTGTCAGATGTAGCAGCACTAGCAGTAGTGCTATTAGTTGTATCTCCAGCACTTGCACTATCAGCAACAGTTGTGTCTGATGTACCAGAAAGATAAGCATACAAGGCATCATTTGCCTCTTGCAGTCTGCCAGCAATTTCTTCGTTTTTATAAGTTTCGAAAAATTGTAGCTTAGCAGTAGATTGCAAGTATGCACGTACACGTTCAGGGTCGCGTACACCGGCGAGTTCTACAGTAATGATACCTTTATTATCGTCAAGGTTGATGTTGGGAGATGCAACGCCGAATTTGTCAATACGTGTCAACAATACATTGTATGTACGCTTGATAGCATCTTTAGCTTCACGGTTTATTTTTCTGAGTACTTCTTCATTTGTAGAAGTAAGTGTTATTTCTTTTTCAGATGGTTTTGAAAAGAGGTAAGCCAGTTTGCCACTTGGATTAGCTGCTGCATATTGCTCACCAAAAAGCTTTACGAAACTTTCCTGACTGTTAGCTTTCGCTTTGTTTGCATCTGCAATGGCTTTATTAAGTGCAGGGTCTTTAGGGTTATTTGACATAGAGCGAACCAACTCATCGAGGCTCACTTCAAGGGTTACGTTCATACCGCCCTGCAGGTCGAGACCCAGATTCAGTTCCTGTTCTTTAGCTTCCATGAGGGTGAATTTCTTCAACAACGGAATGTTCATAACCGTTGTACCCTGCATACTGTCTGAGATTTCGTTGAAACGTGTGTCAACTAATTTTTCCAGTTCCTGCCCTTTGGCTTCGGGGTTAGCCAGTTTTACTTGTTTTTCAGCTTTAGCCCGCGCTTTCTTCTCTACATTTCGTACCACGTAAGTAAATGACAATTGGTACAGTGAGATAAGGATAAGCGCTACGGTAAAAAATTTTACCAAACCTTTTAATTGCATAGGTTTTGTTGATTAATTCTTATTGTTATAATTTAAAACAGAGTGGGCAAAGATAGGATTTAATATAAATAATAAAAGTGCCATTAACCGCGTGTTAAAAGCTATATGTATTTTGTAAAAATATAATCTGTTCTTTTAAAAATCTTTTAGTTTTTTATTAACGAAAATGTTATTTTTACCCATACAGTATTAGCATATTATAAAAACATAGCGACAGATGATACGAAAAATTACGCTGTTATTCTTAGCGTTTCTGTTCATTAACCCAACTGTAAAGGCGCAAAGAGCTTGCGGCTCTGACGTGGTGCACCAACGCCATATGGCTACAAATCCTGATTATGTACAGGAGCAGGCAGCATTAAGGGCAAAATATCAGGCTTTTCTGGCCGCTAACTCAAGTATGCCGCAAGCATTGAAAGTGTTGGTAGGCAGCGGGCCTGATACAGTGTTTGAAATACCAGTAGTGGTGCATATAGTACATACCGGTGGGGCAGTAGGTTCACAATATAACCCCAGCGACGCTATGGTACAGGCCTATATAAACTATACAAATCAGGCATTTGCTGCCAGCTATACAGGCTACCCAGGCCCTACAACCGGTGGCACAAGGGTGCCATTGAGGTTTGTATTGGCTAAAAGAGATACAAGCTGCAATGCTGCAACGGGTATAGTACGTGTAAACGGAAGCTCTTTGGCCGGTTATGCTACAGATGGTGTAAACCTGAGTGCTTCGGGAGGTGCAAGTGAAACATCCGTTAAGAATTTAAGTCGTTGGAATCCAACAGTTTATTATAATATCTGGATAGTTAACCGGATAGATGGTGCAGATGGTTATGCAGGTGGTGGACCTTTTACTGCCGGTTATGCATATTACCCCGGTGCATCTGCCGCTCTTGACGGTACAGTAATATTAGCATCAAGGGTGTACACAGGTACTGGTGCAACTGGCGGTGGCCCCGGCGATATTACATTGCCGCATGAATTAGGCCATGCTTTCAATCTGAAGCACGTATTCGATCCGTTTCCAGCATCATCAGGCTGTCCGTCAGCTACCAACTGTGCTACTACCGGTGATGAGGTATGCGATACCCAACCTATAGCATCGTCTGCTTTTGGTTGTCCCGGCCCGCCAACGCTTACTTGTAATGGTGTGACATATGATACTATGACGTCTAAAAACTTCATGGATTACTCTAACTGTCAAGATAGGTTTACTCAAGGTCAGTTGGTTCGTATGATGTATGCTTTGAAGTCGGCAGTATCACGTTCTACATTTATCACTTCACTGGGTGCTACATCTCCGCCAAGTTCAGCACTACCTGGTACTTGTGCAATCAATGCTGCACCTAATGCATTTAATATAGGTGTAAGAGATGTGGTAGTATCTACCAACAACGCCCCTTCTGCAGGTGCTGATACGTTGATGCACGTTACGTCAGACGGGTATCAGGGTGACGGCAACAGAGGTTATATAGATTTCACTTGCCGCCACAGAGTAACGCTGGTTGCAGGCCAAACATATAAATTGGCTGTAAACGTAGGACCTGGTACAACTACATCGAGAGCTAAAGTATTTATTGATTATAACAACAATGGTATATTTACATCTACTGAAATGGTAATGCCCAGAACAGCTGCAGGTCCGGGATACAAGCAAGTATCATTTACGGTACCTACAACAGGTGTTAGTTATTGTGTGCCGTTGCGTATGCGTGTAATAGTAGATGGTGGTAATGGTGTGAATGTTGACTCTTGCGGCACTTTGCAATTCGGTCAAGCAGAAGATTATACAGCATATATAATAGGAAGCGGTGGTAGCACTGCATCTACTGTTGCTATCAGTAACCCACCTATTGGCGGTAACCCTTCTTGTATTGGTACTACGCTTAAATTTTATGCTGTGCCAAGCTCTGGCACTACGGTACTTACATACAGGTGGCTACGTAACGGTACAATCATGCCAGGCTTTACAACTGATACTTGTACATCAAATATATTTGTAAATGGCGACCAAGTAAGGGTAAGAATGCTGTTTACGAGCCCTTGCGGTACGGATAGTACAGAGTCGAGCATAGTAACAGTTAACAGACAAATTACTATACCGCCAACTGTAACGATAGGTATACAAAGTGGTACTATACCCGGCTGTATAGATGATACAGTAACATTCCGTATTGCAGGCAATGTGAATCCAGGCGGTGCACCAACATACAGGTGGCAACAACGCATACCTCCTGCATTAATATTCTCAGATATTCCTGGTGAAACAGGCACCACATTCAGGTGTTTCAGTAAGCCTGTAAATACACAAATAAGGGCTATTATGAGGTCTTCTGCAGGTGCACCATGTGCTATTCCTGATTCTGCAATATCTAATGCATTTACACTTACTTACAATAATCAGGCACCTACTGTAAGTATAGCACTTACTACAGGTACTAACCCAGGTTGTGCAGGGCAAACACTCACTTTTACTGCCACACCTACAGTTGGTGGTACTGCCCCTACATATGTATGGCGAGTAAATGGTGTTGTGCAAACAGGTGTTACAGGGCCTACATTTTCCAGCATACGTGCTAATGGCGATGTAGTAAACTGTACTATGACATCTAACTCTCCATGTGCTGTGCCAAATACAGCTACATCTAATAATATTACCATTATCCACACGCAAATAACGGCGGATGTTAGCATCAGCCAGATAACGCCAAGCCCTTCATGTAATGGTAAAAACATAACATTTGCAGCAACGACTATTAATAGCGGTACCGGGCCGTTGTATCAGTGGTTTGTAAATGGTTCTGCAATAGGTACGCCAATAGGCCCCAACTTTACAACACCATTGGTGAATAATGATAAAGTGAGAGCTGTATTTATAGCAACAGACCCTTGCGTGTTAAATACTACAGACACATCAAATGAACTGACAGTGGCAACCGTTAAGAGTGATACACCATTTGTAACAATGAAGATTACACAAGGTAAAGACCCCGGTTGTATAGATTCTTTAATTGAGTTTACTGCTAATCCTGTGAATATCGGTAATCTACCACAGATAGATTGGTTTGTAAATGGCTTCCCTGCTGCCAGTGGTAATGTGTTTACTACATCTTCTTTACTAACAGGTGATATAGTACAAGTAAGGGTACACCAAACAGATGGCAGGTGTTATTTGCCGGATACGGTATTCTCTGCGCCTGATACTATGTTGCGTTCAATTGTGTTAGACCCGCCAATCATACATTTGATAGGTAGTATGATAACAGTTGACAGGATGGGATCATTTGTGTGGTTTGGGCCTAGCGGTCAACTGAGTGGTGGTACTAACGGTCAATACTATCCTAAAGTGATAGGACCATATTATGCTGTAACAGATAATAATGGTTGCTGGTCTAGGCCATCAAACATACTTATCATTACACTGCTGGATATTAATACACTAGACCTGAAAGGTATGAAAGTGTATCCGAATCCGAATAGTGGTAACCTGACGATAGATTGGGGTAACAAAAACGTAGATATGGAAATTGGTGTCTACAATCAAATAGGCCAGTTGGTAATGCAAGATGAAATGCATAATGCAACCCGCAAAGTGCTGAATCTTGAAAAGTTACCTAATGGTGTTTATCATCTGATGATGAAAGACAGCGAAGGCAATAGTGGTACTGTGAAAATACAGTTGCAGAAATAATAACTGCAAATAAATTAAAAAAGGAGCAATCAACTGATTGCTCCTTTTTTAATTGGTGAATATCGTCATCTTTCAAAAACATATGCATGGCAGCCTTTGCTCGATATGCTGTCGCTTACAGTTAGATGTTGCTTAATAGAAGCCAGCCTTATTGCCAATTCATCTTCGGCAATGCTGGTGAAAATAAAAGCGCAGGGGTATGGGGCAGATGCAGCTAAACTATTGTAGTCACTATCCCATTTCAGTAGGCGTGCATCTTTTAATTTCTCCCATTCCTTATGTTTTGGGTGCAAAGCAGTGTAATAAATATAAGCAGGTGTAGCTCCATGATGTATATATAATGCATCGCCTTGTACATTGTGCCTGTTGCATATAGCCATCGCATCTGTAAGTTGCTCGGAGTGCATAGGAGTAACAAAAAAACGTAATGCACTTACATTAACAATACATACCACACAGGCAGCAATTACCAGTGACTTGAAATACATATTGCGGTATTCCATCAGTTTGTTCAGCCCGTAAGCTATTAGTATAAGCAGAATGGGCATCATGAAAATTGCAACACGAGGGATTAGCGTGTATTGATTAGCTGCTGCAGCAACAAGCAGTAATATTAATGGTATTACCAAGAGCACAAAAACAGGTAGGCGCTTTCTTAGTAAAAACACACTTGCCCAAAGTATGAGAAGCGTGTGCATGTTTTTTGCCAAAAATGTAAACCCGGCAGTTTCGCCCAGCAATTGACTCAGCAGGCTAATATTATGGTCTAGTTCCTTTGCTGAAAAGGGTGTTGCCGAAAGAAAATAGTCTTTATGAAAATTTTGTAAGTATTCGGAATTTGCCTGCTCTCTTAGTATAAACCAATAATACACAGCAAACTGAATTATCCAAAAAAGAGCTGCCAATATAATTGGCACAGATTTTTTTACTGAGTTTAGCTGCCAATACAATGAAAAATAGTACGCCCCCACACCAGCTAATACAAATACAGAAGGCATACTAAACCATATTGCAATGCTACCAGCCAATAGCCAGACGCTGAATAGCTTTACGGGCTTAAAGCTTTGTATTTGTGGGCGTAGTGCTAACCATATGAGCGCAAGTGCAATAGCAACATCGGTCATATACTGTTTCAGTTCTGTACCGTAACGGATAAATATATAACCCGTAGCGAAGAGTGCTAAGGCATACCAGGCAGACTTCTGCAGGTTCAGTTGTTTCAGTACTAAGAACAGCAATAAGATGGCGGCAATACCGGATATAAAGGGCGTTAATTTTAATGCCAGTTCGCCCATACCAAACAGCAAAGATGAAGCTTTAACAGCCCATAGCCATAATGGCGGTGCATATTGCTCGTAGCTTAGAGGTAATAATAATTGTGCGAAACCACGTTCATAGATGTTACGTGCCACATTGGCCTCGTCTATCATCAGGTTGCGGTTTTGCAGATATACGACTATACGTATTGCAATACCTAAAGCGATGGCAGCATAAGCTAGCCAGACAAATATTTTATCCTTGTTTGCCGGTAGGCGCATAGAATGCAAGATAATTATTGATAAACGAACCTGATGGGTTATTTAGTGCTTGTGTGATACTTAAATCGTAAATTGCAGCCTCAAAACACAGGATATTGATATGTCTGTAACACAACTGAAAAACTATGCCGAGGGCAAATGGGTAGCTGCTAAAGATGGCGATGCGCTACACAATGCCGTAACGGGCGAAGCAATATATACTGCCAGCAGCGAAGGGCTTGATTTTGGTGCTATGATGGACTATGCCCGCAAAGTAGGTGGCCCTGCATTGCGCAAGCTCACCTTCCACCAGCGCGGGCGTATGCTGAAGGCATTGGCTTTTCATTTGCTGGAAAAGAAAGAATATTTCTACAAAATAAGTTCATATACGGGTGCTACCCGCAGTGATAGCTGGGTGGATATTGAGGGTGGTATCGGTAACCTGTTTGCCAACGCCAGCCTGCGCCGTCAGTTTCCGGACGAGCGTTTTTATGTAGATGGCGATGCTGCCAAGCTGTCTAAAAATGGTACGTTCATAGGCCACCACATCATGGTGCCGCGTGAGGGTGTGGCCATACACATCAACGCGTTCAACTTTCCTGTGTGGGGTATGTTGGAAAAAATAGCCGTCAACCTGTTGGCGGGTGTGCCTGCTATCGTAAAGCCTGCTACGCTTACGTCCTTCCTTACAGAGGCGGTGTTTGAAGAAATCATCAAATCGAACATTTTACCCGAAGGCTCGCTGCAACTGATATGCGGCAGTGCGCGGGGCATACTCGATACCATAGAAACGCAAGACGTTGTAACCTTTACAGGTAGCGCATCAACAGGTCAGCAACTGAAATCGCACCCGCGCATAGTGTCTGAAGCTGTTTCTTTCAATCTGGAAGCAGACTCGTTGAATTGTTGTGTGCTTGGGCCAGATGTTACGACTGCCATGCCCGAGTTTGACATCTTTATAAAAGAAGTAGTACGCGAGATAACCACCAAAGCAGGGCAAAAGTGTACAGCGGTGCGCCGTATTATGGTGCCTGCCAACATGGTAGAAGATGTACAGATAGCATTAGGTAAACGTCTGCAAGGCACTACAATCGGCGACCCGAGTGTTGAAGGTGTACGCATGGGACCATTGGCCGGGCAATCTCAACGCAAAGAGGTGCGCGAAAAAGTGATGCAGCTTGCACAAAGCCAGCAAATAATCATCGGCGACTTAGAAAAATTTGAAGTAGTAGGGGCAGATAAAGAGAAGGGTGCATTTATATCACCCATCGTATTCTTTAATGATAATCCTTTTACAAAAACAGACTGTCATAATATTGAAGCATTTGGTCCTGTAAGTACCATCATGCCATACAATGGTATTGATGATGCAATAGCATTGGCTAAGATGGGTAAAGGATCGCTGGTATGCTCTGTGGTAACAGCAGATGATGATGTGGCAACTGAATTTGTACTGGGTGCTGCCAGTATGCACGGGCGTATATTGGTGCTGAATGCAGACTGTGCTAAAGAAAGCACAGGGCATGGCTCACCAATGCCACTATTAGTTCATGGTGGCCCTGGCCGTGCGGGTGGTGGCGAGGAAATGGGTGGCAAGCGTGGTGTGCTGCATTACCTGCAACGCACAGCCATACAAGGTTCGCCTACAACCATCAGTCGTATAACGAATGTATATCAACAAGGGGGCAAACAAAACGAAACAGTTGTTCATCCTTTCCGCCAACATTTTGAAGACCTGAACGTGGGCGACACACTGATAACAGCCAAGCATACAGTAAGCGAAACAGACATCACCAATTTTGCCAATGTAAGTGGTGATAATTTCTATGCACACATGGATGCTACTTCACTGGAAGGTACCATCTTCACCGGGCGTGTGGCGCATGGATATTTTGTGCTTTCGAAAGCAGCGGGCTTGTTTGTAGATGCCAAGAAAGGCCCTGTATTACTGAACTATGGTATTGATGAAGCTCGCTTCACCAAGCCTGTGTACCCCGGTATGACGATTGGTGTTAAGCTGACTGTAAAAGAAAAAGTAGATCAGGAAAAACGTGATGCAGAGGATATTGCTAAAGGTATTGTAAAATGGTTGGTAGATGTATATGACGAAACAGGCGAAACAGTAGCCATTGCAACGATATTGACGATGGTAAAGAAAAGAAATCAGGAATAAAGAGTAATTTGATATTAGTAGCCCGACAGTAATTCTGTTGGGCTTTTTTTTATGACAAATGTATTGCAATAATAATAGGGTGAAATGCTGGTGATATTATAGTTTTACAAAAAATACCTATGAACAAAGTTCTCATACTAATTGCAGTAGTTTTTTTGTGTAGCACTGCAAATGCTCAAAACACTTATTGGAGGAAGCTCCAAGGACATCCGCAAAAGACTAATAGGATAGATGATATATATTTTTTGAATCGTGCCATAGGGTTTAGTGTAACGAATGATGGTGATATATATAAAACATCGGATACAGGATTGTCTTGGAGTCGCAAACATAGCAGTGGGGGTCTTTTTAGAAGCATTGAATTTTCAGCAGATGGTAAGTATGGTATTGCTGGAACCTTGATTGGAGGCAAAGTATTCAGAACAACAGATAGTGGCGAAACATGGCAGGATATAAGTGCTAATGTGCCAGATACCGGAATAGGTACGAATAAAAATAAAATTTGCGGCCTAGCTCATTTCAACAATAAATTTTATGGGGTAGGTTGGTGGGGGGCTAATGTAGCTAGGTTCTACAGAAGTAACGATACTGGTAACACATGGACAGTTGACTTTTTAGATAGTAATTTAGTATCAGGTTTGGTTGATGTAATGTTTTTGTCAGAAAATGTTTGTTTTATTACTGGGAGTCGGCATGTAAATGGTAAAGCACGTGAGAATATGATTCTTCGGTCAGTAGATACAGGACATACATGGACGAAAGTAGCCTCTGATAGTATTATTGGTGGTAGAGTTTGGAAAATACAGTTTTTGGATAGTTTACATGGTTTTGCATCAATAGAGCCGTATTATACGCGAGATACTGCATGTTATTGGCAGACACATGATGGAGGCCTTACATGGGTAATACATTCAGCAGGTGTTGTTCCTCAGTCAAAAAAAATTGTACAGGGAATAGGGTTTCTTAATAGAAAAACAGGTTGGATTGGAGGTTGGTTCGATGGATATTTTGAAACAAATGATAGTGGTAATACATGGAAATATGTGTTACAAGGAGCAGATTTTAACCGATTTTTCAAAGTAGATAGCACGTTTATGTATGCTTCGGCAAGAGGTGTTTATATCTACGATAGTACGTCTTATTTATCGATTGAAAAAAGTGAAAAAAATCAGTCTGAAACACATTGCATAAAAAATATTTATCCCAACCCGACACAGGGTAAGGTTAATGTGCAAGTGCAAATTGCTAGCAGCACGAATGTATTGATTGAGCTAGCAAATATTGAAACAAGACAAACCCATGTGATGTTGCGAAAAGTCCTTGCAAAAGGTCTTCATAATTTTGTTTTCGATTGCTCGTCGATGCCGCCTGGCAACTATTTTGTATCAATGGGAACTGATGCAGGGTATTTTACTCAAAAATTTACACTTCTTAAATAGTTGTTTTTATCGCATATTTGCATTCTAAAAGTGCGATAAATATGCAACATGCAGATGGTTATGTACGCAGTGAGATAGATCACGGTATTGCTACGATAGAGTTTTTTCACCCCAGCAGCAACTCTTTGCCAGGGGCTATACTGAATGATTTAGCAAAGACTATCAATGATGTCGGTATTGATCAAAATGTAAAAGTCATCATACTGAAAAGTGCAGGAGAGAAAGCATTTTGCGCTGGCGCGTCTTTTGATGAACTGGTTGCAATTAGCAACGAAGCGCAAGGAAAAGAGTTTTTCAGTGGCTTCGCCAAAGTAATAAATGCTATGCGCAAATGTCATAAGCTGATAATAGGTCGTATACACGGTAAGGCTGTTGGTGGCGGTGTCGGGCTGGCATCGGCAGTAGATTATGCCATAGCTACAGAAGAAGCATCCGTAAAGCTAAGTGAATTGGCAGTAGGTATTGGTCCGTTTGTAGTAGGTCCTGCTGTTGAGCGTAAAGTTGGTTTGTCTTGTTTCAGCCAATTGGCTATTGATGCCAGTGAGTGGCGTAGTGCTGAGTGGGCAAAGAAACATGGTTTGTATGCAGAGTTGTACAGCAATACTTCTGAAATGGATGATGCCATACAGGCATTGGCTGAAAGGCTTGCCAATAGCAGCCCTGAAGCTATGGCACAATTGAAAAAAATCTTTTGGCAGGGCACTGAACATTGGGATACGCTTTTGACGGAGCGTGCAGGTATCAGCGGCAGGCTTGTGTTGAGTGAGTTTACCCGTAATGCTATCAATAAATTCAAAGCTAAAAACGCGGCCGGGAAATAGGCTGTTATTTTACTGCATCGAGCAGTACATGCTCGTATAAATCTGTGATACGCGCCCAGCTATATTGGGTGCGTATTTTATTTAGGTTGTTTTGAATAAAAGTGTTGTGAGATGCTTTGTCGCTGTAGTTGCGGATGATGTCGGCTACTTGTGCAGGAGTTGAGAAATAAAACGCATCGTGCTCCAATACTGTTTTGTTAAACACGTTGTCATGTGCTGCTATCAGGGCGTTGCTGCTCATAGCTTCTAACAACGACGGGTTGGTACCGCCTACAGAATGTCCATGAAAGTATATGCCGGAATAATAACGTAGATTATTCACTGCTTTGATATTGTATATACCACCCAAAAATTTGATGCCTTTGTGTTGTCCGTACCGGTTGACCAGCATTGTGCCAAACTCGTTGTTTGTTTTACCTACCACCAATAGCGGATTTTCAGTAGAGCTTTCTACATAGCCTTGCAATATCATTTCTATGTTGTTTTCCGGCTCCATACGCGCCATCAGCATATAATACTTGTATGGCTCTACTTCATATGGTTGAATCACATTTACATCAGGTTGGTCGAAGATGTCAGCGCCATATGCGATAAAGTGAGAATCTTTATTGTATGTATCTTTCAGGTGTTGTTGTATGCCTATGCTATCTGCAATCAATATATCTCCGTGTTTGGCAGCCCAGCGCTCGGCATGTTTCAGAAACCACTGTACTTTTTTGCTGTATTTGCTACGCTTCCATTCCAATCCATCCATATTTACAACATTAGGACAGTAAGTGGGCCAACGCCAGTACCAAATACTATTGCTGGTATAGCCTAATTGCAGCAGTACATCGAATTTTCTCTTACGTGCATCGTTGATGCAGTTGAGGTCGTAGATAAATTGCCCCGCTGTACCCATTTTATCTTCAGGGTCGTTGCAATGGATGATGTTTACACCATTCCAGGTAGTTTCCTGATATTCATGTGAATGAGAATTGTACACCCATACCTGATGCCCGCGTTCGGTAAGGCCTGTTGCCAGATATTCTGCACATTGTTCAAAGCCACCATACCTGTTGGGTATGCCGCGTGTACCGAGTATGCCTATTTTTAGCGATTTGTTCATTCAGTGTGCAAAAGTGCATCAAAGTTTTAATACATCCATGTAGGCGTTGTAAGTTTCTTCTGCCGCTCGTTGCCATGTATAGCTGTCGAGTATACGTTTTTTAAACGCCTGACTATACGGGGCATTAAATGCACTGTCAATTGCCGATTTTATAGACACGACATCATCAGGCTCGCAATACCATGCATCATCTTTAAAATAGTCGCGTGTATCACCTTTGTCTGTTACTACTATGTTGCAACCCATAACGGCCGCCTCTAATGACGATAGCCCTGTAGTTTCAAAATAACTTGGTAGAACGTGTACTTTGGCGTTTGCGTAAGCGGTGTAGAGCATATCTTCGTCAAGATGCCCGCCGATGTGTACATTGCTTGCAGCTTCCTGTTTGCATTGCTCGAAGTATGCCATGTTATTAGGAGATGGCTTGCCGTGTATGTATAGTTTGTAGTGTGTGTTATTTAGTGCACGTATAAGATTTAGTTGATTTTTGCGACTTTCGATGCGCCCCATACAGATGATTGCATTTTTATAATCAGCATTTTCGGGGTATTGTTTATCAAGGTTTTTTGTGTTGATACCATTGGGTATTACATGATACGGTGTAGCTACAGGGTATTTAGCGACAAACCTGCGATATTCACTTTCAGAATTAGGCAACAGCATCTTTGCATTACGTGCTACGTACATAGTAGATTTGCTATGACCCCATAGAAGATATTCTCTACTCACAATCTGTTCGCCATTCTTTATAGCCCGGGCTATGGTTTTGATGTATTCAAAACTGCTTTCAGGTATTAGTTTTTTAATAGTGCTAACAATGCCACCACGCCCTTCTTCTTTTACAGTGCCGTACTCTACAAATATGGTAGATACCAGACAAGGCTTACCAGAACGTTTGATGTGCGTAATGACATCTGCCGGGCGAATGATGTTGAAAAAATGTAACAGATCGTAGTGTCTATAGTCTATTGGTTGGTTTGTGAGGTATACATCTACTGTAACACCCATATTGCGCAGGCCGGCAGCGGTTTCTTCCAGTTGCTTCGTATCGCCGCCGGGAGATGTATAGAGTGTTGCCCTTGATATGAAAGCTACTTTCATGCCGTTGCCTAATGTTTTTTGAATGTATTATATATGCCTACACGTAGAGCAGCCGGCACAAAAGAAAACAAGTAAAGTATATATGGCTCTATGTGTTTTGGATAATGTTTTATAGCCTGTGCAAAATGCCATCTGGCTTTTGTACCATCAGGATTATTCCAAAGATATTTTTTGCCTACCATAGCATAATAGGAAGCATTTTTGTACGCGCTCAGATTTTGACTACTAATTATCTCTTTCAGTTTTGCAGCGTCATCATCATTTACAAAGCCTTCCTCCAATGCTTTTTTTCTGAGTTGTATAAACAAATCGCCGCGCCATTTTTCATCAATCGTAACTGATTCGGGGTTGAAGCGGTATTGCAGTAATACATCTTTAAGGTTATACACTTTACCAATATCTGCCATTTTTTTCCACAATAGATGGTCTTCAAAAGTGAGTGCATTTTTTGGATAATACCCTGCTTGTATTACAGCTTCTTTACGAAACATAACACTTGGATGGTTGAAAGGGCATTTTAAATCAATATTTTCAACAATCTCTTCATGTTCATATCCCACAGGATATAATGGCATCAAAAAGTTGCCATCCTTATCTATTATATCTACTACTGAGCCAACCAGTACATAAGTGGGGTTTTTTTCAAGGAAATCAAACTCTACCTGCAAACGATTGGGAAGGCAAATATCATCTGCATCCATGCGTGCTATGTATTTGCCATGTGCTTTGTCTATGCTTTCGTTAAGCGTATCTATTAATCCTTTATTGGGTTGATCTATAAGTCTGATGCGTGGGTCTTCAAATGATTTGATAACATCAAGCGTATTGTCTTTAGAGCCATCGTTTATTATCAGTAATTCAAAGTCTGTATAGGTTTGCGCCAACACACTTTCAATGGCTGTTTTTATATATGCACCGGCATTGTATGCGGGCATTAATACTGTTATCAGTGGGTTAGCTGTTGTCATCCGTTTTGCCGAAAAACTCGAGTAAAATTATTAATTCAAAAAATACCGTTACTGACAACATCTCAAACCAATAGTCGAATGCGAGAAAGGGGAAAAAGAAAATGCATAGATACCAACCCGCTCTCAGTCGTTTGATGTACTTCAGTATAAAGCCAACATATAAAATAATAAAGGTTAATACCCCAAGCAACCCATATTCTCCTGCTATCTGGTTGTATACGCTGTTGGGCATATTTATAACAGAGTGTTCAGCAATGGGTAAGGAAAATACATACATTAAGGTGTACAGATGGTATTGAAGGAAATCGTCGCTTATGTAAATGTACTTTCTTGGGTATGTACCTTGCCAACCTAGCCCTGTTGATTTAATAGCTTGTTTTGAAGAGAAGTTTCCCATTCCCGATCCAAATACCAGATTCTTTTTTGCAGATTTCCAGTACCACCAAATCTGCTTCATAGAGTATAGCTTAATAAAGCTATTATAATTAGTCAAAGGTGTCTTTTCATATTCAGTACCATACCAGTCAGATATTGTTTTTTGCAGTTTAGCTGGCTCAAGTTTTAGATTGCTGTTTGAAGTAGATTTAAGGCGCTGCTCTGCATTAATATATTTCAGATCGTCTTTATAGCTTATCAAAGCCGTATCATTAAGTGTTAATTTATAGTGGCTTTCTTTTTGAGTAGCTTGTTTGTCTTCTAGCGGGTATTTCTCGTAGTCCAGATAGTCTGTGTTGTATGGTTTAGTAGTGGTCTGTTTCTTTTTTTCTATTTCTTTATCTGAATCTGTGATGTTTGTGCTGTAAACATGCTGTACATATTTTAGATTATTAAGGCTTAAGAATGGATACACAATGCCAATGGTTAATAGTATATAGAAAATGTACTGCTTGGTCAACTTTTCTTTAACAAACAATAGCATTGCTAATAGTGTCAGCATCAGGAATATGAGTGTCAGATTACTGGTGCACAATAGCAAAATGATGGTACAAAAAACAGCAGTTTTTATATGGCGATGGTATATAAAATACAATATTCCTATTGCATTGATGCCTGCATTTGTGATAGAGATATTGCCTGTTATTCCTTTGATATGGTCGCCAGTAGAACTTCCATAGTATTCTGTAGGTTCCCAGTACCAGTATGGTACTAATTGCCCAGATTCAATGATCATAATTATCAGCTCTAATGCACTTGCAAGTGAATTAAGCAGAAAAAACAGCTTCAGTGTTGCAACGACAGCTTCTTTACTAAGTGTGCCGATTGATTGCCTCAGAAGGCCTGCTGTTGCAGCGGCTAATAGCCATAAAATGCATGACATGGCGAAGCTAAACCAATAACTGTCTTCATAGAAAGAACCATGCCATACGGCACCTATTGTACCTATGACAGGCATCAATAAATAGAATTTTACCAACCCTGTAGTTTTCTGAGATGGATATTTTCTATAAAGCAGGTAAATAAAATATAAGACAACCGCAACAACTTTGATATATAGCTTTACATTGGCTACACCAATAATGAAAAGCAGCAGTGGTATGTCTGCATTTTTGTACCAAGGTATTTGATATCTGTTATTGTCAGTCAATGTTTATTTGCTCTTTACAAAATCAGCCGTTAGTTTAAAATTGCTGATACTTATTTGTTTTGATATAAATGACAGTAGTGTATAAACCACAAACGCTATAATTATCTGTAACCATATTACCGAAGTAACATTAGTAGCAGCCAAATATGCAGCTACAGCAATAATTGTAAAAATAATAATACTAATAATAGGCACATCAGCTATATTTCTTTTAACAAGCCTATGATACCCTATTAGTTGAGCAATACAAGTAATAACAAATGCAATAGCAGCACCGATACCGGAGAATAAAGGTATGAGTGCAAGATTGAGTAGTATGTTAGCAATAGCTGTAAAGCCAATGATTGCACTAACTTGTTTATACTTCCTTGATGAGAAAGCCAATGTCCATAGTATGTTAATATAAAAGTGTATGGGTATACATATAGATAGCAGCATAAACTCTGTCGCGTTTACAGAACCAAATTTTTTATCAAAAAGTTGGTCGAGTACAGGTGCCCAAAGTAAGTTCAGTACTAGCGGAATTAACATAGAAAAATAACCCTCTACAGCTATAAGGTGTTTTATGCTAGATACAGTAGCCTTTTCTGCCTTGGTATTCAGTACAAATAACCGTGCAAACCTTGCTAATAGTATGGGGCTTATAACAGTCAATGGTAGTTTGGCAATTTCATAAGCCCTGTATGCCAATCCGTATTCTGCAGTCACAACATTGGTGCATATAATGCCAATAAGTATCATATCCGCACGGGCAAGGCTTGAGTCGAATAGGACTGCTATATATTGCGGCAATGATTCTTTTACTAATTTGGTATATGCCGCCCAGCGTACTTTAAAACTGAATTGAGAGGTGAAAATAACATAGCTGAGCAGTGTTACTAATTCAAAAATCGCGCAGGCAATCAGAACCAACATCGCAGTCCATGATGTAAATGCATGAGTCTTAATTAGCCAGATGCCGATAATAAGTTTAATCAGGTTGCTGATTGTTGCGATAATAGCATAAGGCTTAAACTGTTGTTTGGCGTTGAAGTAAAATTTGAGAGGGCCGGCAGTAAACAATAAACCTTGTACTAAAAACATCCAAGGCAATATCCTAAAGCCAGACATTGTTTTGTCTCCCAATAGCCACACTGCCGAACTTAGTAGTAATAATGTAATGCTATTAAGTACTAAGAGGTGAAAGAAGTATGCAGGTGCTGCCCAGTCTGACCTGTCGGATGCGGCAATGCGGCGCACCACAACCTGGTCCATGCCAAAACTTAAAGCCATAACTATTACCAAAGCGACAGAATTTGCCCATGCTATGGCTCCGGATTCTTCTTTTGAAAGAAATAATAGTATTAAAATAAAAAATACACCACCTAATACCTGTACAGCAATGGCCTGCAGGCCAGATGAAAATATTTTACTGAAGAGGCTGTTTTTCACTCAGGTGTTAAAAAATAGATATGGGCGTAAAAATAGTGTTTAATCAGCTACTTTTGTAATCTATGCAATGGGCTGACAAGATGCAGGCAATGCAATATTATGCATTGTGTTTATTGGCTTTCTTTATACCATTTCCTTTCTTGTTTGGTTCTTATACCATTGCACTAATTGCTGTGTTATGGATACTCAGAGGAGGTTTCAGGCAAAGCTTTACCAACCTTATAACGCGCAAATGGTTGTGGCCATGGATAGGATTCTTTCTGCTAACGCTATTTAGTTATACGTATAGTACTAATAAGGCACAATCAGCATTTGATATAGGCGCAAAGGCAAGTATATTGCTATTGCCATTAATAATAGGTGCAGGCCAGCAAATCCCCCGAAAATGGTTAGAGCGAATATTGATTTCGCTTAATTATAGCATATCATTTGTTGCAATGTTTTGTCTGATACATGCCATAGTACGTTGTTATCAGGAAGGTTATATATATGTGCCATTCTTTTTTTACCACCGTTTGGTAGATGGCTTTGATGCGAGTGCTGTATATATGGCGTTATACACCTTATTTTCTATCAGTATTATGTTGCTAACCCCTTGGAAACATTATTATAAAGGCAAGTGGCGAGTATTGAAGGTAATATTCATTATCTGGCAACTGATATTTTTTATTATGTTGTCTTCGCGGTTATTGTTGTTGTTATTCTTCTTGTTATTAGTACCATTCTACATACGCAAGGCATTTAAGTATAAAAAGTGGGGCTGGGGACGTTTAGTAATTATAGGTTTATTATTTGTATCAGCCGGAGTAGCTGTTTTCGCAACAGATAACCCGGTTAAGCGACGGTATTATGATATTTTTCAAAAAGACCTTAGTATAGCATGGTTACCTAACTATAAAGATGTACCCCAAGAGTCTTTCAACAATGTAACCTTAAGGTTAATGCTTTGGAGGTTTGGATATGAAATAATACAAGAGAATGATTTGTGGCTAACAGGTGCCGGTAATGGAGATGCTACAGACTTGCAAAATCAAAAACTGGCACAATATGGTTTTGACATTGATACTGAAGGAGATAATAAACGCAGCGAGTTTTATGATATTAACTTACATAATATGTTCTTCGAGGCATTGCTGATGATTGGAATGCCCGGTATGCTATTGTTTATTTTGATGGCATTTGCACCATTATTTCACCTCAGAAGCATGGAATATAGACATGTGTTTTTTATTTTTCATGTGAGTGTGCTTTTTTTCATGTTTCAAGAGGCAATATTACAAACACAAGCAGGTATTGTTTATTACACTTTATTTAGCATGATTTTTTGGAGTTTGATTTATAGTAATGATAATCAAATGATTGAAGGTTAAAAAATTATTTTATT
>CALESY010000038.1 GCA_937919945.1 uncultured Chitinophagaceae bacterium | reverse complement strand
TTATATCCAGCGTTGAGGTGGTAACACCGCTGTAAACACCACCATTGCTCAAATTGCTAAAACCACTGCCGCTGTTCAACTGCCATTGGTAAACCAGACCCGCACCACTTGCACTTACACTCATTGACGTATTAGAACCCGAACATACAGATAATGAGGGGGCTATACCGAAAGTACTGGGTGCAGCTATTACGGTAAGTGTAGCATTATTGGTAGTAACTACTGTTGGCGTGCAAGAAGACCCAGTAGTAATTTGACATTGATATTGAAACCCATTTAAGCCAGGATGTGCTGTAGTAAGTGTAAGCGTAGGTGTATATACACCATCGTATTGAGAACTATTGCTGAGCGGAACGAATCCACTGCCCTGATTTTCGTACCAGCGATAAGTAAGGTTAGTACCTATAGCAGCTACTGTAAATACAGCATTAGTGCCTTGACAAGTAGTGATGCTTGATGGTTGTGAATTGATAATAGCCGATGAATTAACTGTAAGAGTAGCCGCACCGCTTGTAGCACTCGGAGAACAAGTACCAGATACTACACAACGGTATTGATAACCATTCATGCTATATGGTGGTGCCGTAATATTTAATGTAGTTGTTAAAACATTGCTGTAAACACCAACATTAGACAAATTCGTCCAACCACTACCCTGATTTTCTTGCCATTGATATGTTAACCCTGCGCCAGTAGCTGCCACATTGAAACTTGTATTATTACCTGCACATATAGTAACATTAGCAGGAGATGTAGTAACAACAGGAGATGTATTAACAGTAAGTGTAACAGGATTTGACGTAACTGAAGGTGTACAAGCACCACTAACTATGCAACGATATTGATATCCATTCATATTAGCAGGTGGATTAATAATAGCAAGAGCACCGGCATTAATATTATATACTCCACCATTGCTAATGTTATTCCAACCGCTACCTTGGTTTTCTTGCCATTGATATGACAATGTAGTACCGGTAGCAATGGTAGTACATGTAGCAGTTCCTGCCAATGCACATACAGTCATTTGAGTATTATCAGGATGTGTGACTATTGCCGGTAAGCTATTAACCGTTAGCGTTGCGAAAGAAGAAGGCGTAGATGTACCGCATGCATTGGTAGCCATAGCACGATATTGATAATTATTCATACCTATGGTTGCGCCTGTAATATTCATTGTAGCAGCAGTAACATTACTGTAAACTCCTGTATTACTCAGGTTAGCCCATGTACCCCCGCCATTTGTGCTCTCTTGCCATTGATAACCTGTTGGTGAATTGCTGGCCAATACTGTAAAGCTGGTGTTTGTACCGCTACAGATAGTACTGTTGCTCGGACTGGTTGTAATAGTTGGCACATCATTAACGGTTGTAGTGTTGCTTGCCGCACCTGTACTGCTACATCCTAATGTATTATTATAATTGACGGTAACCATTTTACTACCTGTTGTAAGCCATTGCAACGTAACTGTATTGCTTGTAGAGCCTGTACTACCTGTAGTTATTGTATAATCAACGCCCAACGTGCCCGGGATAGTCCATACGTAGTTGGTTTGTCCTGCCTGTGTAGTATATGTCTGGTTTGTACCCGCACATATATTCGATAAAGGAGTTGCTGTAAAAGTGGGTGTAAATGAGGCAGGTTGTGTAATTGTAAATGTTTGTGTTACAGTACAACCATTAACATCAGTTACAGTACATGTCCATGTACCAGCGGTTAGGCCTGTTACACTTACAGTACCGTCACCAATTGGGGTACCCGGTGTCCAGTTATAAGTGTACCCACCTGCTCCACCCGTAGGTGTGTTTACAGATGCAGCACCATTACTGCCGCCGTTACAAGTGACGTTTGTTTGCGAAGCTGCAGTTACTGATAAGGCAGCGGGTTGAGTAATTGTAAATGTTTGGTTGACAGTACAGCTATTTGCATCTGTTACTGTACACGTCCATACACCGGCAGTAAGACCGGTAACACTGACAGTACCGTCACCTGTTGGGTTGCCTGGTGTCCAGTTATAAGTGTAGCCACCTGCTCCACCTGTAGCAACATTTACTGATGCTGCACCATTGCTGCCACCGTTACAAGAAATATTTGTTTGAGATGCAGCGGTTAGTGTTAAAGCAGGTGGTTGTGTTAGCGTAAATGTTCTGGTTATCTGACAGCTATTGGCATCCGTAATAGTACATGTATAGCTACCTGCCGCTAAACCTGTTGCCGATGCACCTGTGCCACCACTAGGTGCCCAAGAATAGGTATAACTTCCGGCACCACCACTAGGTGTAACAGTTGCAGAACCATTACTACCGCCATTGCACGAAACATTAGTTTGTGATGTTCCTGCTGTTAGTGCTGTTGATTGTGTTATTGTAAATGTTCTTGTGATCTGGCAAACATTGGCATCTGTAATAGTACAGGTATAGTTACCTGCCGCGAGACCAGAGGCTGTTGCACCAGTACCGCCACTAGGTGCCCAAGAATAAGTATAACCTCCTGCACCACCGCTCGGTGTAACAGTTGCTGAACCATTGCTGCCTCCATTGCACGATACATTCGTTTGTGATGTACCAGCTGTTAATGCTGTTGGCTGTGTTATAGTAAATGTCTGGGATGCAGTACAACTATTCGCGTCTGTAACGGTACAAGTCCATGTACCTGCTGTAAGACCTGTTACACTCACCGTACCATCACCTGTTGGGTTGCCTGGTGTCCAGTTATAAGTGTAGCCACCTGCTCCACCCGTAGGTACATTAATAGATGCGGCACCATTGTTACCGCCATTACAAGATATATTCGTTTGGGATGCTGCTGTAACTGATATTGCTGTAGGTTGGGTAATAGTAAATGTCTGCGTTGCAGTACAACTGTTTGCATCAGTAACTGTACAGGTCCATGTACCCGCTGTAAGCCCTGTTACGCTCACCGTACCATCACCTGTTGGGTTGCCCGGTGTCCAGTTATAGGTATAGCCACCTGCTCCACCTGTTGCAACATTTACCGATGCAGCACCCGTACTGCCACCATTACATGCTACGTTAGTTTGAGATGCTGCTGTCAGTGATAATGATGTTGGTTGTGTAATATTAAAAGACCTTGTTATTTGGCAAATATTCGCATCTGTGATAGTACATGTGTATGTACCGACTGACAGGCCAGTAGCTGTTGCTGCTGTGCCGCCACTAGGCGCCCATGAATAGGTATAACCTCCTGCACCACCACTAGGTGTAACTGTTGCTGTGCCATTGCTGCTACCATTGCACGAAATATTGGTTTGCGATGTACCTGCTGTTAATGCAGTTGGCTGTGTGATTGTAAATGTTTGAGTTGCAGTACAACTATTCGCGTCTGTAACTGTGCAGGTCCACGTACCCGCAGTAAGACCTGTAACACTCACTGTACCATCACCTGTTGGGTTGCCGGGTGTCCAATTATAAGTGTAACCACCGGCACCACCACTGGCAGGATTTACAGATGCTGCACCATTACTACCACCATTACAAGATATATTCGTTTGAGATGCGGCAGTAAGCGTGATGGCTGCAGGTTGTGTAATAGTAAATATCCTACTGCCACTACAGCCATTTGCATCCGTTACTGTACATGTCCAACTACCTGCAGTAAGACCTGTAACACTCACCGTACCATCGCCTGTAGGGTTGCCGGGTGTCCAGTTGTAGGTATAACCACCTGCGCCACCTGTTGGTACATTAATAGATGCAGCGCCATTGCTACCACCGTTACACGTAATATTAGTCTGCGATGCGGCGGTAACAGATATGGCTGTTGGTTGTGTAATATTAAATGTCTGTGCTGCGGTACAGCCATTAGCATCCGTTACGGTACATGTCCAAGTACCTGCAGTAAGGCCTGTTACACTTACCGTACCATCACCTGTTGGGTTGCCTGGTGTCCAGTTATAAGTGTAGCCACCCGCACCACCACTGGCAGCATTTACCGATGCAGCACCTGTAGTACCACCATTACATGCTACGTTGGTTTGCGATGCAGCTGTAAGTACCAGTGCTGTTGGCTGTGTTATTGTGAAAGTTCGTGTTGCGGTACAGCTATTTGCATCTGTTACTGTACATGTCCATACTCCGGCTGTAAGCCCCGATACACTTACTGTACCATCACCTGTTGGGTTGCCCGGTGTCCAATTGTAGGTATACCCACCGGCACCACCAGTTGCTGTATTTACTGTCGCTGCCCCTGTGGCACCACCATTACAAGCTATATTTGTTTGAGAAGCGGGAGTGAGCGTTATGGCTGATGGCTGTGTGACATTGAACGTTCTGGATGCTGTACAACCATTGTTATCAGTTACTGTACAGGTCCATGTACCAGCTATTAGCCCCGTTACACTAGTAGTACCATCACCGGAAGGGTTGCCTGGTGTCCAGTTATAAGTATAGGGAGATGAGCCTCCTGTAGCCGAATTTACAGATGCGGCACCGTTAGCACCCCCATTACAAGATACATTAGTTTGAGATAAAGAAGTGAGTGACACAAGGCCTACGGTCGTAGCACTACTTCCAGAAACGGCGCTCCAGCAACCTGCTGAATTTTGATAATCGACAAATACGGTTTTGGCACCTGCAGTTAACCATTGAAGCGTTACTGTATTACTGGATGAACCAATACCTCCTGACACTATAGAATAGTCAACCCCCGCAGTACCCGGCACAAACCAGTTGTATGCATTCTGTCCGGATTGTGTTGTATATGTTACACTTGTATTAGCACATGTATTTGCACCGGGAGAAGATGTAAAAGTAGGCGTAGGTATTGCACCGACAGTTAATGTTGCCCCTGATGATGGTGATGATGTACCTGAACCATTGGTAGCTGTAGCGCGATACAGATAACCATTCATACCAGTCGTAGCACCGGTAATGTTCATGGTAGCAGATGTTACATTACTATATACGCCACCATTACTTAGGTTGCTATAACCGCTGCCGGTATTTACCTGCCACTGATAGCTGGTTGGCGAGTTACTAGCAACAACCGTAAAACTGACATTACCACCAGCACATGTGCTAGTATTGCTTGGGCTGGTAGTTATTGTGGGTGCTGAACCACCGGAAGCTGTACCATTAATAGAAATATCATCAATAATGCTACCACCAGTACTGGATGGAGCAGATGTTGTTACAAAACGAACCCATACTGTTGATTGGTTATTACATGCAGCAGGCAATGTAGTAGCAGTATAAGTATTTAATACACCTGATGAGCCAACTGTGCCAAATGCAAAAGTTGTACCTTGATCTGTCCATGGCCCCGACGCACTCGTAGTGCTATATTGTATTTTAAAATCTTTTGGACCGAATTGAAACGTGCCAAACTTATAATCCATTGTAATACTGGTGTACCCGGTAGTAGAAAAGGTAAGCAACCACCATGCCCCACCGCTACCTACGTTCCAACCATTAGCTACATACACTGGGTCTGATGGAAACCCAACGCTAGTTCCGAATGCGGCCGAAGTTGTGTTAACAGATGCAAGGCTTGCTCCAGATGTAAGTGCACCACCTGATGGAGTAAGAAATGATCCTGACCAGGATGATAATACAACTGCTCGGCTACTAGATAAAGCAACCAAATTAATTATCAAAAACAGAAATAATTTGGTGAGGTGTTGAGTTCTAAACATGTTTGTCAGTAATTAACTTTTATGAATATTATCTTTTTATGGTGTATCGCCACTACATTAATGAACACAAAATAGAATATACCAAAGCATATTAGGGAGTAATATACTGCCTAAATACGGATATTACAATATGCTTAAACTGTATTTAACCGTCTGTTAAAGTACCGTAATTAGTTATTATTTATTCTTTTCAGCTTCCATACGGCTCATTTCCTTCGCTTTGTACAGGAAGTCTGACGCGAATATGAAATCATTAAGCAACTTATCGTCACTGAAGATGATGTCTTTGCTGCTCCCTTGCCATTGCTTACGTCCTTTATACATATACACAATGTTATCACCACTTTCCATTACGGTATTCATATCATGCGTGTTCACAATAGTAGTGATATTATATTCTATGGTTATTTCTTTTATCAGTTTATCTATAACCAACGATGTTTGAGGGTCGAGTCCAGAGTTGGGCTCATCGCAAAACAGGTATTTGGGGTTCAGCACAATTGCTCGAGCCAATGCTACCCGTTTTTTCATACCACCACTCAGCTCTGCAGGGTATTTTTTATTTACTCCTTCCAGATTCACTCGATTCAGTACTTCATTCACTCTTTTTCTTTTTTCAACAGCTGTGTATTTTGTAAACATGTCAAGCGGGAAACGAATATTATGCTCAACGTCCATACTATCGAACAAGGCACTACCCTGAAAAAGCATACCTATTTGTTTTCGTATGTCCTTTAGCTGCTTATCATCCATATTATTAAGGCTATTGCCTTCATACAATACTTCTCCGCCATCAGGCTTGTACAGCCCAATCATACATTTCATTAATACTGTCTTACCACTACCACTACTACCAATTATCAGGTTTGTTTTGCCCGGCAGCATAGCAGCTGAAACATCTTCCAGTACCACTTTATCGTCAAATGATTTTCTTACGTTTCGTACCTCAATCATGTTGTAAATGTAAGTAAAAGGGCGGCACTGCCTGCAACTATGTATAAATACATTCTTTTGCAAACAATATGCTGCTCGTATTCGTTTATGTTAATCTATTATTTTAAAGCTATGCAAAAAGATACAGAAGCCAAAAGGCTTAGAGAAGTAAACCGTTTCCTGACACTGGATTTTGACATATCGAAAGAGTTTACAGAAATAACAGCACTTGCCGCGGAACTATGTGAAACGCCCGTAGCACTCATTACATTATTAGATAAAGACATAAATTGGATAAAAGTACGTACTGGCTTTCCGGCTGAAGCTATGCCACGCGAAACCTCTTTTTGCCAGTACACCGTTTTGCAGGACGAATTGCTGATAATACCCGACACTACTCGTGATGAACGATTTACTAATAACCCGCTAGTTAATGAAGCCCCGCATGTACGTTTTTATGCAGGTGCTCCGCTAACTATTAAAAGCGGCGTGCGCCTTGGCAGCCTATGTCTTTTTCATGCCGTCCCACACCATATATCTGTCATTCAGCAAAAAGTATTAAGTACACTTGCCCGGCAGGTAACTTACCTTATGGAACTGGAATTGAACCAGAAAGTATTGCTGCAACAAATACATGCTATAGAAGAAAAAAACAATAAGTTGAGCAATATAGCACATATACAATCTCACGAAATAAGACAACCACTTACCAGCATTATGGGGATAGTCAATCTGATTAAGGAAGATGGCTATATAGCTGGTAAAGACAAGCTATTGATGCTGGAAGAAGCAGCCCATCAACTTGATTCCAGAATACATGCTATAGTTGACAATACAAGCCAATTATAATACTGACATAAAAAACTAATAACAATTCGTTTGTATTACTGTGGTTTTGAATTATTTTAGCTATCATATTTATTATAAACGAGCAAACCACTATGTTGATGCATATAAAAAAACTGATACTTGTATTATGTATAAGTGCTATTGCAACAAATGCAGAAGCACAACTTAACAGGGTGAACAAACGGTTGGAATATAACAATCGTAAAGAAAAAGGACGCTATCCATTGTGGCAACGCATTTCTTTAGGCTATGGAAGGCATTTTATGTTCGACAAAGCAAACTTTACTTACCGTTCAGTTACTAATCAATTTTTTAGTACGTCTGCATCACTCAGAACAAGTGGTTCAATGGCTGTATCGCTTGATGCATACTTCCCCGTATCACGTTTCAGCACCCGTTCCTGCTTCGCAATAAGTGCAGGCATCAATTATGTTAATGCGGTACTGACACATGATACTGTTTTTGTTGGACCTACTGTACTACAAAAGGACTTAGAGACGGCCTTTATCAGTGTGCCTATCGGACTGGACTTTAAAACAGGCGGCGATGCTGTACAAAGCAAAGCGTACAAAACTATGTTTACTGCCGGGGTTGGTATATTACCAACTTACATCCAATCTACCGGATTCGAATCTGAAGGTTCGAAAAGTATAGATCAGGAAACTAAAATATTATCATACCTGAAAGTGGAGGCTGGCTTTTTTGCTGGCATAGCATTCAAGCTACGTGGCATGGCATATTTTGGCAATCTTGTTTTAGCAGACAGGCAAGAAACTATTATCAAGGAAGGAACACAAGACCAAATACTTGGTTACAGACGTACCACGTCTTCAGGCCCGATGGGCTATACCATATCATTGATAGTGATGCCCGGCTCTGCAGGTTGGCGCAAGTAGCCATCTTAAAATTATGTATAAAAAGCCACCACTCACGTGGTGGCTTTTTATTATTGTGGTAAAAACAATAAACGCCTGCCATATATGCAAGCGTTTATAATGAAATTTATTACACCTCTTTAGGGTATTAAGATTTACACCTGAAACACACCCGTCTTAAACTCCTTAATATCAGGGTTGTGGTTAGCAGCGTTGATGCCCTCGCTTATCACACGGCGTGTTTCGGCGGGGTCTATTATTTCGTCTACCCACAGTCGTGCAGCGGCATAGTAGGCAGATGTTTGCGAATTATATCTGTCTGTTATCTGCTTCAACAGTTCTTTTTCCTTATCAGCATCTATCTCTTGTCCTTTGCTTTTCAGCGCAGCTACCTGTATCTGCAACAATGTTTTAGCAGCTTGTTCGCCGCCCATTACAGCTATCTTGGCATTCGGCCATGCATAGATGAAGCGCGGGTCATAGGCCTTACCACACATAGCATAGTTACCCGCACCGTACGAATTGCCTATTACAATGGTTATCTTCGGCACTACACTGTTCGATACCGCGTTTACCAATTTTGCACCGTCTTTAATTATACCACTCTGCTCGCTGCGTGTACCCACCATAAAGCCGGTAACATCTTGCAGAAAAACCAATGGTATCTTCTTCTGATTGCAGTTTTGGATAAAGCGCGCTGCTTTGTCGGCACTGTCGTTATAGATAACACCACCCAGTTGCATTTCGCCCTTGCCGCTTTTTACAATCTTGCGCTGGTTGGCAACAATGCCCACAGCCCAACCATCAATACGCGCGTAGCCGCATACGATTGTCTTGCCGTAGTCTTCTTTAAACTGGTCGAACTCAGAATTATCTACCAATCGTTCTATCACCTCTACTACATCGTATGCTTTCGTGTTGTCTGCCGATACGATACCATAAATATCCTTTACATCTTTTGCAGGTGCTACAGGCTTTATACGGTCGAAGCCTGCGCGTGGTTGCTCGCCCATCTTATCTATAATGCGGCGCACCTGATCAAGGCATTCCTGCTCGGTATCAAATTTATAATCGGCTATGCCGCTTACTTCTGTGTGCATTTTTGCACCGCCAAGTTGTTGCTGGTCGGCATCTTCGCCAATAGCAGCTTTTACTAAGTACGGGCCTGCAAGAAAAATAGAACCATTACCCTCTACCATCAGCGTTTCATCACTCATAATAGGCAGGTATGCCCCACCCGCTACACAGCTACCCATTACGGCAGCTATCTGGCTGATGCCCATAGCACTCATCTGTGCATTGTTGCGGAAGATGCGCCCGAAATGTTCTTTATCCGGAAAAATCTCATCCTGCATAGGCAGGTATACACCCGCGCTATCCACTATGTATACTACGGGCAGTTTGTTTTCCATCGCTATCTCTTGCAGGCGTAGATTTTTCTTACCCGTTATCGGGAACCAAGCACCTGCTTTCACTGTATTATCGTTAGCTACAATCACACACTGGCGGCCATGTATATAACCCAAACCTGCCACTGTACCTGCAGCGGGACAACCTCCATGCTCAGCATACATTTCCCATCCGGCAAACGAACCTATCTCTGTAAACGTGCTGTCTTTATCTATCAGGTAGGCAATACGCTCTCGGGGTGTCATTTTCCCCTTTTCGCGTGCTTTCTCTATTGCTTTTTTACCACCACCCAGGCTCACCTGTGCGTGGCGTTGTTTCATCTGGCTCACAGCCAGCTTCATAGCATCTTCGTTCTTGTTAAATTCAAGGTTCATGCCTTATGCCGTTTTGAGGGGGCAAAGATGCTTATAAATGGGCAAATTGTGAAATTTGACAAATCAGTTAAACAGCAAACCCCATCAATCCTTATAAATCTTCACATCTCCCTCACCGTTCCATTTCTTATACCCGCGAAACATAGTACCTGTATTGAAAGGCATCGTAATATTACCCTGCTTGTCTATGCCTATCAATCCGCCATCGCCACCCAGTGCAGGTAGCTGTTGCAGTATCATATCCTTGGCAGCATCTTCAAGGCGCATACCTTTCATTTCCATACGGTCGCTCACACTCTTTGCCATCACAAGGCGTATAAAATATTCACCCCAGCCTGTGCAGCTAATGGCGCATACATTATTGGCATACGTACCCGCGCCAATAATAGGTGCATCGCCAATTCGTCCGTGTCGTTTGTTGGTCATGCCACCGGTACTTGTAGCTGCTGCAAGCTGTCCGTTTTTATCCAATGCCACTGCCCCCACGGTACCATATTTCTCATCGTAGTTATCGGGTTGTAACATAGTTTTCTTTTTATTCGTTTCTTTTTGTTTTTGTTCTTTTTGCAAAGCGCCCTGCAGCGCATCCCAACTATGCTGTGTGCGGAAGTAAGATGGTGGTACGATGGTACAGCCACTCTCTTTGGCAAACTGCTCTGCACCTTTCCCCGTCATCATCACATGCATACTCTTATCCATCACAGCACGTGCGCCTGTTACTGGATTCTTCACTGTTGTAACACCTGCCACGGCACCTGCTTTCAGGTTGCTACCATCCATAATGGCTGCATCCAGTTCATTAGTACCTGCATGGGTAAACACAGCGCCCTTTCCTGCATTAAAGAGGCTATCATCTTCCAGCACCATCACGGCACGCTCTACGGCATCTACCGCACTGCCACCTTTGCTCAACACATCATAGCCTGCATCTATGGCTCTTTGTAAGCCTGCTCTGTACTTGGCTTGCACGGCTTCGGGTTGCTGTGTAAAATAGCCCGCGCCACCATGCACCGCAATAGCAAATGGTTGCTGCGCTGCCACAATATTTACAAACAACACACATACCGTCAGCAATAAGAAACGTATCATTATTACAAGTTACGGAATTACTCCCACTTAAATACTTTGGCAGCTATTGCATACAGCACCACACCCCACAACAGCAGCAGCAGTACATCTACCCTCACGTCCCACAGGTTGGCACCATCAAATGCTACTTTGCGCATTGCATCGTTCAGGTAGGTAAGTGGCAGTACTTTACAAAAAGGTTGCAGCCACTTAGGAAAGTTATCTATCGAAAAGAAAGTACCTGCCAGTAAAAACTGGGGTAGCGTTATCATATTGGCAAACGGCGGTATCGTAGCATCGCTCTTTGCCAAACCGCTTACAATAAAACCAAAGCCCATAAATACGAGTATCGCCAATGCACTCAGTGTTATCAGTTCTGCATACGTTAATACACCATTAATCAAAGTATAACCGAATGCAAAATGCCCTACTGCTATGATGATGGATGCACCCATCAACTGAAATATCATCCGCGATATGCCCTCACTTAGTACAATAAACTCTTTGCGTACTGGTGTAGCGAAAAAACGTTTTAACACCAACGTCTGCCGTAGGTTGAAGAATACAAATGCTGTACCGAACACACTACCTGCCAGCAGCGAGAAGCCTAGCTGCCCCGGCAGTATAAAGTCTATCATCTTGAACTCTCTCACTACACTTTCCTGCACTTGTATGTATGCCAGTTTTGCCGCACGCGATGCTATTTCCGGGTCCATAGCTTGTATTACCACATTGATGATAGCTTTTAATTGTGGCACAGCGGCCATTTTAGATGATGGTGCATGGAGCAATATATTATACTGTGGTAGTGTGCTATCTGTATGTTGTGTAATAGAGATAGTAGCTGCCAGTTCGCCCTCGTTCAGTTGTTTGTTGATGTAGTTACTGTTGCCCTGCACCCATTTCAATTCCGGTATGTTGCGTAATATGGCATATAGCTTATTGGCAGTATCGCTACCCGGTGCGGTGGCTACCTTCAGGCTGCCATGCCCGCCGCCACTGCCCAAAAAGCCGAATACCAATATAAATATCAGCGGAAAGGCAATGCTGAATACGATGGCAGATGGACTTTTAAGTATAGATTGCAGGCTCGCTTTTATAAGTGCCCGCATAGCGCGTGCATTGCTGTATTGGCTCATATATTTTGCTACGAATGGGCAAAAATACTTGTTAAAAATGAAGTGCGTTATTTTTTGTGCGGATGAATGGTGTAAATTACGGTATAGTAGATATGCGCAATAACATAAAGAAATATATAACCATAGTGGCGGGTGTGCTGCTGTGCGGACAGGTATATGCCTCAAAAATCTTCATACCTATGGATGCCGACAACCAAAACAACCACCTGAAAGCCTATGGCGTAGCCTATGCAGCCCTGAAAGCCGGAATGGAGGTAGACTGGATGCTGAACTACGAAGGGGGTAGCTTTTGTATGGATGACGTAGATGAAATAGAAAAGCTTTGTAAGATACGTGGGGTAAACTACAACATCATCAGCGATGCACGATACCTTGCTATTGTTGAAAAAATAGCCAACCCCGATTTTAATGCCGACATCATAAAACTGGAAAAGCCACCTAAGATAGCCGTATATACCCCACCCGGGAAACAACCCTGGGACGATGCCGTGACGCTTGTACTGACCTATGCCGAAATACCTTACGACAAGATATATGATGATGCGGTACTAGAGAGCAAACTACCTGAGTACGACTGGCTGCACCTGCACCACGAAGATTTCACAGGGCAGTACGGCAAGTTTTGGGCACAATATCAAAATACTACATGGTTTCAGGAAGATGTGCGCAATAGCGAGGAGATTGCCAAACGGCATGGTTTTAAAAAAGTATCGCAGCTAAAGCTGGCGGTGGCTAAGAAGATACGCGAGTTTGTTGCAGGTGGTGGCTACC
Organism: uncultured Chitinophagaceae bacterium; assembly: GCA_937919945.1. Classification (GTDB taxonomy): domain Bacteria; phylum Bacteroidota; class Bacteroidia; order Chitinophagales; family Chitinophagaceae; genus Polluticoccus. Next base: position 20,685 of record CALESY010000038.1, on the reverse strand, counting down.
TCTTCGCCATGTGCAGTGCAACAGATACTTATGACATAGGCTTGAGCGCATCCGGCACTGATATATGCGATGTACCTTTTGATGGCGACCCCGCAGCACCCAACGCGCAACAAAAGCTGGACTATACGCAAGGTTTTGCTTTTAAAGACTACCGTATATCGCTGAACCCATACGAGTATGAATTTTCAGATATAGACAATACACACTTCAGGCAGGTGAACCCTGATGTAGATTATTTCTCGCTCTTTACATTCTCTGCCAAGTTCGACCCCGTGCCTACCATGCTCTGCCAAAATCATACTACTACAGTGAAGGGCTTTATGGGGCAGACAACTTCTTTCCGTAAAGAAACCCTGAAGACAAGTGTGCTGGTAATGGGCGATTACAAACCCAAAAACGAAGCACGCTACATACACGGCGAATACGGTAAAGGTACATGGACCTTCTATGGCGGGCACGACCCTGAAGATTATGAACACTCCATTGGCGACCCACCCACCGACCTGAGCCTGCACCCCACATCGCCCGGCTATCGGCTGATACTGAACAACGTCCTATTCCCCGCCGCGAGGAAGAAACCGAGGAAGACGTAATAGATTAATTCAAAAGGGAGAACGTAAAAGGTGATAACTAATGTGTTGTTTACTTGTTGTAGTTGAAGAATTCTAACAATAGTAAAAGACAGAATGCTTGTGCTACGATTGATGCCTGCGAATTAATCATCATAACCTAATCCTCTAATACTATTAAGCCATTCGTCATAGTAATCATTTTGTTTATCAACAGTTGCAAGCATCAACGTTTCAATTTCAGGGTCAAATATTTTTACTATATCAGTAGTAATATCAACTCTCCTTCCAATTTGAAGCTTTAATGCACCGATACCGATAAGTAGACCTCCGCTGGGATGTACATCAAGTCTATTCCCCTTGCACAACAATAAAACATTATCTTTTTCAAGAATTTCTCTTAGCCTTTGTAATACAACAAATGGATGCGTACCTCTAGATTCGCAAATAATACCTAATACTTCAGATGCATATTTTATTACAAAATCATTATTTATCGAACTAGTTTCAAGTATTGAATCATACTCTACTCCATTCTTAATCGATTTAATTGAATATTTTTTATTCATAATGCTATTTTAGGATATTTAATAAAGTTAATTCTCTTTTCATCGCTGTTCCAAATGTTCCGCAGGGCATTTTCGAGTGCTGTCAGGAGTTTCTCCTAGACAGTAACAACCCACACCAATCATCAGCAAGCAATTCCTCACAAAATGAATTCCCCTCTGGAGAAGAGATGTTGCACAGAGCAAAGTGTAGTGAAACAGGGGTGTCTTTGTGCATCGCGAGCAAACACCCCCTAATACAGCCATTGAACAAATAGGTATATTGTTAATAATTACGTATATTTGCCATAGTAAAGTTCTTTGAAATACACTGATATTATATGGAAAATTGTTGCAAAAAAGTTTTTTGAGAAAACTGCAACAAAATGCAACAAAAAACTCCTTACACCGTCTTCCGCCCCGGCACTACCCTGCCACTCAGAAAATCGGTAGCCGCTTTTACTTGTTTATCTATGTCTTTAAAGCGGCTTACGTAATATATCAGGCTACGCTTTTTGCCATCGGTCAGTCGGTTGTATGCTGCCGCTGCATTTTCGTCTTGCGCCAGCAAAGCTTCCAGCACTTCAGGCATTTCCACACCCAGTGGGTTGTCATCTCTTGTCAGTACAAAGCTAATTGTATCGCCCCCCTGTTTACCAAGCGTTTTCAGGTTTTTAGTAGATAGTATGATAAAGAAATCGCCATCGCCCATATGGTTCAGTCCGCAACGGTAGCTTATGATGCCATCTACAGTACACAATAGTCGCGTACGCTTTTGTTCAGGCATCTTGGCTACAGCATCGGCTGGCACACGTATATAATAATACGCGCCCTTTCTTTCATCCAGTTTTTGCAATACTTGTTTCCCCTTGTAAGGTTTCATGTACCAGAAACAACCAAAACGAGCAGATTGTTTATGATGCTCTTTGATGCTTCGTCATCCCACCCATAATGCGTTGCATCACTTTCACCTTCATACTACGCGGTATGGTACGCAAGGCATAGGTCAGCAATTTTGACAACGAACCAGGTAGTACTACTTGTTGCTTGCCTAATGCCCGCAGTATAGGTACACCCACCTGCGATGGTGTCAATGCCATATCCATCTGCATATTGGCACGCCTGCCAAAGCCACTACGCACCGGTCCGGGGCAAGCCGCCAGCACATCTACGCCACTACCTTTGAACTCTGCTGCCATACCCTCTGCCAGCGATTGTATGTATGCTTTCGTTGCCGCATAATGCGTGGCATACGGCACACCTTGAAATGCTACAATAGAACTGAGCAATATGATACCACCCCTGCCTGCGTTACAAAACCGCTGCCCGAAATAGTGCGCCAACAACAAAACTGCTTCACAGTTTACACGTAGCATATTCACTTCCTCATGTACAGAAGAATGAACGAACATACCCGATGTGCCGTAGCCTGCTGCTGCAACCAGCAAGCCTACTTGTTTACCATTTGCTGCCTGTATTATTTCATTTGCGCCTGCACTGTCTGCAAGGTCAGTAGCAACAGTTACTACATCTATACTATACTGTCCCCTCAGGCTGTTTTCTAAAGCCAGCAGCCTTTCCAAGCCACGCGCATTTATTATCAGGTTAAAACCCGCAGATGCCAGTTGCATGGCAAGCTCTAAACCTATACCCGATGTTGCACCCGTTACAATAGCCCAATCGCCATAACGTTCTTGCAGTCTTTTCTTTTCGTTTACCGATAAATGCATACAATGTTTTTTTGCCTACGTACAGACTGTATATACCTGTACATGAAAATTGTTTCATGCAAAGCTATACCCGCACTACAGGGCAAAACGATAACAAATGTTTAGATTTCTATTTGCTCTCTCCTTTCTTCAACCTGCTGAGGTGTACTGGGGTGATGCCCAGATAAGAGGCTATCAGGTGTTGCGGTACACGGTTGTGTATATTGGGGAATACGTCTGTTATTTTATCGTACCGCTCTTTGGGCGTATATGCATACAGGTTGCGTATGCGCATATCCTGATAAATAAAGTAAAACTCTGCCACTAGCCTACCCAACTTATCTCCTTCGACTAAGTTTTTGTAGCCCCATTCTACCACGCTACGTGGCAGCACTACTACCTCTGTCTGCTCCAAAGCCTGCAATGCATACAATGATGGCTGCTTCATGATGAAACATGAATAGTCTGCAATAAACTGATTTTCCAATGCAAAGTGGATGGTATGCTCTACACCGCCATTGTCTGTAATCGTTACACGTATGATGCCTTTATTGATGAAAAAGATTTCATTTGGCACTGTGTCCGGACGGCTGATAATATCATTGCGCTTAAACGTTTTGGGTATGCAAGACGATGTAAAAACATCCAGTTCGTCTTTACTGATGTTGATCATTTGTTGCAGGTAAGCACGAAATTGTTCCATACGGGATAATAACATTTTTGGCAGCAATAAGTTTTACCCCAATGCCTCTCTCACTTTCTTGGGCAGTTTACTTTTTATCAACTCGTACGACTGGCGAATGTGATACTCCCATTCTTTGTGTTTCAGTGCACTACGTTTTTCTATCATCACCCACTTGTTGCGGGCAAGGTAGGGCGCGGGCAATATACCATCTCGCTCGCATAGTTCTTCAAACTCGTCATCGCCCACTTTCAGCGATACAGCAGATCCTTCTTCCAGACCCGTCACACAAAACATCTTCTCCGCCACCATGTAGCACAGGTCGTGCTCCCATTTAATGCCATCATGTACACCTGGCAGGCTCATACAAAATGTGCGTAGTTGTTCGCTGTTCATAGCAAACAAAAATAGTTAACTGATACTTGTAAAAATACGAGCAAAAAATACTGTCAGAAGAAAACTCCTGACAGTAGTATAAAACGAATTAACTATTCAATCAACTATCGCAACTTATACCGCAACCCCACATAATAGTTCGCGCCCATAATTGGTCCCCAAGCCATAGAAGCATCAAAGCCGTTATCGTACGGATGTGCTGCACCCAATACAGGGTGGTGCATCATAAAATTAGTGAGGTTTTCGCCACCTACATATACTTCCAGCTTCTCGTTCCAGCTTTTGCTTATTTGCGCATTCATTTGCCAGAAACTTGGTGAATACGTTTCTGCAAGAAATGAGTTTGTAGCATGGTCATGCAACATAGGCAGGCGCTTAGAGCTTATCCACTGCACTGTATAGTCAAACTTCCATTTGTTGCGCGTTTCGTAGCCTATGTTGGCAAATGCCCTGTGTGTGGCCACAAGCGGGCGTTCTTTAAGTGCTGTACCGTAAGTTGTCTTTACATCGTACCAGCGATAGGCAAGGCGCAGGTCGAGGTTGTGTATCAATTCATAATCGGCCTGCACCTGCAAGGCATTGGCAAACGACACACCGTTCAGGTTGTAAAAACGTACACTACGTGGTTCTTCCACATCTACCACTACCTGATTTTGAAAATGGGTGTAGTAATAGTCAACACTCACAGCACCATCGCGATAATCTGCCGTGAATTTCTGTGTAAAATTGACACCTGTATTCCATGCCACTTCGGGGTTCAGTCCGTATGGGTTAGGATTACCGGCATCGCCCAGCACCATAAAGCTGCGGTTGCTTGCCATGTAGCCCATATTCTCTGCAAATATGTTGGCAGTACGTTGCGCCCTGCCTACCGATGCACGGAATACACTCTTCTTCAACGGTGCATAACGTACGTGCAGGCGTGGTGTTGCAAACGCACCGAAGATATTATGATAATCGCCCCGCAAGCCTGCTACAAGATTGAACTTGTCTGAATGGGTATAGCTGTATTCTGCAAATGCACCGGGTACAATTTCTGTGCGCTTATAGCCTGTCATCCTGAACGTTTCGTCGTAGTCATCTATCAGGTTGCTAAGCCCGCCTTTCATTATATGGTTGGTATTGCCCAGTATAGTTTGGTAGATGAGGTTGGCATACATACTACGCTGTACACCGCTATAATTGGTATTGCCATATAGCGCATCCTGATTGTGATACACACCGGCTAATTGCAAGCCCATACTGGTGCCGGGCTTTTTGAACATCTTGCCAATCTTTGCCCATGCTTCTATACGCTCTGTATTCAGTTCAAACCCCCATGGCTTGCCTATAATCTGTTCACCGCCACGCTCGTAGTTGGTTTGCCCGCCTACATTGCTGCTGTATGCACCTTTTACACCACCTTGTATTTCAAGGCCGTTGGGGGCAAAGTAAAACCATCTGTTAGCACCTACAAAAGTTCTGTCTAGCGGCTGGTCCAGAAAACCATCTCCATTCATATCCTGTTTCACCCAAAAGCCTTTACCATGCAGGAACACGTTGGTAGACAAATGTTCGTTGATTTGATTTCTGTAAACCACATTGCCCTCGCTACGCCCCTGACTACTCTGATACAAGTTAAGGTGCAGCTTTTCTTCTTTTTCTTCAAAAGGTTTGCGCCACTCTACATTTATCTGCCCTGCTACGCTTTCGTATCCGTTTACTACACTGCCTGTGCCCTTGCTTAGCTGCATGCCTTCTATAAATGTACCGGGTGTAAACGTAAGCCCGGTAATAGATGCCAGCCCGCGTGTATCAGGTATGTTTTCGCGTGTTATCAGTGTATAAGGCCCCGCCAGCCCCAGCATCTGTATTTGTTTATATCCCGTCACTGCATCGGTAAAAGCTACGTCAACAGATGGGGTGGTTTCAAAGCTCTCGCTCAGGTTGCAGCAGGCAGCTTTCAGCAATTCACGCTGGCTGATGAGTTCTTTCTTCAACGGGTCGAGCATGCTGATTTGTGTTGCAGCCCTACGCTTCTTTACCGTTACTTCTTGCAGATTTTGCTTCTTTGTACTGTCTGCTTTGCCGTCTTGTGCAGTAGCGTAGGTGTATAGCAATATAGCCATACTGCCCAGCAGCAGTTGTTTATATATACTTCCCATACTTGTTGTTGTTTTTAGTCGTTACAAGTATTGGTTTTGTAATGGCAACATTCAGGCAACTTTTTATAGTCTGCTTCAGTTGCTTCCATTTTTTCGGAGCTATGGCCTGCTTTGGCTACGCTTTTCAGTATAGCATCATCATCGGTTTTCGATGGCTTGTAGGTAACGGTTAGCAGGTGTTTTTCTTTATCCCACTCGGCACGCTTTACGCCTTTTACAAAAGCGGCTTCTTCAATGCGCTTTTTGCACATGCCACAGTTGCCATCTACTTTGTATGTTTTGGTAACAACGTCTTTGCCGTCTTGCGCCCATGTGCCAACGGCAGAAAATAGTATGGTAAGAAATATGATTATCTGTTTCATTTTACTTATTCGGTTTTTGTTGAGAAAAATTAAAATAATACTACCATGCATTGCCACTAATTAAAACAACGCGTAAATACATAACAGTAGTATTTAACCGTAATAAGTAAGGCTACCGTGCAGCTTGAAGAGAGGTATGTTTTGCCACAAGCCGGGTGGAGCATTGGGCATGTAGCTGGTATATGTAGCAGCAATATATAAACCCGCAGCATCAGTAGCATAATAAACGGGAGTAGGTGCAATCCATTCTGCAGATGTCAGTTTCAGCTTGAAGAAATCAACTATATTCTGGTCAACCTCTACTTTGGCGGCTATTACTTCGTCTTTGCAGCAGCCGTCTTCTTCTTCAGGCATATCGCTGCAGCTATCACCACTGCAACCATCACCCTCTGCATACATACCCCACGACTCCAGCTCATCACCACAATAGTGCATATTTATCATTACCCCCGACACTGCCAGCAGGTAGATAAACATTATGGGTATGACTATGAGCTTTTTCATTGACCGTACAAAGATACATGATTGAATTGTTAATAATATTGGAAAAGGATTATAAGATTATGGCTGTGTTTTATATTATTTTTGTGACAGAAATAATAATGCCCATGCATATTGCATGGACATTGTATTATCAATGTAATATTTGCACCCGTTTGACGGCTGATTTTGTGCCGTTGTTGATATGCACCATGTACATACCCGGTTGCACATCTGCTACTTGAACGGTGTAGTGCCCTTGAATAGTAGGTTTGTAAATATAATTTCGAACCAAAGAGCCATCAACACCATATAATGCAACGCGGACATCGTCGTTATTAGTGGTCGCCATTTCTATATTGATGTACGATGTAGCCGGTGTGGGAAACACCTTACAATCAAGATTTTTTTCCTTAACGTTATTTACTGATAATAGAGGTGTATAATAGAAATGATATTCAGTATCAACACTGCCATTTACCCATGTGCTTGAAACACTATCCCAATCCATATAATGCGCAAACTGCAAATTTTGAGCAGTATTGTATTGTAATACTAACTTTGGAAATCGTTTCAATATCTTGCCACCTGACTTCTTATACATATCTGTCACATTATCATTAGCGTCGTAGTCAATAACTGTTTCATCTTCTAAGACAATTGGAGGTGTTATTGAAAGCCAAATATATCCCTTATGATTTATAAGATTTCCTTTCGTGTCATAAGCTAACATACGAGACACTCTCATAATACTAGGGCTATTACTGGTAGCTTCAGAATCAGACACTAATAGATTGCGACTATTGTAAGTGTATTTTTTTATAATGTATGAGGTGGTACTACCATATTTTTTCTCAATCAAGTTACCAACACCATCGTACATATAATAAGTTCTTTCTTGTTCTTGTAATCCCCATGTCTTTGTGTATTGATAGGATATCTGACTATCTAATTTTACACTGTAATAGTAGTCTATTCTATTGTGATCTGAAGAACCTAAAAAGCGTCTAGTGTACAGATAATGCTTTGTTATCAAGCCCAAACCATTATATACAAAGCTATCAATCTGTTGACTTCGAATGATAATACCTGAGAAGTCGGACACTTCAGCTACTATCTTTATCAACATATTAGAAGAATTATAGTAATAAAACCACCTCTGTAACACAGTATTCGTGTCTGAAATAACTGAATGTTCAATCAAATTATTATTCACATCATATTTCTTACTCTCTTTTTGACTAAATGCGTATATAGGGTACATAAGATTTCTTACAGTATCGAAATTGATATTTCTGTAATTAAACGGACGTTCGTGCCAAATCCCGATTTTATCAATATCAATACCTACTATTGGAGGCTTACAAATTGCTACACCACCTCTGTTGCCCGAGTATTTGTAATGCACACTATCAAGCATCGTATAAGTAGTGCCCGTTCTTAATTTGCAGGAGTGCGCGTATAGGCGTGTAGGTACTTGTGCATAAAGGCTTACAGAAAATGAAAGATAGACAGCTACTGCTGTAAGTAGAGATTTAAAGGACATAATTTAGATTTTTAGGTTTTTATTAAAGACGCAACAATAATGCTGTTAGGTTGGTAATATATATTGTTTATTATTTAGCATACTATATAAATGCCTATAATATTGATTGTATGATGCTATAGATTATAGATACGATTTATATTATTTTGTGGTAGCGTATTATGATAAATCCATTTAAAACAGGCGATACAAAAGAATACCGCCACTTGGTAACGGCGGCAGATGCTGCCAGTTTTACCAGTGGTGAGGTGCATAATGTGTACAGCACGTTTGCCCTAACGCGCGATGCCGAATGGGCAGGCAGGCTCTTTGTGCTGGAAATGAAAGAAGCAGATGAAGAAGGGATTGGCACTGCCGTAACGGTTACACATCACTCCCCGGCTTTGATGGGGCAAGAAGTATTGTTTACTGCCACACTGGCTGAAGTAAATAAAAATGAAGTAGTGGTTGATTTTACAGCAATGGTTGGCGACCGCCTGATAAGCAGCGGCAAAACATGGCAAAAGATTTTGAAACGCGAGAAGCTGGATAGATTATTTGAGAGTTTGCAATAACTACCCCCTCAAAACCTTAGCTACCATTGGCGTAAGCCTTTCTGCCCATATTTTATATTCTTTACCGCTTGGGTGCAGGCCGTCTTCTGCAAGGTAGGCGGGTGTTGTACCATTCTTACGGGTACTATCTGTTATATCAAGGTAGTTGCATTTATGTACCAGTGTTATTGCTTTGCAGACAGCGTTGTAGGCATCTATGTCTTTAGCTATTTGTACCCTGTCCCTGCCTTCGGCAAAGGGTGTGACGCCCCAGTCGGGTATGGATAGTACAAATACATTTTGCGTATGCCCGTTTGCATAGCGTATGGCAGTATCCAGCAGTTGAGTGTATTCTTCTTTGTAGTTGTCAATACTACGCCCCCGGTATTGGTTGTTGACACCTATCAGCAGCGTTACAAAACTGAAAGTATCTTTTACAGCACGCTCTTTAATAGCGGCAGCCAGTTCATCAGTCGTCCACCCCGTGGTAGCAATGATGATGGGTTCTTTCACCTTAATACCCTGTGCATTAAGCATCGCTACCACTTGATGTGGAAAGTTATCGGCAGCAGGTACTTGTTCACCTATCGTATAAGAATCGCCCAGCGCGAGGTATGTATACATTATTATTCGAAATTTCTTGAACGATGGATAATCCGGTAAATATAAATAAACGGTAGCTTATGGATTTTGTACATGATACGATAGTTGCCATGCATTATCTCTCTAAATTCAACATCCTCTTTTTCAGGTATTACTCTACCAATTTTTGGATGTGTAACAAGTAACTCAGTTCTTTCTATAATCTCACTCATCAATTTGGCAGCATATAGCGGTGAATTTTCAGAAATATAATCGTAGATATTTTCCAAATCTTGAATGGCAAGATTTGCCCAGATTATTTTTTCTTCCATTCCTCTATCTTCTTTTTCACTTCAGTATGATACGTGACTTCCCCCTCTCGTACTTGCTGTTCTGCGGCATCAATTTTTTCAATTATAATCAATTTCTCAATTAATAAATCCAAATGAAAATCCTGCGGCATATCCTTAATGGCTGCTATCACTTTTTCTTTTGTCATGACTAATGGTGTTAATTAATAAACACAGTTTTAATATTCACAAACTCTCTGATACCAAATATACTCAATTCCCTGCCATATCCGCTTTGCTTTACACCGCCAAAAGGCAGGCGTGGATCTGAATGTACAAAGGCATTTACAAAACAATTGCCCGCTTGCAATTGTGTAGCTGCTATCTTCTCTGCCCTTACTCTGTTTTTACTGAATATACCAGCACCCAATCCGTAGATGCTGTCGTTGGCAAGGCTTACGGCATCTGCCACGTCTTTGGCTTCTATAATAGCAGCTACCGGGCCAAACAGTTCTTCATCATACGCGGGCATTCCTTTTTTTACATTCGTCAGCACAGTAGGCGGATAGTACGCGCCATCGTTTTGTGGTATGTAGCCACCGCACAATAGTTTTGCACCCATAGCTATGCTTTGCTGAACTTGCTGGTGTAGTTGGTCGCGCAAATCATGGCGAGCCATAGGGCCTATTTTGTTATCCATATCCAGGGGGTCGCCAAAGCGTGCTGCTTCCATCTGTTGTACGAATGCCTGTTCAAACACTTTCTTCACCGCCTTCTCTACAATAAAGCGTTTGGCAGCCACGCAACTCTGTCCGCTGTTTACCAATCTGCCATCAACACAAGTTTTAACAGCCAGTTGCATATCTGCATCTTTCAGTATGATGTATGGGTCGCTGCCCCCTAGTTCCAACACTTGTTTTTTGATGTGTTTAGCTGCAGCCATAGCTACTTTACTGCCCGCACCTGTACTGCCCGTAAAAGTAATGGCTGCTACTACAGGGTTGGCTATCAGCTCTTCTACACGTGCCGATGGCAGCAACAATGTTTGCAATAATCCTTTTGGCGCACCTGCATCTTTCACTACTTTCTCTATAGCCAACGCGCAACCACTTATGTTGGATGCATGTTTCAACAACATCACATTACCCGCCATCACAGCAGGTGCCATAGCGCGGAATACCTGCCAATAAGGGAAATTCCATGGCATGATGGCAAGCACCACACCTAACGGTTGAAACGATACATAACTCTTGCGCGCGTCTGTTTTTACTATCTCATCTTTCAGAAAGGCAGCTCCGTTTTTAGCATAAAACTCAAATGTAAAAGCGCATTTTTCTACCTCTGCAAGGCTCTGTGCAATGGGCTTGCCCATCTCGGCCGTTGCCAGTTTGGCTAACTTATCCTTGTCTTTGCGTATCTGAGCGGCTATCCGCTTCATAAAGACAGCACGCTCCCTCAACGATAATCCACCCCACTCACCAAATGCCTGCTGCGCCTGCTTTAGCTTGTTTGATACTTTTTTTTCATCATATATCTCATAATCGCCCAATACCTTGCCCGTAGCGGGGTTGATGGAAACAAGCCTCTCTGTCATTGGAATAAATCTTTGTAAACAAAATTAAACAACCCGCTCGGTACAAAAGGTTTACTATTTTTGATGCCCATATAAATTAACAGTTGTTTCAGACATGGTTATTGATAAGATAAAATTCGGCACCGATGGATGGCGTGCCATTATTGCACAGGATTTCACAGTATATAATGTAGCGCGCGTTACGAAAGGACTATCTCATTGGTTGCTACAACGTACCGACCGCCCTACGGTAGTATTGGGGCACGATTGCCGATTTGGCGGCCCGTTGTTTACCGATATGGTAGCGAGGGTATTATGCGCCAATGGCATACAGGTAAAAATGGCAAAAGGCTTTGTGAGCACACCTATGATATCTTTCGGGGTGCAGCAGATGGGTGCACAGCAGGGTGTAATCATCACTGCATCTCACAATCCGCCAACATATAATGGTTATAAACTGAAAGGTGCGCATGGTGGCCCGTCGAACCCGGCAGATATAGCAGCGGTAGAAGCATTGATACCCGATACAGTAGATATACCAAAAGAGGGACTGGCGTATTGGGAAAAACAAGGTTTGCTGTCGTACATCAATCTGGAGGATATGTATGTGAGCTACCTACAAGAAAAATTTGATATAGAAGGCTTGAACAAATCGCCTTTCAAACTGGCATATGATGCCATGTATGGTGCAGGACAGAATGTGATGCGCAGATTGTTCCCCACATCCGTAATGATACACTGCGAAGACAACCCCGGCTTTAAAGGACAGGCACCCGAACCGCTTGATAAAAACCTGCAAGAGTTGGCAAAGACAGTAGCTACCACGCCCGAAATAAAAATAGGGCTTGCTACCGATGGCGATGCCGACCGTATAGGGCTGTATGATGAGGACGGCAATTTTGTTGATGCTCACCACATCATACTACTGCTGATACACTACCTGTACAAGTACAAGGGCATGACGGGTAAAGTAGCCGTTGCCTTTTCGGTAACAGACCGTGTGAAGCGTATGTGCGAGGCGTATGGATTACCCATAGAGATAACCGCTATTGGCTTTAAATACATCAGCGAGATAATGACGAAAGAAGACATACTGGTAGGTGGCGAAGAGAGTGGTGGTATAGCTGTGAAAGGGCATATACCTGAGCGCGATGGTATATACGACGGACTGGCATTATACGAGTTTATGCACACAACCGGCAAAACCCTGAAACAGCTATGCGAAGAAGTGTATGAGGTGGTAGGCCGTTTTGTATATGAGCGCAACGACCTGACGCTGGAAAACGAAAAGAAAGAAGCCATCATCAAAAAAGCGGCAGAGAATGGTTATAGCCAATTCGGCAAATACAGCTTCAACCGTATAGAAACCATAGATGGTATCAAATACCATCTGGATAACGGCGGGTGGATAATGCTCCGCGCATCCGGCACAGAACCACTACTACGCGTATATGCCGAGGGCAACAGCAAAGAAGAAACACTGGATATACTGGAAGATGTGAAGAAGACAATTTTAGCATAAAATGTATAATTATTAAAAGGGGCTGTAAACACAGCCCCTTTATTTTTTGTCTATTCTCATCCCTATCAGAAGGGCTTTATTTCTGAACTACATCCCCCCTTGTAGTTTCTACCACTTTACCTACTTGCCCTATTAATTGGTCTGAAAGACCTACTTTTTTTGCACCGATTACTAAGTCTGCAACAAACTGGTCGAAGTCTGCATTGCCAGCCTTGCCGTTCATACGTGGGTGTTTAGCAGGGTCGTGTGCGTCTTTCATGTTCAGACCTTTGTAAGTGAAGTTTTTAGCCCCTGTAGCCACACAAAAGAAATCAGTCAGGTTGGTGCTTAGTTTTTGGAAACCACTCAGATTGCCCGATGTTACTTCTGCCAGCAATACTGGGAAGAAGCCATTCAGCTTAGGGTCTGCTGCTATTACAAAGATGGTACTGTCAACTACTGAGCGTATGCCGAGGCGGCCTTTCTCTATCATCTGTCCGCTATTCGATGGGTCTGCTACCATTTGTGTACCACCCAACGAATCGTACAGCGTCATGGTTGGCGTGGGCGTTGGCGTAGGTGTGGTCATATTATCATCATCTTTTTTGCAAGATGCTGCCACTAGCAATCCAGCTACTACGATTAAGGCTAACTTTTTCATACTCATTCTGATTTTTTATGGTTTTTAAAAGATGTTATTTTAAATGATACGCAGCTATATTAATTAACAGGGCAGCCCGATTTCATAGCAGTTGCACTTGGCAGGTATCGCTCTGCTTTATAATTACCCGCTTTTTTCAAGTCGGCTATGATGTTATTGGCGTCTGTTTGCGCGGGATAGAAAGTAAATACAGCTATATTGGTTTCTGCATTGCATAGTACATGGTGTACACCCTTATTGGCATACAACCATTCGGTTATTTTATTGGCATCGTCTGGGCTTATGTCTTGTTGAAAATCAACCCTTGCCATTACAATACGCTCTGCATCTGTTATTTGCGGGCGCGTTACCTGATAGATGTGTACTGCCAATACTGTAGTAGCAGCCAGCAGTAATACGCCTGCAGAAATAAGTAGTTTTTTCCATGTCAGTTTCATTGTCTTTAGATTTTGTAGTGTACAAACAGGTATTGCTACCCATTAACAAGTACATATACGACAATACTGTGACAATGGTTTTACCTTCACAAAAAAAAATACAGGGATGGCATTTGCCATCCCTGTATCTATTGTTCACCGTTGCACCTGGTCAGTGTGCAGCCTCTTTCAACTTATCCTTGAATACTTTTTTAAACTTATCCATCTTGGGTTTTACTACAAACATACAGTAGCCCTGATTAGAATTATCGTTGTAATAGTTTTGATGATAGTCTTCTGCAACATAAAATTTACTGTAAGGACTTATCTCCGTTACTATATCCGCATGAAAAGCTTTTTCCTCATTTAGCTTCTTTTTATAAGCTTCCGCTTTTTGCTTTTGCTCTTCGTTGTGATAGAAGATGGCAGAACGGTATTGCGTACCCACATCGTTGCCTTGCCTGTTGAGTTGCGTGGGGTCGTGCGCTACCCAAAAGGCAGCCAACAATTCATCGTAGCTGATCACTGATGGGTTGTAATAAATATTACAAGCCTCAGCATGACCAGTTTCGCCCGTGCATACCTGTTTGTAGGTAGGATTGTCAACATGTCCGCCAATATAGCCACTTTCTACGCGCTCTACGCCTTTCAATTGCTGATATTGTGCTTCTACACACCAAAAGCAGCCGGCAGCGAAGGTGGCTATTTCAGTTTGTTTGTTTTGCGTAGCGGGTGTTGTATTGTTCATTTCTTTAAAAGTATTTGATTTTTCGTAATGGTTATTGTCTTGCGCGCATGCTGTTAGCTGTGTTACCAAAGCCAGTAATGCCGATATTCTGAATGTCTTCATCATTGTCATGTAAAGTTATAACACTAAATACGGACAACTGTTGTGCAGAGATTGTCTGTTGGCAGACAATAGGTTGTATTTAACATAGTATTTGAAAATATATGGTCAAAATGGAAAAAGATTTTTGAAAATAGGGCTGCTTATATAATTTTGCGCCCGGAGAGATGGCAGAGCGGTCGAATGCGGCGGTCTTGAAAACCGTTGACTCACAAGGTCCGGGGGTTCGAATCCCTCTCTCTCCGCTGATAGGGACAAACTTGGAAAAGCACCGGTTTGTCCCTTTTTCTTTTTCGCTGTATCTCCGTTCAGGCTTGTAATTAATGCAAAAACAATATTTACTTTTTCTGTTCGAAATCTGCCCTTTTGCCTGTCATATATAATTCCGTCAGGAAATATTAATTTTTGCAGTTTTTCCTTTTTGCTAATATCGCTAGATGTCCACATAGTAGCCAGTTCTGAGGACAACCGTATTGCTTTACCAATTGCTTCTTCAGGGTTCGAAATTCCACCTCCCAATTGGCTCAGTTTCTTAGTAATTTCTGAGCGTTCATTGGCGTATTTGGGATAGAACTTATCAAAGGTTTCTTTGGTCATTTCTTTGTTCACATAGTAGCTCTCTTCTATGTTTTCAATCTTTGCTTCAATGACTACAAGTTGCTTTCTATATGCTGCTTCCATCTCGTAAGACGCTGCATTAATATCTCTCCATACTTGTTCCATTTTTGCCCGAAGTGGCGCTATAAATTCTTCTTTGACGCTATATTGGTTTAATAATTCAAGAAACTTATCATGGAAGTCTTTTACATTCCTATTGCATTTACAGCCCTTGGTTCGGCATTTATAATACCATAAGCCTTTTGCTTTGACTATATAACCAGTAAAGGGTTGATTGCATTCTGAGCATCTGGCAAACACTTTCAATGGTACTTCAGCCATTTCCTTTTTGTGTGGCACGCCATAATTGCCGGATTGAGCATGTATCTCGTTAATACTTAAAAAGAGTTCTTGAGAGACGAGTTTTTCATGCTTACCTTCTATAACTCTGCCTTCCAGCATTCCGTGTGATAATAAGCCACAATAGAAGGGATTTTTGAATATTTTAGTAAGTTGTTGCTTATACATAGGTACGCCAATAGCTTTCAACCTCCCTATGATTGCTTCATTTTTCATGCCTTCATACTTCCAAACGAAAGCTTTTCTTAGCTTTTTACCTATTGCATTAACTACGATTTTACGCTCACCATTACTTTTGACAATATCATAGCCCATTGGCACTCTAGCTGCCCATACGCCTTGTGCAAACTTCTCTTTCAAACCTGCAACGGCTCTTTGCTTCCTAAGTTCATTATCGTATTGAGAGAAGATAAAGTGAATTGATTGCTGTAATACACCACTTGGATTTGACGTATCTGTAGGTTGCGTTACCGCATAAACTTCTACACCATATTTTTCCCTTAGTTCTTGTGCAAGCTTAATAGCCCCACCACCTGTTCGGCTGAAGCGGTCTAATGTGTAGACAAGGATATGTGTAATTTTGCCTTTGTTCTTTTTGATATATTCCATCATTCGTTGGAACTCCTTACGGCCATCGGTCTTCGCACTTTCATAAGTACCTCCAAAATATTGGGTAATAGCTATATTGTTTCTTGCGGCATTGTCTTGTATTGCTTTTAGCTGAAAGTCCAGTGACAGGTTCTTATCTGCCTGTTCTTTACTAGATACTCTGGTATAGGCTACTGCCGTCTTAATCTGATTTTGATTCGCGTTAATATTGTTAGTCTTCCCAAATCTGGCAAAGGAGGATATATTGGTCATATTGTTTAATCTTTTACTTTCACACCATGTAAAGATACAAAATATTGATAATCAATTACTTACGAACTAATCATTTCTAATAACAATATTGCGAGTCTTTCTAAACTATGGGTAATAAGAATCGATTCTTCGTCTGTATAATTTTCACATCCTTCATATTGCCGTAACCAATCAGTTGAACTGACATCATGCGTCTGTTTCTTATTCATATAGTATTGGGTAAAAAATAACCAATCAGCATATTGCATGATTGGTTGTTGTAAGTATTTCTTAGAGTTGGGTTGGGTAATATTCGTTATTAATCTATTATTAGTCCTTCTCTAAAATCTTCTACATAATCTTCTATATCATGCATAAAACTTCGAGTTTCTCTTTCATATTTGATTTCAAGTGTAATGGTATTATCCATTGCGTTTCCCGCAATAATCTCATGTCTTAAATTATGTTGTTGCATCATCTCTGCAATGGTTTCTAATATTGGTAATGGTATATCGATGTTCTTTTGCATTATTTTGTTTTAACTATGAATGTTTCATTGATAATTTCTGTCGGTAGTAGCATATTGTAATCAAGGTTCACCAATCAATTCTACTATCATTTCAACCTCAGCTCTGCGAAAAAGCCGTTTTCTGGAAATACCTTCTAAAAAAACCTGATGGGATGTATGAATATTAAGCCAACGTCTGAGATTTTGAGTAGCTGACTTAGGGCTGCTATCCGGAAAATATAATTGTGCTAATTCTTTTCGTGAGTAAGAGCGTAATTCAAATTCTGAATAATTGTTTGTGGTTGGTCGAGTTTGTCCTTGCATGTTGTTTGTCAATTTACGTGCTCTTGTGAGCGATTAGGGTTAATTGTGTTTACAATGACAAACATACCAAGTTGTTACAAGTACATGATGCTCTTTGATGACCTTTGAAGCTCTTTGATGACGTTCTCCTGTTTTTCACATCCTGTCACGTCCTAATTTTAGTATTCTCAAATATCAGTTACCTATTCAAGCGGTTTAGTTCGGTTTTCATACAGAAAAATCAGTGAATCTTACGCATACATTACACCTTTGTTACGCATTCATTACATCATTTGCATTTGACCTGATTATTTACTCAAAAATTCCATATATGCATCCTCTATTATCAGAGAAACACAGTTCACTATCCTACTATCCATGCTAATAATGCAATCTGTTGCCTTTGTTGTGATGTTAATCAGGGTATTATAAAATGAAATACTATTTTTGTAATTGTAAAAAAACACTTGAAGCATCATGCTTTAAGTCTCGTTCTGAAAAACTGGTAATTTATTGGGACACGAGACAAAGCTGGGATGCTCACGTTAAAGGCGTGGGCACTCACTTATCGTGTCCCGGCATACCAGTGCCTTCAGAGCGGTAGGTAGAGACCTGCGCCTCTTTTTGTGTCAGGTCAACTTTGACCATTGCCATGAGACACAATACATACGAGGGACTTCATCACAATGCGAATGAACTTTCTGCATTCTTATTTACAGTTGACACGTTTATCCTATCATTAAAAGATGGTAGTATTATTCAGTTCAAACCGGATAATGCCGAATCATTTAAAAATTGGCTTGTGTTTAATAAGATTAGAGACTGTAGTAAAGATGACGGCATACCACCTGCAATAAAAATAAATTCTGAGGCACAAAAACCAAGCTCCCGAAGCTTATTGTCAATAAGCAAACTATATAATTATGTAAAACAAGTATATACTAAGAAGAGAAATAATTAACGTCTGATTTATTTGGAAACAACGTTGAAATGATAGGCTTTGAATCAAGTTATAGACAAGGCTACCTATATGTCGCCTAAACTTCGTTAGAAGTGAATGCATTCTATTTCCAGAATAGTAATCGATACCCTACACAATATGCAAGGGTCTAGATGCGTAACTCATGAATAAATGTATGTATTAACACATAAGGTAATAGAAAAACCAATCTAATATGTATCGAGAATAAGAATAAATAGATAAGCTCTCTTCAATAAACTAGAGACCCGAGTAAGATATAGTTCAACTTATTTGCAAGCAAGCTTTTTATAATTCCTATAAGCATCAAATAGGCAAGACACCTCCAATCACTGCATTAATTGCCCCATAAACAATGCTTAAAACAGCATTTATCGCATTTTGAGCAGTTACCAAACCAATACCTTGTATTGTTAATAATACATTCTTGAGAGAAAGCTCCTGCATTTTTAACCTCATACCTAACTCATCATCATCAATACTACCTGACAACTTTAGCTTTGCCAGGAACTCAGCACTTTCTGTGAACTTTTTGAATTCATGTTCTGCATATGGCTTGAATTGTTTCCAGGATTTGCCTAATATGCTTTTGACTGCTGTTGCACAGTCTTTCAATACCTGTTGTATATCTAAATCTGCCATAGTTATTATTTTGATTTTCCTTTAGTTTTTAAAGCCATTTGTAATTCAGTGATTGCATTCAATGAACTGTTTACGGCATTCTGTATATCTTTCTTATCATCACCTGAGTTGTCTTTCAACCCACGTTCATGGAGTTTTTGAAATTGATGTAATAATTGAGACAGGTTCTCAACCTGCTGGTGAACAATTGTAGCCTTCTTGCCAAGATATTTACTTCTGTCCTGTAACATCAATATATCGACCTCCATTTCATCATAATAATCTTTGAAATTGTCGATACGCTGATTATCCGGATCAGTATCATGTAACGTCCTTACTAATCTGAAATAGTGTCTATTAAAATCCCTTTTCATTTTCATAGTTGTCTCATCAATATAGCTGTCATAACCTGTTATTAAAGTGACTTTACAGGAAACCATCAATATTGACAGTAGTAAGACTGTCAGCATACTATAGGTACTTTTAGTATACATCTTCATAAAAGCATTATTTAGTTGGTTTTATAATAAAAGCCTTTAGGATATCCCCCTTGCTCATTCAGATCCAGTTCTAGTTCAACAATTTCGTTGTTATTATATACTAATGCACCCACAGTGAATGCTTCATATGCTGTTAATGATGGCAATACTGCTTTACCTCCATTCATACCTGTTATCACAATTTCCTTAGGGAATGAATTATGTATCAAAAATGCTACCGGCCCCTTGTCTCCACTGTCTTCAGAAACAACGGAGATGGATACACTAAACAAACCCATTCCCAAAGTATTGACGGTAGCAGTTAATCGTAAGCCATTGTTTGTTGACTTACCACCCCATCGGTTTTTCTGTAAATCGTCCTTTACAATAATATCTCTTTTGTCATATAATGCTTTGATGCGTTCATAATACCACTGATAGTCTTCTGTACTTTCTTCTGCTGTTGTAATTGCGGAAATATTATTCTTAAATGCCAATTTCTTGATCTTTTTCTGCTGTTCCTTTGTATCAGCCAGTATGAGTACAAGCTTGATCCTGGTCCACAAATAACCACATACCAGTCCGCAAGAGGTATAAAATACTATTGTTCCATAACCCATAATATATGCAGGTTGCGATTCAATACAAATAAAGCTTTCCCCCAGATTTTTTGCTGCAAGGTCTACATAGCGGACAATTCTGGTTAATTCTACCAGTGAAACACCGACAATTATTTTAGTTAACCAATCACTGATATCTTCCAGATTGGTATTATCATTATAATACGTATCGTCTTGTTGCGTTGAATCCTTACTGTCTTTATTTTTACTTAACGCTACTTGCCTTGGAATACCAAACAAGAATCCCACAATCATACCTCCTAACAGAAAGGCGTGGGACGAAAGCACAAATGACAACAAGACATCATGCCATCGATCACAATAACGTAATAACAGAAATGTTACAATACTATCAATGATTATTACTAGTGCAACAAGAAAGCCTACCACGCTTGTATAAGAGCCGGATGTAGGTGTTTGTCCATTATTATCGCCTGCGTTATATAATCTTGTCATTGTTGAAAAGAAACGGTATATGTTTCTGAATATGTTACTCATGTGGGTTATTACGGTTTTGTCTGTTATTATATATTCTTCAATTA
>CALESY010000037.1 GCA_937919945.1 uncultured Chitinophagaceae bacterium | reverse complement strand
TCTTTTCAGGCTTTTTACGGCCTGCATCTTTTAATGCTTTGTCTATAATCCATTCCAACTGCCCGTTGGCACTACGAAATTCATCAGCAGCCCATTTTTCAATGGCTTTAAATGTTTCTTCTTCTATGCGTAGTACAAAACTTTTTTTAGACATTTCTTTCAAATTCAAGAGTAAAAAGCCAAAATCCATATCTTTACTTTTTGAATTTTGACTTTTAAATTAATTACTGATGCAGTGTACCTGTGTTTAATACAGGTTGTGCGCCACGCTCGCCGCAAAGCACTACCATCAGGTTGCTTACCATCGTAGCTTTCTTGTCTTCGTCCAGTTCTACTATGTTCTTTTTACTCAGGTGTTCCAGTGCCATTTCTACCATACCCACTGCACCTTCTACTATTTTGTAGCGTGCAGCAACTATAGCCGTTGCCTGTTGGCGTTGCAGCATAGCGCCGGCTATTTCCGGCGCATAGGCCAAATGGCTGATGCGTGCCTCCAGAATAGAAATGCCCGATGTAGATAAACGTTCGTTCAATTCTTTTTCAAGCAGCTCATTTACCTTCTGCCCGCCCTCACGTAGTGTGATGGTAGCATTTTCGTCTTCTATATTGTCATACGCGAAGCTAGTAGCAAGGTTACGTAGTGCTGCTTCGCTTTGTGTTTTTATATAAGACGCATAGTCTGATACTTCGTAGGCTGCTTTGTAAGTGTCAGATATCTGCCATACTATTACCGCGCCTATTTCTATAGGGTTACCCATTTTGTCGTTTACCTTCAGCGTAGGCGTGGCAAGATTAGATGCCCTTTGCGAAATTTTGATAGTTGCATACAGCGGATTTACAAAGAACAATCCGTTTTCTTTTACACTGCCCACATACTTACCAAAGAAGTTGAGTACACGCGCGTGGTTGGGCTGTATAATCATCAACCCTTTCCAGATGAAGATGGTAGTAGCAGCACATAGTATGCCCGGTACTACTATGACAGGCATTTCAGCAGCAAGGGTGAAGAGATAGACAGCGATACCCAGCAGTACTAATGATAGTACTAATGCAAGGTAGCCATTGGTCGGTTTTGTTAATTTTTCCATATCGCGTTGTTTTAGTTAATTCAGTATGATATTAAATTGATATCACAAAGATATAATTGATTTTGCCACTCTACCAAAACATTAACAAAAAATCACAGGGAATTAATAGTAGAAGCCTCTTTGTTTTCTTCCTATTTTTGAAGCCATGCAATTCTCATCGGTAGTAGGACAATTAATGGCGAAGCAAGGACTTATAAATATGTATAGAAGCGGGCATTTTCCACACGCCTTGCTGCTATCGGGCAATGAGGGTACGGGCGGGCTGCCATTTGCGCTGGCATTGGCTCAGTACATATTTTGCGAAGCACCAACGGAAACAGATAGTTGCGGGCAATGCCCTAACTGCCAGAAAGTGGGGAAACTGGAACATGCAGACCTGCACCTCAGCTTTCCTACTATACCACCCAAAAGTGGTACCAAAGCCATGAGCCGTCATTACATAACTGACTTCAGGGAGTTTGTATCACAAACCCCTTATGGCACCACATATGATTGGTTACAATTCATTAATGCAGAAAACAAACAAGGCAACCTGACTGCAGAAGAATGCAGAGAGATAATTGACACACTCAATCTGAAATCATACGAAGGGGGTAAAAAGGTGCAAATAATTTGGCGACCTGAATACCTCGGCAAAGAGGGTAACATACTACTAAAACTGATTGAAGAACCCCCAGCCGATACTATACTGATACTGGTAGCTGAAGCGCAGGAAGATATACTGCCTACTATACTATCCCGTACACAAGATGTGCGGCTTGTACCCTTATCGGCTCAAGAAATTGCTGCTGCATTAATTGTGCGTGGACTGGCAGACGAGCGGAATGCCACCCAGGTAGGGCATCTTGCCAATGGTAGCTTTGCGGAAGCGCTACGCTTATTACAACACACACAAAACGACCTTTTCCCTGATGTACGCAACTGGTTCAATGCGCTGTTTACCAACAACGGTATAGCAATAGCCAAGTTTGCAGATGAATGGAGCAAAGCTGGCAGGGAACAACAAAAGAACTTTCTGCATTATGTAATAAGCTTGTTGGAACATGCAATACGAAGCCGTTACATACCACAGCAGACACCTGCATTGCCACAAGAAGAAGCTCAGTTTGCCCAGAAACTGGCTGTTATGAAAATAAGCTTTGATGTATTAGGGCAGATGACTGAGACAATATCTAAGACGATATACTACATAGAGCGCAATGCGCATAGCAAAACACAATTACATAGTTTGTCAGTGAAATTGGTATATATAATACAAGGTAGAAAAATACCTGTTTAGTTCAGTTCTACCATTAGTTCCATCACGATATTATCACACTCGGTGAGTTGTACCATTTCAATAGGAAAATTGATGTCTAACATTGTTTGTTGTTTTAGTGTTTGATGACACGAATATAAAAATGCCCATACCTGATATGAAAAAATTCACAAGTCGTTAACAAGCGATTAACGAGTTCTGAATCAATATGAATAATATGCATTAGGAGAGATTAGCTCGATAATGAGTTGATAATCAATATGTAGAATAAGGTTTTTGTTTTGCAGTAAATAAAATATGTAGCTATCGTTTCCCCATGGTTGTTCTTGTTGTACTTTAGAATGAGATTTTAGTATTTCATTAAAGCTTGAAAAACAAAAGGATAGATGGAATTTACATACTATGGACATTCTTGCTTTTTGATTAAATCAGACGGTTTAAAGTTTTTGTTTGACCCGTTTATTTCAGGTAACCCACTTGCTACACACATAGATATCACTAAAATTGAGGCCGACTATATATTAGTTAGCCATGCTCACAGGGCGCATACTGAAGATCTTGACAGATTAGCTAAGCAAACAGGTGCAACTGTGATTGCAACGTATGAAGTAATTGCCAAAGCACAACAAGTACAGAAGTTTCATGCCATGAACTATGGAGCTTGCGACTTTGACTTCGGAGAAGTACGAATGGTACCTGCTCTTCACAGCAGTGCTTTCCCTGATGGTACTTATGGTGGTAGTGCAGGTGGCTTCATTTTGAAGCTTGCATCAGGTAATTTCTACTATAGCGGCGATACAGGGCTTAATACCGATATGCAACTCATACCCCAATATTACGCCAAGCTCAACTTTGCAGTATTACCCATAGGTGGCAACTTTACCTTGAATGTAGACATGGCCTTAGTAGCGAGCGATTTCATTGGATGCAACAAGATCATTGGTGTACACTATAACACTTTTGAATACATTAAGATAGATACCAAACAAGCTATAGATAAATTTGCTGCAGCAGGTAAAGAGCTGTTGTTGCTGAAGGTTGGCGAAACCATTTCGTTGTAGCCTACTTTCTTATCAATGTATATTTGAGCGCACCTTTTTCCAGACGGGTGCGTTCTTCATTTTCTTTAGCAGCATACAGGCGTGTAGTATCTCCACTGATAGAGAAGATAAATGGCTGCTGATTTTTGGTCCTCTCGTCAAAGCATATTTCGTCTATTTTATATCCTTCTTCTTCTGTCATAAAATCGGTGAAGATGTAATAAGTGTTAAAGCCTTCAAAGCCTTGCAACAAACCATCTGCTGTAAACGATACATTTGCAATAATACCCTGCTCGTTAGTTGCTGTATAGTTGCCTGCAAACAGTGTTTTGTTGGCAGCACGTTGCAGTGCAGATGGTTCACCATCTGCAGTAGCAACAGGTGCTTTAGAGAAGCTACGTTTGTCAATCAGTTTGTTGCCGGCACCATAATGGTATAATATGAGCATAGTGTCAGCACCTTTTACTTCATAGCCCAATTCGTAGGTATTGATAGTGTTTTCGTTATCTGTAAGGGAAGTAAGCAAACTGTTTTCTTCATACCCCTTACGATAGTATAGCATGAAGTCGCCCCCCTCGTGATTATTGAAGCTTACAGGGATATACAGGCTATCACCTTTATATTCATCCGTACGAATGTCCATTGCTACTACATCTTTCAGCACATTGTAAGATGCCAAGGGCGACTTTGTTTTCTCAAGTTCAGAGATATAATCATTCATAACCCACTCACCAGTGATAATGTTGTTGAACTGGGCTGCCAGTTCTTTTGCTTCCTCTGCCTGTCGGGTTGCTTTGTCTTTGCAGGATGCGAATAGCAGTATAAGAGCAGATATGCAGAGTAGCTTTTTCATGATATAAATATAGATTTTGCTGTTTTGTTGCTGTTTGTTGCCGTTTTTTGTTGTATGTTTTATGTTGCTACTTATCCTTAAATCTATTTCCAGTGACTTTGTGTTGATAGTTGTGGCTTTTTTGAGTTATGTGTATTGTTATTTTTTTTAACTGTAATATCACACAGGCAAAAAGCAAAATCACTACTACAAATATACGTTATATTTTATATTTATTGTTTTTTATTAGGAAATTTGTATTTCAGATTTTAAACTTGAAAGAAAAATACTTTTAATCAGGATTATTTTTCAGTGACTTATATAAGTATTCCATGTTCCGCAAGTCAGGTCGTATCATGCCTGTTTTCGGATTGTCTAAGTCACAAATAGCAATTATAGCCACTGACATAATAAATGTATAGACTGATGGTATGATGTTTGATTTATATCCTATGCTAAAAGAATTGACAAAGCCAAGAAACATTCCAATGAGTAATGAACCTATTATTAAGAGAAACATGATAATATTGGGAGTGCGTTCGGTGTATGAAAATGTGTTTCTGTAGAAATAAGTGCAAATTTTATTGTGATGGTTTAGTAAAGTGCTTACATCATTATCATTAGTGCTGTCTTTATGCAAATCCAGTAAATATTGAATAAAATTTTTGTTGATTTTCGCTATCGAATCAAGCATTATTTCATGAGTCCAGCTTTTGTCATTAATATTTAGTTGTTTGGATGTATAGTCGATAAGATATTTTTTTACATGCCATCGAATATCTGGATTCATGAATAAGCTAGCCCTATACATTTGTGCTAAAGCATCCGTTTCAACATTTATATTGGCGGTTCTGTTCCGATACTCTACGTTTGCTGAGTTTAGTGTAAACGAAAGTATTAAACCAAAAATTGCAATAACAGAGGCTTCAAGACCTACTAATTTCCAGACTTTTGCTTTGTTGTGATATAGTTTTTTTGCCAGGTATGAACCAATTATAATGGAGGTAATGATTAGAATTGGGTAAACGAAATAAAAAATAATCGAATTTGTAACAACTTGCATTTAACCTGATATTCAATTAAAAATACACATTTTATTCATCCTTATAAACTATTTTAGATCTGACCTAAACTTATCCACAATCCTGTCGTTGTTTCACAAAATACGGGCGTGGAACATTATTTTTGTATAGTAACCTAAGAGAGGATTTTTCATGCAGTTTACGTTTTATGGACATGCCTGTTTCAGCATCGCATCAGGGGGTAAACGCTTCCTGTTCGACCCGTTTATTTCAGGTAATCCGCTGGCAAAGGATATAGATGTTAACAGTATACAGGCTGATTATATACTGGTTAGTCATGCGCATATAGATCATACTGCCGACCTGATAAGTATAGCCAAACGCACAGGTGCTATTGTAATAGGTGCATGGGAAGTGGCAGAATGGGTAAAAAAGCATGGGTATGAAAATGTACATCCTATGAATTTCGGCAGGTTCAGCTTTCCGTTTGGTGATGTGAGGTTTGTACAAGCGGCTCATAGCAGTTCGTTTGCAGATGGCACATATGGCGGTTCGGCAGGCGGCTATATACTGAAGTTGGAAGAGGGTTGTTTTTACTATACAGGCGATACAGGGTTAATGCTCGATTTTCAGTTGATACCGAATTTTGCCAAACCTGATTTTACCATCATGCCCATAGGGGGCAATTTTACAATGGATGTAGCAGATGCTGTAATTGCCGCTGGTTATATACAGTGCAATAAAATAATAGGCGTACACTATGATACTTTCGGGTATATAGTAATAGATAAAGAACAGGCGGTGCAGCAATTTGCCAATGCCGGTAAAGAACTGTTGCTGCCGCAAATAGGTGAAACAATTACGTTATAACTATCAATCAAAAGGCGTACCTTTTGCTACGGTAAAAAGGGACTAAACAATAAGATATGGCTAAAGTAATAGCGATAGCAAACCAAAAGGGTGGAGTAGGGAAAACGACCACAGCCATTAATCTGGCGGCCAGCCTGGCAGTGCTGGAGTACAAAACGTTGTTGGTAGATGCTGACCCGCAGGCCAACAGCACAACGGGTAATGGCTTTGACCTGAAGAACATACAGCTAAGCCTGTATGACTGTATGGTAAACGACACACCCGCCGCACAAGTGATATTG
Organism: uncultured Chitinophagaceae bacterium; assembly: GCA_937919945.1. Classification (GTDB taxonomy): domain Bacteria; phylum Bacteroidota; class Bacteroidia; order Chitinophagales; family Chitinophagaceae; genus Polluticoccus. The sequence continues at coordinate 28,518 of CALESY010000037.1, read as the reverse complement.
GAAACGGAAACGCCCAACCTGTACCTGCTGCCCAGCCATCTGGACTTGGTAGGTGCGGAGATAGAGCTGATACATCACCCCAACCGCGAGCATGTGATGCGTAATGCACTGGAGGAGCAAAGTAAAAAGTTTGACTTCATCATCATAGATTGTTCGCCATCGCTGGGTTTGATAACCGTAAACGCGCTGACAGCAGCAGATAGTGTTGCCATCCCCGTACAGTGCGAATACTTCGCATTGGAAGGTTTGGGCAAATTGCTCAACACCATCAAAATAGTGCAGACACGCATCAATACAGATTTGCAGATAGAGGGGATATTGATGACGATGTATGATGGCCGCTTGCGCCTGAGCAATCAGGTAGTGGAAGAAATCAAAAATCACTTTGGTGAATTGGTATTCAACACCATCGTACACCGTAACACAAGGCTGGGAGAAGCACCAAGCTTTGGTACACCTGCGCTGATGTATGACGCGGAAAGTACAGGTGCTATCAATTACCTGAATCTGGCAAAAGAGATTTTGCAGAAAAACAACCTGACCAAGATAAAGAACGAAGACAGAATATTTGAAACAGGAGACCATGTCGCAGATCAATAAGAAACAAGCATTGGGTAAAGGCATCCGCGCGCTGCTTAATACCATTGACGAGGAGATGAAAACACCCGCCGAGGGTGCAACGTCTGTACCACCTGCCGTAAGCGGGCAAACACCGTCTGCCGGTTCTATTGTGCGCATACCTGTTGACCAGATAGAAGTAAACCCCAAGCAGCCGCGCCGCGACTTTGATGAGCAGGCATTGAGAGAACTATCAGATAGTATTAAGCTGCATGATATCATACAGCCTATAACAGTAGTGAAACTGGGGCCAGCACAATACCAACTGATTTCGGGTGAACGCCGTTTGCGGGCATCGAAGTTGGCCGGACTGAAGGATATACCTGCTTACATACGTACCGCAGACGACCAACAGATGCTGGAGATGGCATTGTTGGAAAACCTGCAACGCGAAGACCTGAACGCGATAGAAATATCGCTGAGCTATAAGCGACTCATGGATGAATGTGAACTGACACAGGAGCAAGTGGCAGAGCGCATGAAGAAAGACCGTAGTACGGTTACCAACTATCTACGCTTGCTGAAACTGCCCCCCGATATACAAAAAAGTGTACGTGATGGACACCTGACTATGGGGCACGCACGCGCCATCATAGGGCTTGACAAAGTGGATGAACAACTGTATGTATATCGCGAAACGTTGGAGAAAGGACTGTCTGTAAGGCAGGTAGAGCAGTTGGTAAAAAATATGCTGAGTGGTGGTAAGGCCATGCCAGTTGCAAGTGGGTTGCCAAACAAACTGCCACCTGCATACAAGCGTATTGAAGATAATATGGCATCGCACTTCAGCACCAAAGTGAAACTGGAACGCAAGAAAAATGGTAAGGGGCAGGTAGTGATAGAGTTTTATAACGATAGCGACTTGGAGCGGATAATGGAGAAAATGAATCTTTGATAGTTTAACTTATTGATTAGCAAGTAGGTTTCAAAAATATATGGCTGTGTTACACAGCCTTTTTTAATAATAAAAACTACTCCTTTTGATAGGAGGTACAGAGAAGGCAATGATACCTGATAATTGGGAAAAGTCTGCTAAAGAAAACCAGAAGGCTTACAAGCGTATGCTGGAAAAAGGCAATAAGAATGCCTTGCTGAAAGCCTTACCCGACCTACATGAAGAAGCCTTTAGTAAAATTGATTGCCTGCAATGTGCTAACTGTTGTAAGAACTACTCGCCACGTTTTAAAACACCCGACATCAAGCGCATAGCCAAACTCTTGCGAATGAAAGAGGGAGATTTTGTAGAAACCTATTTGCGGCTGGATGAGGATAACGATTATGTAGTAAAGCAATCGCCCTGCCCGTTTTTAGATAATGATAATACTTGTAAAATATACGACGACAGGCCAAGTGACTGTCGTCGTTATCCGTATACCGATGAAGATGTATTAATAAAGCGTGTGTCGCTAACCCTGAAGAATGCTACCGTGTGCCCCGCAACATACATAGTGCTGGAAAGGCTACTAAAGATTGATAACAAATAACTATTTGCTTACACTGCCGGTAAGTGCACAATCGAAAGTAGAACTAACCTGCCCGTTGCCATTTTCACATTGTCTTTTCGCTTGTTTTTCCGATGTTTTAAGAACAGGAGTGCGTATAGTGTCGGCAGTGTCTGTATTTACACACTCGCAGATGTATTCTTTATTTGTGCAAGATGAGTAAACAGTAAGGGTAGCCATAGCTGAGATGAATAGTATCAGTTTTTTCATCGAAAATTAAAGTTTGGATAAATTTATAAAAATCTTTCTATCTCTTTCCATACTTCTCCAATATTATTGACAATATCGCCTGCTACCATACCATGTTGAGAATGTTTTTCGGCAGCAAAATCCCCGGCCCTGGCATGCAGATACACCCCTAGTATCGCAGATGAGTAGTTGTCATATCCTTGAGCCAACAAACCTGTTATCATACCTGTAAGAACATCGCCACTACCAGCAGTAGCCATACCTGCATTGCCATTGGTACAATACCAACATTCACCTTCAGGTGTAGTAATTGCCGTATGGTGCCCTTTCAGGATGATGTATATGTTATAACGCATGGCTTGTGTGCGGGCATGCTCCAGTTGTTGCATACTGTTTGCTGTTTTGCCAAACAGCCTTTCGTATTCTTTCGGGTGGGGAGTAAATATGCTGCCAGCGGGTATTTTATGCAATAATTCAGGCTGTTTGGCAAGTATATTTAATGCATCGGCATCCAGCACCAATGGCTTCTTGTAAGTTTCAATGAAATCTGAAAATGCTTTAACAGTATATTCGTGCATTCCAATGCCCGGACCGATAGCCAGGCACTGTACATCTGCAGGACAGTTGATTTTAGAAATATGATTTTCACCGGTAACAGTACACATGGCTTCTGGTACTGCAGACTGAATTATGCTATAACCTACTTGTGGTATTAATACTTTTACTTTGCCTGCTCCGCTGCGCAAAGCGGCTTTGGAGGCCAAAACAGCAGCACCCATCATTCCATAGCTGCCTGCAGCAATCAGAGCTGTGCCATAATCTCCCTTGTGCGAAAACGGAGAACGTTTTTTGTATAGAGACTTTATTTTTTCATCGTCTATGGTTTGATAGTTGCTGTGGGTAGATGCTATGAAAGTAGGGTGTAGCCCAATATCTAGGAGGCTTATCTTACCTGCATGGATGCCTGTTTCCGGGTGAAGAAAAGTACGCTTGTATAATTGAAAACTGAGTGTAAAATCAACCTGTAATATATCTGTATTATTTGATGGGATGTTGTCAGCGGGCATTCCACTTGGTATATCAATGGCTATTTTGGTATTGGGCAGTTGGTTGATGTGGTCTATGAATTGTGCTATCCATCCCTGTACAGCACGATTGAGCCCTGTGCCTAATATAGCATCTATTATAATAATATTGGATGGTATATCTGTGATGAAAGCATCAGGCAATAAAACATCTACCAGAGTGTGGTCTATACTTTGCAGGCGCTGCAGATTGATAGCGCAATCTGAAGACAAAACATCTGTAAACTGAAGCACAAATGCTTTTACATTAAAGCCAGACTGGTGCAACATACGTGTGATTGCAAGTCCATCACCTCCATTATTTCCGCTACCACATAGCGCTATGAACACACTGTCTTTGAGCATGTTGGCAATTATCCAATCTGTACACACTGCAGCAGCTCTTTCCATTAAGTCTGTGCTACTTATATGTGATGCATGAATAGTGTATGCGTCGCAGGCTTTTATTTGAGAAGCACTGAAAATCTTCATAGAAACAATATTACATAAATAGGCAACAGTATGTTGTTATATTATGTAAATATGATAATTGTTTTGTGCGTTTGGGTTATTTTAGTCACTTTTGTGTAATTACTAACATCATTTAGCGCAGCATTAAAGGGAATAGTTTATTTTCGGGCGCATTTTTAATATTATTTTAATGAAAACTTCCCTCATGCAGAAAGTCGCTGCAATTATGTTAGTTGCAGGTGTTTTCATCTGTCATATATCTTTTGCCCAACAAGCAAGTACAGGTATCATTAAAGGATTTGTGTACGATAAAGCATCAGGTGAGCCAGTGATTTTTACAAATGTTTTACTGGAGGGTACAAAAATAGGCGTACAAACGGACGTTAATGGTTACTTTACCATCACACAACTGAAGCCAGGAACATACACCATCTTTACCAGCCTGATAGGTTATGATACGGCAAAAGCAACGGTAACAGTAAAAGCAGGTGGTGTAGTAACTAAAAAGTTGTTTTTAGGCCAGCGAAGTAAGGAGTTAGGTTCTGTGGAAGTATCAGCCAGAAAAACAGAGAAGCAGACACAGGTCAAAGCGGGTTCAATGACTGTAACACCTCGTGATATGAAGATGTTGCCAAGTGCGGGCGGCGAGCCTGATATTGCCCAATATTTGCAGGTAGTGCCTGGTGTAGTGTTTACAGGAGATCAAGGTGGACAGTTGTATATACGAGGTGGTGCGCCATCTCAAACAGGTATATTATTGGATGGTATTACTATTTACAACCCCTTTCACTCAATAGGGTTGTATTCAGTTTTTGAAACAGATGCAATACGTAACGTAGAGATACAGACTGCAGGTTTTAATGCTCAATATGGTAACCGTACATCAGCCATACTTGATGTACGTACTAAAGATGGTAATAAAAACAGGTTATCAGGTAAGTTATCGGCATCTCCAATAATGGCACGTGCTATGCTGGAAGGTCCATTGTTAAAAGCAAAACAGGAAGGAGGATCGTCTGTAACATTCTTATTGTCGGCAAAGCATAGTTACCTAGACCAAACATCTCAACCAATATATGGTGGTTTGGGCAACCAATATGAATACGGTCTGCCCTATGCATTTACCGATTTGTATGGTAAAGTAACTTACAATGGTGATAATGGTAGTAAACTGAATGTATTTGGGTTTAGCTTTGACGATAAAGCAAAAGTGCTGAAACCTAATACGGATGTTGCTAATGCTGATTTTCGTTGGAGGGCATCTGGTGCGGGTACCAACTTTGTAGTAACGCCAGGAACAAGTGCTGCACTAATAAATGGTCGCTTTGCTTACTCAAAATACGTGATAGATTATACTAACTATAATGAATTGCCAATAGTGCCAAGGAGTAGTGGTATTGACGGTTTTGAGGGTGCGATAGACTTTACCTACTTTATGCCGGGGTATAGCCAAATAAAGTATGGCGTTGAAGTTAGTGGCTTTCATACAACATTGGATTACAAAGATATAGTTGGTAACAGGGTTACATTAGACCGTAGAAATACACTTGCAGCATTGTACTTTATGTACAGGAAAAACTTTGGTGAAAAACTGATAATTGAACCGGGGCTGAGAGTGCAGTACTATTCTGCTATTGACAAGTTGTCGCCCGAACCGCGTTTGGGCCTGAAGTACAACCTCACTAATGCTATCCGCCTGAAAGGTGCTGCAGGTCTTTATTCTCAGAATATAATTAGTACAAAGAGCGATAGGGATATAGTAAACTTCTTTACGGGCTTCTTGCTAAGTCCTGATCAAACTATTATTAATACTGACCAGCAAGAAATAGACAATAATTTGCAAACAGCTTATCATGTGTTGGGTGGTATAGAAGTAGATGTGCAAAATGTTGAGTTCAACTTAGAGCCGTGGTACAAAAATTTCACTAGAAATATTGAACTGAGCCGTATTAAAATTCAGTCAAACGATCCCGATTTTATTTCCGGCTCAGGCAAGGCATATGGTGTAGACTTGTCTGCTAAATATAACAGAAACAGATGGTATTTGTGGGGTGTGGTATCTTACCAACAAGTACGTTACGAAACATTAGTAGTAAAAGATAATAAAGTATCAGCACCACCTCCAAATTATACGTTTCAATACGAAGTAGAAAAGCAAACATATCCACCACCATTCGATAGAAGGTTTAATCTCAACCTGCTTGCATCATATACTTTTGGTAAAAAGAAAGATTTAGAAGTGTCTGGGAGATTTAATTACGGTTCGCCATTTCCTTTTACACAAACACAAGGTTTTTATGAAAACCTTAACCCATTATCTAACAGTATCGGTACAAATGTTGCACAACAAAATGGTACACAAGGTTTATTATACGCCAATGATATAAATGGTGGTAGGTTGTCAGCATATCATCGTTTAGATATATCGGTTAAAAAACGTTTTATATTCAACAAAAATTCTAACTTAGAAACGTCATTGAGTGTTACCAATGTATACAATAGGAACAATATATTCTATGTAGACAGGAAAGACAATGTGCGTGTGTTTCAATTACCTGTATTCCCAAGCCTGAATGCGACATGGAATTTTTAATGCAATTAACTGAATGATAAAAAGGAAGGAACAGTTTTATAAACGAAGCCTGATGTGTTTAGCAGTATCGCTGTTGAGCCATCAGGCTTCGGCTCAAATACACATTCAGCATACATCACCCGATAAATGGCTGATGCAAGCCGCACTGCAACATGAAAGCGGTATGTATGCTAATGCGTTGCAATCGGCAAAGCAATACCTTGATGCTGTAGATAAGCAACAACAAACTGCTGACAAAGATGCAGCAGACAGGGCAGGTTTTTATCTTGCCACCGCGGCATTAAAAACAGGTACGCATGGATGTGATGAAGCCGCGATAGCTTATGTCGCTAGTACATCAAATCCTGCTTACAAACAACGTACAGCATTTGGCATAGCACAGTATTACTTTAAACAGCATCAACTGGCAAGTGCTATATATTACTATGAACTTGCAGGCATTAGTAATCTAAGTAATCGGGAAATAGCCGATGCGAAGTTTGAACTGGCATATTGCTACTTTAATGTAAAACAGTTTGACAGGGCGAGGGAATTGTTTCAGGCAATCAAAGAACTGGCAGATGGCAAGTATTATCTGGCAGGTAATTATTACTATGGTTTGCTGGCCTACAATCAGCGTAATTATGAAGATGCGCTGAAGTCTTTTGAGCGTATCGCTAATGATAAAGACTATAAAATAATAGTCCCTTATTACATAGCAGAGATACATTACTTCACCGGTAATAAAGCAAAGGCATTGCAGGAAGCAAAACGACTGATACAACTACCCGAAAAATTATTTTACGATAACGAACTTCACTTGTTGGCAGCACAGGTATTGTTTGAAGAAAAGAAATACAAAGAAGCGCTGCCTTATTTCGAACACTATTATGCCAATGTTGATAGAATACGCAAAGAGGACTTGTACGAGATGGCATATTGTTATTATCATGAACAACAATGGCAACAGGCAATTGACAAATTCAGTCAGCTAAGTGATACCCGCGATTCTCTGGCACAAACCGCTATGTACCTGTTGGGCGATTGCCACCTGCAAATGAACGATACAAAGAGTGCGCGTAACGCATTTGGTATATGTGCCGATATGCCTTTTAACCCTGCACAAAGAGAAGCTGCCTTATTGTTGACTGCAAAATTATCCTACGCGATGGGGTACAACGATGAGGCACTGACACGCATTAATGACTTACTGACATCTTATCCGACATCTGTATATAAGGATGAAGCAAAGACCATACTATCGGACCTGTTGATAAAAACCAATAACTATACCGAAGCTTATTCTGCGCTGAGCGATGTGCTGGTGAAAGATGCCACTTACTGGGTGGTGCAACAAAAAGTAGCCTATGGTTATGCGATGATACAGTTGCAGGCAGGCAACCTATACTTAGCCGATAGCCTGTTGAGTGTATCACTGCAACGCACACCCGATGAAAAATATGAACAGGCTGCCAACTTCTGGAAAGGTGAACTGGCTTATAAAACAAGAAAGTTTGCTGATGTAATAAACTACACTGAGCAATTTGTAACTAAAGCACTTGTTCACAACAAGGCAGAGACTATTGCGCCCAATGCAACCCTGCACAATGCTTATACCAACATGGGCTATGCTGCAATGGAGCAGAAAGATTTTGAAGCAGCACAGTGGTACTTTGCGCAGGCGCAAATGAAAGCAGGAAGCAATACTGCTATGGATGCTACGCTCCGCGAAGCAGATGCAGTGTTTATGCAGAAGGGTTATGACAAAGCCATTGCCCTGTACGAAAAAGTAATAGCTGCCAATGGCGAAGGTGCAGACTATGCGCGCTATCAGAAAGGTATTGTGTTGGGGGTTACGGGTAAGCGATCAGAAAAAGCGGCCATTATGCAGGGATTGATGAATGCCAAGCCTGCATCGAAGTATGCGTATGACGCACGCTATGAGCTGGCATTGGTACAGATAGAAGAAGATAAATATCAGCAAGCGATAGCTACACTCACACCATTAACCGCAGCTTATGATAATGTGCGTTTTGCATCGAAAGCTTGGATGAAGGTGGGCTTTTGCCATCAACAATTGAAAGCAGATGAAAAGGCGATAGATGCCTATAAGCATGTAGTAACAGATTACCCTGCTGCTGAGGAAAGAACTGCAGCGTTGGACGCATTACGTAGCTTGTATATTGACAACAACCAGCCACAGGCTTTTGCACAACTGCTGAAAGACAACAACATTCGCCTGACGGACGACAACACGTTGGACTCTACCTATTACAGCGCTGCTGAAGCACAATACGCATCTGGTAATTGGGCGAAAGCAAAACAATCGTTAGGTGCATACATCAAGCAATACCCCGATGGTGTGTTTGCTACAAAGGCTAACTATTACAAAGCAGAGTCTCACTACCAGCTGAACGAAATGAAAGAGGCGTTGGCAGGGTATGATGCCGTGCTACAAAAAGGATGGAGCGATTTTGCAGAGCGTAGTGCGCTGAAAGCCGCAACGATTGCCGCATTTGCCAATGATAATGAAAATGCCTTCAGGTATTATGGTATGCTGCGTAACTATGCAATGGGCAAAGACAACTTGCAAGAAGCTTATATGGGTATGATGCGTACAGGCTATCATCAAAAGAAATACAACGAAGCGGCAGCGTATGCAGATACACTCCTGCAAATGCCCGCACTCAATGATGCGTTGGTAACGGAAGGCTCATACATCAAAGCTAAATCGCTATACGAAGCGGGCAGGCAGGAAGAAGCATATGTGTTGTTTGCGAAAATGACAGGTAATAAAAAATCGGTGATAGCTGCCGAGGCAAATTATTATACAGCAGAAGCTTCATTGAAAAACAATAAGTTGAAGGAAGCGGAAGAACTCGCCAACAAAGCAGTGAAGCTGGCAGGAGGTAATGATGCCATTACACTTAAATCTTACTTAGTGATTGCTGATGTATTGATAAAGCAAGGAGATTACTTCAACGCTAAAGCATTGTTGCAAAGTATGGTGAAAAATGCCAAAGTACCTGAACTGAAAGATGTAGCTACAAAAAAACTGGAAGAAGTAAAAGCAAACGAAAAAAAACAAGGTAAACTGAAACAAGACGAATAACGGCACAAATATGAAACTGAGAATAACATACATATTGCTACTGTTGTTGTCGCTAACGTTTACTGCCGATGCGCAACGTAAAAAGAATACGGCCAAAAAGCCCACCAAAGCAGTTATAAAAAAGAAACAGGTAAAGAAGCCGGCTGCTAAGAAAGTAGCAAAGCCCAATACGCAGGTAAAGGACAGTACAGACCTGAAAGCAGCTACCATAGAAATTATCCAATCTTATAAGCCAGAGGTAAAGCAGGCAGTGAAGCCTGAAACCACCCCCGACCTCCCTCCTGTTGACACGGCTATACTGCCCATGAGTTATGAAGTGCCAGCGCAAAACCTCAACTACACATACAGTGCATTGCCACTACGTCCATTAGCATTGGGTAAGGATAGTGCGAAGAAACAATTTGCCAACTATGTGAGGCTGGCAGGCGGCAACCTTTCTACTTTATTGCTTGATGCAGGTATTGGCGGACTGAAAGGACGGAATTATTATACGATGTTAAATATACACCACCTGTCGCAAGCTGGTAATATATTATATCAAAAATCATCGCTTACAGGTTTTGATGCAGATGGATATTACAAAACTAATAGTATGCTGTGGCATGGTGGTGTGGGTGTGTTGTATAACAGGTTCAATCTGTTTGGATATGACAACAACTTGTACAATTACAAAGAATCTCAAGTAGGCTTTAGCAATTCAGGGTTCAATATAATGGTTGATGCAAAAAATATTGAAGATGGGAAATGGGCGTACCATCCATCTGTCAATCTACGTTCTTATACAATGAACCGTATAACGGGTATTGATGGCAGTGAGTATAACATAATAGTGAAATTGCCATTTACCTATACCATAGATACATCATTGAAAATAGGGCTGGCTGTAAATGGCGCATTATCCAATTATACTACTAATGTCGCAACACAGCAAATCAATAACTATGTACAATTAGCACCATCTGTACATTACAGAAAAGGAGCTTTTGATGGTCGGGTTGGGCTTTATCCTACAATGGGTGTTGCCAGTACTACTTACTTGTTGCCAGATGTACAGCTTAATTTCAGATTAGTAAGAGCATCACAATTATTCTTATCAGTGGGATGGAATGGACAGTTGCAGCAAAATACTTTTGAGCAGTTAGCTACTGTTAATCCGTTTCTATCTGCATTTAAAGGATTGGGACAAACTATCAGCAACGAAATATATGGTGGTCTGCAAACAAATATTGGTAATCACATAACTGTAGGCGGAAAGGTATCTTACTGGCAATATGGAAATATGCCACTGTTCGTCAACGATACGGCTACGGACAATAAAGAGTTCATGGTGTCTTACGACAAGGTAAATGCAGTATTGCTGCAAGGCTCACTGCGATATACAGTAGGACAAACAGTATCTATAGGAGGTAGTATTATATATACTACTTACGATGCCGACCTGAACAAACATGCTTGGCATTTGCCAGCGTTACGGTTGAATGCAGATGTGTCTATTCGCCCGATGCAGGATTTATTGATAACTGGCTACCTGACCGTATTGGATGGTATCTATGCTGTAGATAAGGGTAACCGCACAATAGAACTACCCGCTGCCTTTGATTTGGGTGCGGGGGCTGAATATACTTTTATACCGAGGTTGAGCGCATTTGCACAGGTGAATAATATATTTAATAATCAATATGAGCGTTGGTACGGATACAGGGCTTATGGTATGAATATATTCGGTGGGCTGCGACTGAAATTTTAAACCTATTTAGTTATTTTACAGCCGATTTAGGATAAGGCATTCATGGATATTGCTAAATATATAGGACTCTACCTGCTCAAAAACCAAACCTGCTATGTGCATGGCTTGGGTAATATTGAGATAAGAAGAAAGCCTGCATCGTATGACGGGCGCAACCTTGTGCCTGGTGTCAGCGAGGTGGTGGTAGTGCCTGCAAATACTGTGGATGATTCTCTTTCCAACTTCATAGCCACTAACGAGCAGATAAGCATATCCAAAGCCAGCAATGCGCTGAAAGACTATGCTACAAACGCTATGGCTGATGTGCAGGCAGGCAGGGAAGTGTTGATACCCGCTATCGGCAGCTTTTTTCAGGTGAATGATAAACTACAATTTGCCACTGCACCCCAACTGCTGCTGACACCACCGCCCATACCTACAGAAAAAAATCTGCCGCGCCGCAATACCGGTGCAGCAACTTCAACACAAGCGCCATCGCTTGGCTATCAGCAAGAGCAGCAAGCACCTGCTTATATGGCACCACCAGTTGCTACTATGCAGGTACCCGCACAGCCATACCCTCAAATGGAAGAAGAGAAAAAAGGCGGGCTGAACTGGGGCAGGATAATACTATTTGTACTGATACTGCTGGCACTGATAGGTGGTGTAGCTTACGTAGCTAAAAATATATTGAAGATAGGTGGCGGCGCACCTGCCCCCGTGCAGCAACAGCAGCCTATGACAGTACCTGCACCTGCAGATACCATTGGCGCAGCGCAACGTGCGACTGATACTACACAACTGATAGACACATCAAATAGTATGGTAGTAGATGAAAGCATACAAACACCAACTCCTCCAGTAGTAAATAAGGGCCCAATAGTTAATTACAAAGTGATTATTAATACCTATGATGAACGTGAGCGTGCAGAAAAGCGTCTTCACCGCTTGCGTAGCTATGGACATCAAGTAGAGTTAATAGCTGAAGATTCTAACACTTACCGCATCTTAGTACCAATATCAATGCCACGAGCAGACTCGGTAAGGGTTATGGATTCTCTTGAGAGAACATATAACCCTAACGGGGTATTTATTTACTAAATTACTTTACTGAAATTCATACCCTATATCGCGGCGGTAATACTTGCCTTCGTAGGCAATGTGCGCAGCATTTTCGTAACTCACAGCCAATGCATTCTGTATGTTATCGCCATAAGAAGTGATGGCTAACACACGCCCGCCGTTTGTTACAATCTCTCCATCTTTATGAGCTGTACCTGCATGGAATAGTATACTGCCATGTACTTGGTCAAAACCAGTCATTAGTTTGCCCTTAGGGTAAGAGCCAGGGTAGCCTTCAGATACCAACATCACGGTACAGGCAGCCCGCTGGTCGTGGGTTACGGTTACTTCGTTCAGTTTACCTTCACCCATTTTCACCATCAACTCTACCAAATCATTTTGCAGACGAGGCATTACTACTTCGGTTTCAGGATCGCCCATGCGGCAGTTATATTCTATCACATACGGGTCGCCACCAACGTTTATCAGCCCGAAGAAAACAAAACCATTATAAACAATGTTTTCAGCAGCCAAGCCGTTGATGGTGGGGTTAACGATACGTTCTATTACCTTATTCATAAACTCGCCCTGTGCAAACGGTACAGGCGATATAGCACCCATGCCGCCAGTGTTCAATCCCGTATCGCCCTCGCCAATGCGTTTGTAGTCTTTGGCCTCGGGGAGCAGCACATAGTTTTTGCCATCAGTAAATGCGAATACTGATAGTTCTATACCCGTCAAAAATTCTTCTACTACTACCTTCTTACTAGCATCGCCAAACTGGGCTTCTATTATCATGGTAGTGAAAGCCTGTATGGCCTCGTCGTGGCTTTGTGCTATTACTACACCTTTGCCTGCTGCCAATCCATCAGCCTTCAATACTATGGGTAGCTTGTGTTGTTGCAGGTATGCAATGCCTTCTTCAAAATTAGCTTCAGTAAATTCCTGATAAGCGGCAGTAGGTATATTGTGGCGCTGCATGAATTTTTTAGAAAAAGCTTTACTGCCTTCCAACTGCGCACCATTTTTTGACGGTCCTGCAACGATGATGTGTTGCAGTTGCTGATCGTTTTTGAAAAAATCGTAAATGCCTGCCACCAGCGAGTCTTCTCCGCCTGGTAGTAGTATGTCTATCTTGTATTCAATACATGCATCTTTAATGCCCTCAAAATCTGTAATGCTGAGATTGAGGTTGCTGCCAAGTTGTGCGGTTCCAGGATTGCCGGGAGCGATGAACAATTCTTTGCAGAGCTTGCTTTGGCGGAGTTTCCAAGCCAGTGCATTTTCACGACCTCCTGAGCCGAGTAACAGTATATTGTAAGATGACATTGTGATGTGTGCTAATTTACTATCTTGAGGCTGCAAAAATATTGAAAGTATATGGAACAGACGAATGAGAAAAAACACCCTAAGGGTTTGCCCTTCCTGTTTTTTACGGAAATGTGGGAGCGTTTCGGGTATTACCTGATGCTGGGCATCTTCGTGCTGTATATGATAGATGTGAAAAACGGGTTGGCAATACCCGATAAAATGGCGGATGACGTATTCGGCACCTTCATAGCGTTTACCTACCTGACACCTTTTTTGGGTGGTTTTCTGGCAGACCGAAAGTTTGGCTATATAAAATCTGTTTATGCAGGTGGTTTGTTGATGGCATTGGGCTATCTAGGACTGGCACTGCACAATATCAATACCTTTTACATATCGGTTGCGCTGATAATAATAGGTAACGGGTTCTTCAAACCCAATATATCTACCTTGTTGGGCAATCTGTATTCTACTGAAGCATATAAATCGAAAAAAGATAGTGGCTATAACCTGTTTTATATGGGTATTAATATCGGGGCATTCCTCGGGCCAATATTGGCAGCCTTTATGCGTAATAAGTATAGCTGGCCTGCGGCCTTCGCTACGGCTGGTATTGGTATGCTGATAGGCTTGGTGGTATTCAGCTTTGGGTTGAAACACATCCGCCAGGCAGATGTATTGAAACCGGTTGAAAAAGGCGATGCCAGTATGGGGCAAGTGTTTGGTGTGGTGTTTTTGCCGGCAATGGTAGCAGGTGTGCTTGGCTGGATGATACCTGATAATATATTTGGCAGCGATAGTACGGATGCTTTTATATCGGCAGCAATACCGGTGATAATATTCTACGTATCGCTATGGGTGCGGGCAAATGCTACTGACAAACGACCTATAGCGGCACTGTTGGTGATATTTGCATTGAGTGCTGCATTCTGGGCAGTTTTTAAGCAAAATGGTACAGCGTTAACAAGATGGGCGAAGTATTATACAGACCGTGAAGTGCCTGCTGCGGTAGAAAAACCTGCAAGGGCATTATACCAAGTAGAAACCATGCCTACTAAGCTAGACTCTGTAACAAAATACGATGTGCAATACCAAGCTGTGAAGGTGAATGGAAAAGTGCAGAAAGAATGGGGAAGAGATGTTTACTTCCGCAATCAGCCGACAGATAAGCTACCCAAAGACGACAAGCCAGCATACCTGATAAGCACAGAACTGTTTCAGTCTATCAATCCCGCATGGGTGGTGTTGCTAACACCCCTTGTAGTAGGGTTCTTTGCCATGCTGAACAGGAGAAAGAAAGAACCGTCTACAGCTACGAAAATCGCATTTGGTTTGCTGATTTCAGGACTATCAACTTTGGTGATGGTGTGGGCGGTATATGCAGGTAGCAATGGCGAGGTGAAGGTGTCGCCCATGTGGTTGGTAGGTTGTTATGGTGTGATAACCGTGGGTGAGTTGCTATTAAGCCCGATGGGATTATCATTAGTATCAAAACTTAGTCCGCCCCGCTTGACTGCGTTGATGATGGGCGGATTCTTCCTGTCTACCTCGATAGGTAATAAGATGTCGGGCGTATTGGCGAGTATGTGGTATGACTATACAGATAAGAAAGATTTCTTCCTGTTCAACTGTATGCTGCTGATGATTTCGAGCGCGTTGGCTTTTATGGTGCTGCGCTGGCTTAACCGTATTATGAAAGAGAAGAACCTGCATTGATATTCATTCTCAACAATTTATAAAATACCGCCCTGTGCGGTATTTTTCGTTTTTCGGGCTTTTATCACAGGCTTTTTTTACTATCTTTCGAGACTTAAATCAATTTATCAAACCATAATATTTTAATATGGCAGCAGCACAACAAGGACACCCAAAGGGTTTATGGGTATTGTTTGGTACCGAAATGTGGGAGCGTTTCAACTTTTACGGCATGCGGGCATTGCTCACCCTATTTTTGGTGAATTCGTTGATGATGCAAGAGGCGGACGTGTCCATTATCTACGGTGCGTTTCTTGGTCTGTGTTATTTGACACCAATGTTGGGTGGCTTTATTTCTGATAAATACCTCGGTAATCGTAACTGTATATTGTTAGGTGGTTCTATGATGGCAGTTGGTCAGTTGTTGCTGTTTGCAAGTGCCAGTATTTTTAGTTCCAGCTTAGGCACTGCTACTACGCTGATGTGGGTGGCATTGGGTGTGTTAATATTCGGTAACGGTTTCTTCAAGCCGAATATATCAAGCATGGTGAGCAGTCTGTATCCTAAAGAAGAGAAAAGTAAACTGGATACTGCGTTTACCATATTCTACATGGGTATCAACCTTGGTGCTTTACTTGGTCAGTTTATATGCCCGTTAATTGGTGATGTGAAGGATGCAGGTGGTGTAAGGGATATACACGCTTTCAAATGGGGTTTTTTTGCAGCAGGTATTGCTATGCTGATAGGTACATTGGTATTTCTGTTTTTGAAAAATAAATATGTAGTAACACCGGAAGGGAAAGCTATTGGCGGATTGCCATCTAAAAGAGAAGCCTCTGATTTTGAAGATGGTGAAGCGCAATCTGCACACTTTACGAGCAAGTCGTTAGTGGTTTCCGTATTAGTATTAGCTGGTTTATGGTGCTTGTTCTTTTTTGTATTCGGGCAAAACCTTATTTACTCGTTTATTTATTCCAGTGGTTTGACGCTTGCAGGATTAATACTTTCAGATAAGTCGCTTACAAAAATAGAAACACAGCGCATTTGGGTTATTTACATCGTTTCGTTTTTCGTAATCTTCTTCTGGGCAGCATTTGAGCAAGCAGGCTCTTCTCTAACATTCATCGCAGATAATCAAACAGATAGAAACTTCCTTGGGTGGCAGATACCTCCGTCTATGGTACAGATATTTAACGGTCTATTTGTTGTAGCGCTGGCTGTACCGTTCAGTATGTTGTGGGATAGGCTAAGGGCAAAGGGTAGAGAGCCTATTTCTCCCATGAAGCAGTCTTTTGGTCTTGCGTTGATAGCATTGAGTTATTTTATCATTGCGCACAATGTAAAAGATTTAGACAATTCGGGTTTGCTGGCAGTAAAGTGGTTGATATTGCTTTATCTTATACAAACTTGTGGTGAGCTTTGTTTGTCGCCCATAGGCTTGTCTTTGGTTGGTAAACTGGCACCTAAGCGTTTCGCATCGTTACTGTACGGTGTATTCTTCTTGTCAAATGCATCGGGTTATGCATTGGCGGGTACACTTGGCTCAATACTGCCACCGACGGGAGACAAATTTCAAAAAGCGGAAACACTGGGGATAGACTTGAAAGGGGTGCTTGATAAAACAGTAGTACCAACACCAGAGCAATTGAAGCTACTGGCAGATAATAAAATTGTTACAGAATATCCGGCATTTGCAGGCTTTACTATTCATAACCTGTATGAGTTTTTTATGGTGTTTGTGGTATTGTGTGGTATAGCATCTATTGTGCTGTTTGCTATTACCCCCAAGTTGAAAAAAATGATGCACGGTGTAAAATAGCCTTTGCATATAACATATACGACAGCCCCGCGAGTGCGGGGCTGTTTTAATATATAGGGTGATAAAAAGTGTTAGTCGGAAATAAAGTTTTATTTTAGGCGTTATATCTAATCAACTAAAACAAGTATATGTCGCAAGAACTGACATTGGAACAAATACAAGATTTTAAAGGCAAATACCCCAAGCAGATATGGTACCTCTTCCTTACCGAAATGTGGGAACGATTTTGTTTCTACGGATTGCGTGGGATGCTTATGGTATTCATGATGACACAACTGACAATACCCGAAAAGGCTGCTAATAAACAATACGCAGCAATACAAGCATTTATTTATGCTTTTACATTCATAGGTGGTTTGTTTGCTGATAAGATACTGGGTTTCCGTAAGTCGTTGTTTTGGGGTGGCTTGTTGATGATAGCAGGTAGTTTCATTATTGCTGCTAACCCCAAAGAGTTCTTTTTTATTGGTACATGTTTTACAATAGTAGGTACGGGCTTCTTCAAACCCAATATATCTACGATGGTAGGCGAGCTATACCGCGCAGGTGATAGCCGCAGAGATGCAGGTTTTGGACTGTTTTATTCAGGTATCAATATTGGAGCGTTATTGGGGGGGTGGTTATGTGTAACATTAGGCAAACAATATTCTTGGAATTTAGCATTTGCATCAGCTGGGGTGGTAATGGTAATTGGTTTATTGACTTTCCTATTTACTCAGAAGAGCATGGGGCCAGTAGGTTTATCTCCATTACGAAATTATATGCCCGGTAAAAGAAAAATGTATGAAGTGGCTGTTTTTATTGGATCCTTGGCGATAATGCCATTGTTAATGATAATGGTAAAAAAGACAGACTACACTGATTATTTTATGTATACAGTAGGTCCACTAACCTTATTATACTTGTTTTACGAAATTTCAAAACTCAGTATTTCAGAAAGGAAGAAAATGGTCGCGGCATTAGTTTTTATTGTCTTTTCAATTTTGTTTTGGGCAATTTTTGAACAAAGTGGTGGGTCATTAAGTGCTTTTGCGCTGTATAACTTGAATGACTCATTGTTGGGTGTGCGTGCTGACCCCAATGCTGTCAATAATGCTGTAAATTCTTTTTTCGTAATAATATTTAGTGTAATTGTAGGTTTATTGTGGGTTTGGATGGCAAAGAAAAAGATTGAGCCAAACTCAGTAGTTAAGTTTGGACTAGGGTTTTTATTTCTAGCTGGTGCATATTTTGTATTCTTTTCTACCAGGTATTTTGCTGATTCGACAGGGAAAACTTCTTTAGAAATATTTACACTTGCTTATTTGGTTATTACATTGGGTGAATTGTGTCTTTCTCCGATAGGGTTGTCATTAATGACAAAGTTGTCGCCTAAAAAACTGTCAGGAGTGATGATGGGTATGTGGTTTTTGGCTAGTGCGTACGGACAGTATGTAGCAGGTATATTTGGATCTGAAATGGCAGAAGATGGCAATGCCTCGTTACTAGTTAAGCTAGAGTCATATACGGATGGCTATAAACAACTAGGCATCTATGCGTTGATAGCGGGTATTGCATTGATAGCGATAGCGCCCGTAGTAAGGAAACTGATGCAGGAAGTGAAATAAGATAATTACAAAAGGAGTAAGCCTCGCTACGCGGGGCTTTTTCTTTGTGGTATAGTTTTTATAGTGTTTTTTTGTACCTATATCTATGAAGAAATATGCTGTAATAGTAGCGGGTGGTAAGGGGGTGCGTATGGGCAGTGCTGTGCCAAAACAGTTTCTGCCGTTGAACGGGCAACCTATTCTGTATCATACCATCAAGGCATTTGCAGACGCGTTTGCAGATATACAATTGATATTGGTACTGCCGCAAGACCAGCTTAGCTATGCACAGATGGTATTGCAGTCCTTCCCCGAAAGGATAGATATAACGATAGTAGCCGGTGGCGAAACACGCTACCATAGTGTGCAGAACGGGTTGAAAGTGGTGGAGCATGATAGTGTTGTGTTTGTACAAGACGGTGTACGGCCTTTGGTAACGACAGAGCTGATACAACGCTGTTACGCACAAGCTATAGACAAAGGCAGTGCCATACCTGCTATACCTGTAGCAGATAGTATGCGCATACTGGAAGGCGAAGACAGTCGCCCGATAGAACGTGAGCAAATGCGCATCATACAAACACCACAAACTTTTAAAGCAGAAGTAATACTACCGGCATTCAATCAGGAATATCAGGCAGCTTTTACAGACGAAGCTACGGTTGTGGAGGCTTATGGTGATATGGTGTATTTGGTAGATGGTGAGCGTAGCAATATAAAAGTAACTACGCCTGAAGATATGATTGTAGCGGAAGCATTGCTGAAAGCAAGAGAAAGTCATGCGTAAGGTTGTTGCACTGATATTATTTTTCACATCATATATTTCTTTTGCACAAACAAAAGACACCAGCATCTTTAAGCTGCCCATTAAGATGGATGATGTGGTTGTAAAAGCCGTACGCAAGGGTTGGGACGTGCAGGGATTCATTAAGCGGGTGAAGAACGATACCACATTCTACAAAGCCTTTCGTAGCCTGCATCTGCTTACATGGAATGCTACCAACGATATACGGGTGTATAATAATAAAGGTGGTGTACAGGCATCGCTCTATAGCAAAACAAAACAGGTGTATGCCAATGGCTGCCGTACCATGCAGGTACAGGAAGAAAAAACAACCGGCGATTTTTACAACCGTAAACGCCAGTACAATTATTACACTGCAGAGCTATATGCTTATCTTTTCTTTACGCAAGGTAAAAAATGCGGGGAGAACGATTATGTAACAGGTGGCATACGTAAAGTGGGTAGCAGTAAAAACGAAAGTAATAGTTATAAGTTAAAGCAACTGATGTTCAACCCCGGCAGCAAAGTAACAGGCGTGCCGCTGATGGGAGATAAGAGCGCGATATTTGAACCGGAGATAGCAAAGCTCTATGACTTTAAACTATCATCGCAAGAGTATGGTGGCGAAGAATGTTATGTATTTCGTGCGGTGCCGAAGAAAGGTTTTGAAAAAGATGTAGTGTACGACGACCTAACTACATGGTTTCGCAAATCGGACTACAGCATCGTAGCTCGCGATTATTCATTATCGTACAGGGCAGGTTTGTACGATTTCATAGTACGCATGAAAGTACGCATGACGTATGCGCACGATAAAATGGTACCATCGTACATAGAATACGATGGCAACTGGCATGTGTTTACAAAAAAGCGTGAAAGGGTGAGGTTTGTAACGCAAATAACATACCCCTAAGTCTTAATGAATTTTATATATTAAATGCACCTATAAGGGTTGGGGCTTTTAACTAACTTAGCAAGGTGATTTCCCCCGCATCCATACAGGAAGTAATGAACCGAGCTGACGTAGTAGAGGTTATCGGTCAGTTTTTGCGTTTGAAGAAACGCGGGGTGAATTATATAGCTAATTGTCCTTTTCACAACGAAAAAACTCCCTCGTTTACTGTATCTGGTACAAAGGGATTGTACAAATGTTTTGGCTGTGGCAAGGGCGGCAATGTGGTAAGCTTTGTACAGGAACATGAAAAATTAACCTACCCCGAAGCCATCCGTTGGCTGGCAGATTATTACAAGATAAAACTGGAAGAAACCGAACGCTCGCCCGAACAGCAGCAACAGCAATTGGCCGAAGAAGCCCTACGCATACTGAATGAATATGCTGCACAGTACTTTAGCGAAACACTGTTGGAAAGCGAAGAGGGGCAAACCATAGGCGGCAGCTACTTTAAGCAACGGGGCTTTTCAAAAGAAACGATTGAGAAGTTCAGGCTTGGGTATAACCCCGAAAGTGGTGAAGCGTTTTATAATACTGCCATCAAAAAAGGACATAGTGCAGACTTGTTGGAAAAAGCAGGGTTGGTAAAGAACAGCGGACGCGGGTATTACGATGTGTATCGCGGCAGAGTGATATTCCCCATACAAAGTATGACCGGGCGTGTACTCGGTTTTGGCGCACGTATACTGAAAACAAACGACCGTGCACCCAAATACATTAACACACCCGAAAATGAACTGTATAACAAGAGCCGGGTATTGTACGGTATGTACCAAAGCCGCACTGCCATCAGTAAGCAGGATGAGTGTTTTCTGGTAGAGGGTTATACAGACGTTATATCGCTGCATCAGGGCGGGGTAGAAAATGTAGTGGCGAGTAGTGGCACATCGCTTACTGAGGGGCAGCTACGCTTGATAGGGCAACTGACACACAACCTAACCATACTCTACGACGGCGATGCGGCTGGTGTAAAAGCAGCACTACGAGGCTTGGATATGGCACTATCACAAAGCTTTAACGTGAAGCTGGTATTGCTGCCTGAAGGGGAAGACCCCGATAGCTTTATACAAAAGAATGGAGAACTCGGCTTTCGTGAATATGTAAAAGCGCATAAACAAGACATTATCAACTTCCGTATGGAAGTGGGTATGAAAGAAGTGGGCGACGACCCGGTGCGCAAGTCGAAATTGGTAAATGAAATTGCGGAAAGTGTAGCGCGCATTAATAAAGCGGAAGACTTTGCATTGCAGGATTACTACATACGCGAAGCGGCGAGGCGTTTACAGGTAGATGAAACAAAACTTGTAAACCTGGTAAACAAACACATACGTGACAGGGTAGATAACGACCGTAAACAGCTGGAACGTGATAAGGCTACCGCAACACCAACTACAGACCCGGAACAGATAACGGTAGAAACTGAGTTGACCGATTATGTGTCGAAGGTAAAGCCCAACGTGCAGCAGGAGTGGGAATTGATAAGAGTATTGATAGAGCACGGTGCAAAAGCACTAGAGGGCTATAAAAATGTTGCCGAAAAAGTGTACAAAGATGTGGATCCCGACCTGATAGAGAACGAACTGGTACGCAGGATATACGACGACTATTACAAATATGATGCACAACATAGCAACCCGCCCGATTTGCAATATATAGTAAACAATACCGGCAGGGATGTATTGGAAATCATATCCAGCGTGTTGCATATACGCAGCGACATCAGCCACAACTGGAAGGATATATATGGCATAGAAACGCTGAATGGTGAGATGAACTACGTAAATGAAGTAGAAAGCTCGCTGGCATATTTTGAGCTGAAACACTTGAAGATAATGCAAGGGCAATTGCTGAACAGGTTGCAGACAGAAACCGAACTGCCACGAATATTGGCGCTGGTAAAAAAGCAACTGGAACTGAAACGTACAGAAGCAGAGATAGTGAAGAAAATGGGTACAGTGATTCTGAAAATCTGGAAGCACCAACCGTAAATAGATGGGCAGGATACTGGCATTAGACTATGGCAAAAAGCGTACTGGTGTAGCCACTACAGACCCCATGCAGATAATAGCAACGGCCGTGGACACAGTTGATAGTGGCGAGCTGATAGGCTGGCTGAAAAAATACATAGCCGCCGAGCCTGTTGAAAAAATCATCATTGGCTACCCACTGAACTTTGACGATACTCCCACGGATGCCACGCCATTAGTAGAAAAATTCATTGTAAAATTTAAAAATGTTTTCCCTGATATGCCTGTTGAGAAATGGGATGAACGCATGACATCGAAAATGGCATCACAGGCAATAGCCGAAATGGGCTTGAAAAAGAAAATCCGTGAGCGGAAAGAACTCGTAGATAGTATCGCCGCAGTTATCATTTTGCGAGAATATCTTGAAAGCCGCGGCTAATTCGTATTTTTGCGGATTATATAATAAAAGATTAAGATGGTTTTACCGATTGTAGCTTATGGGCATCCTGTGTTGAGAAAAGTATGTGAAGATATTACCCCCGACTACCCTGAACTGAAAAAACTGGTTGCTGATATGTGGGAAAGTATGTACCATACCAATGGTGTGGGCTTGGCTGCTCCGCAAATAAATCGCCCCATACGTTTGTTTGTGGTTGATACAGTGCAGATAGTTGAAAACTTTGATGATGAAGATAAGAAGGACTATCCTAATGAAAAACCTATAAAGCGGGTTTTCATTAACGCACACAAAGTAGAGGAGAGCGGAGAACCATGGGCGTACAACGAAGGGTGCCTGAGTATACCCAAAGTGCGTGAAGATGTACTGCGACAACCCAAAGTGAAACTCCGCTATATGGATGAAAACTTTGCAGAGTACGAAGAAGAGTTTCAGGGTATTACAGCGCGCGTCATACAGCACGAGTACGATCATATTGAAGGCAAGCTGTTTATAGATTATCTGCCGATGCTAAAACGTAGGTTGATTAAAAAAAGACTTGACGATATAAGTAATGGTAAAATAAAGACTGACTATCGCATGGTGTTTAGCAAATAGTGTATATTTATTTCTGAAACTGATTTGGCACCCGTATTATCATATAGCGAAGAAGAACTGGTTGTGTTGCTGAAACAACAGAGTCAGGATGCTTTTAACTACCTGTATAAAAATTATGCAGGCGTTCTGTATGGTGTTATACACAAAGTAATTGCCGATGAGCAAACTGCGCAGGACGTATTGCAGGATGTATTTGTGAAAGTATGGAACAATATAGGGCAGTATAATACAGAGAAAGGCAGGATATATACTTGGATGATAAACATAGCCCGCAACGCAGCTATAGACAAGCTACGCTCGAAGGGCGAGATAATGAAGTCGAAAATCCATACGGGAGAAGATGCCGTATATAATGTGCAGAAGGGGATGAAAACGGAGCAGGTGACAGATACTATCGGACTGAGAGAGGCAGTTGAGGGTTTAAAACCCGAGCAGCAGACCATCGTCAGTATGGCTTACTTTAAAGGTTTCACATTAGATGAGATTGCCAAAACCCTAGACATACCGTTGGGAACGGTAAAAACCCGTATGCGGGCAGCGATGCAAGCATTGCGAACATATTATAACAGTAATTGAGTGAAGTGAATATAAAGGAATACATAGAATCGGGCATCCTGGAAGCTTATGTACTTGGCGCACTAACCGAAGGTGAACGTGCGTCGGTAGAGGCAGACATGGTGATGTATCCTGAACTGGCAAAGGAAGTAGCGGCTATTGAAGCGGCTATGCAGTCTTTTGCAGAAGCTAATGCCGAGCAGCCCCCTGCACATATGCAGCAGCAGATATGGAATGCTATACAGCAGCAAACTGTACAGTCAGAACCCGATGTGCATGCAGTAACAGAAACAAGTCCTCAACCCAAAGTAATAGCTTTACCACAATCTGCACAACGCCCTGCATGGCAGCGTGCAGCCGTATGGGCAGCTATTGTGGTGAGTGTGGTTACCAACTTCGTGCTATTATCGCAACGTAATAAGAGCAAAGAAGAAATAGCAGCACTGTCATCGCAGATGGATTCTTTAAAAACATCTCAACAGGAAGTACTAGCCCAATATAAAAAAGGGCGCGATATGCTGGCAGATACTGCCATGAAGACGGTAGTGATGCGCAGTGTGCAGCAGGGTAAAGACATGACGGGTATGGTATTCTGGAGTAAGACTACAGGAGAATCTTACCTTGCGATACACAATATGCCAATGCCGGAAAAAGGCAAGCAATACCAGCTATGGGTGATACAGGATGGCAAGCCCGTAAGTATGGGTGTGATAGATAATAATCTTATAGCCAATGCAGGTACCATGTACAAAGTGCCAATGCAGATAAAAGCAGGACAGGCATTCGCCATTTCTTTAGAAAAAGAAGGCGGCAACCCAACACCTACCGAGGTGTGTGTAGTGGGTGCGATATAAGTTGACTATGAAACTGTTTCGCTATTTTTTTATTTACCTTTTTGCTATACCTGTTTATAGGCTTTATAATACATTGTATATATTCTGGAGCTGTAGAAAATCCTTTAGATGTTATTACTGTATCGCAAGTATGTGGTGGTTTATTTCTTGGTATAGTTATTACCATTACATATTGGTTTTCACCTAAAGACGATACTGAAAAATAGAAGAAGAAATAACATTGTTCTTTGCAATAAAAAATCCCGCTTGTATTAACAAGCGGGATTTTTTATGTGAGGTTATTTCTGTTAGTTATTGTTTTACCAAACGCCCGGTAGCCATCATGCGGCCTTGCTCGTCTTTCAGGGTGTAGAGATACACGCCTGCAGCAGCATTAGCCATTGGTATAGCTACTGTATTACGACCTGTACCATAAGCAGTATTGTTGTTTTGGTAAACAACACGGCCGGCCATATCTGCAACAGTTACAGTAAGTGTTTGTGCTTTTTCAAGTGTGATGTCCATGTTTACATTAGCCGCAGTAGGGTTAGGGTATACATTTACATTACCTGCGAAAGCGATGTTTTTAACGCTAAGTGTACTATCCATTAAGCTAAATAATTCACTGCCATTTGCGCTGTCTGATGCGCGGAAATAAATGGTTTTATCCATTTGCAAGAATTCAGCAGGATTGCTGCCAACTGCACCGGCGTATATGTCAGCAACCATAGAAGGCGTAGCGGTACCATTATACATCCACAGTTCGTTGCCGGCAACACCATTGTCAGCACTGAAGTAAAGTTTGTTTTTCACTCCAATGATAGAGCTTATATTGCTATTGCCGATGGGGTTAGTTCTGTAAACAAGTGCGGTATTACCAGTAGCAGGATCGTATGCATACAGGTGGCTGAAATTGGTGCCGTCATTACCTGCAAAGTATATTTTAGTGCCAAGACCTGCTATTATTTTCGCACCGCTACTTGTTGAGTTGATGCTGTTACTGCTGCCGGCCACTACATCAGTCAGGCGCATAACGTTTATGCCGTTGTAAGAATACAACTCGCGACCATTTGCGATAGTAGATGCCGTAAAGTATAGTTTGCCACCAATAACAATTAGGTTGTTGGGTGATGAACTGCCTATACCTGCTTCAATATCAGAAACCAGCGTAGTGCTGTTGGTAGCAGGATTGTAAGAATAAAGCTCAGTACCTGTAGTGCTGTTGTTTGCAGTGAAGTAAACCAATGTATCATATACTGTAATGCTGCTAACAAAACTTGAGCCGCTTGTATTAACATCAGTAAGCCTTGTAGCTGTGCCAGATGTAGTATCGTATGCCCACAGTTCTTCTCCGTTTATGCCGTCATTGGCGTCAAAATAGATTTTGCCTTTGTAGCTAACTACTTCATCTACGCCTGATCCAGTACCACCTGTCCATACTTCTGCTGCCAGCATAGGTGGGTTTGTGCCATCCCAGCGATATAGTTCTGTTCCGGATGTTCCATTGTTGGCGGGGAAATA
The DNA here is from genome assembly GCA_937919945.1 of uncultured Chitinophagaceae bacterium. Lineage (GTDB taxonomy): Bacteria > Bacteroidota > Bacteroidia > Chitinophagales > Chitinophagaceae > Polluticoccus. Next base: position 2,128 of record CALESY010000037.1, on the reverse strand, counting down.
AATGAATTTGCCCAGTGTTGCCATAGAGCGTGCATTTGCAGCATTTAAACTGCTTGCGGATGCCGGATTGATATTGAATGCGAGGTTTGTACCGCTGGTGTCTTTTACCCAAAGTTCGTATCCATTAGTACCATCGTTGGCAGTAAATACAAGTTTTTTGCCCATTGCAGCCAGACGAGATGGAAAACTACCTGCAGTGCCTGGATTAATATCTCTTACAAGCATGGTTTGCGCATTTACACTTGCAATGCCAGCAAGAAATGCGATGCTAAATATTATACGCTTCATAATAAAGTTATTTTACGTTATTGTGTTTTGGTTAGCTAAAAATGTATGTGTTATTGTTTCAGTATTTTACCACTTGCCATTATACGCCCTTCACCATCATGCAGTTTGTATATGTAAGTACCTGTAGGTGCTGATTGCAAGTTGATATTCAATATATTTTGACCTGCATTATATTGTGCTGGTTCCTTACTGCTTATTACCTTACCTGCCATGTCTGTTATAATATAGCCAAATGAAGTACTTTCTTTCAATGTTACAGCTATAGTGGCATTAGCATTTGTTGGGTTAGGATACACTTTTATATCTGCAGTCCAAGAAGCTTGTTGGATATTCAGTGCTGCTGAATCACTAAGTACAAACAGTTCACTACCTGTAGGTAATGTAAATGCTGTGAAATACAATTTTGTACCCCAACGCAATAGATTCATTGGAGAAGAACCTACTGTAGTATCAAGGTCTGCAACCATCACAGGTGAAGAATTGCCATTAAACATCCACAATTCTTCACCATGTGTACCATCATCAGCACTGAAAAATATCTTGCCTGCATAATAAGTGAAATTTTGAGGGTTGCTTGGACCGCCAGGGTTTATATTATAAACCTTCATTGCAACTCCATTCATAGGATTGTATTCATAAAAATGTGAGCCGCTAACACCATCATCTCCCGCAAAATATATTTTATTGTTATACCAGATAAACTGTGTTTGACCGGGAGCAACTGTTACTACACCATCCAAACCACTGTTATCTATATTTGTCAATCTTTGCAGGTTTGTGCCATCAAATACATACAATTCCCTGCCGAAAGAAGGGGTATATGCAGAGAAGTACAATTTGTTGTTGGCCACAATAAAGCCTTGCGGGCTGCTGCCACCAATACCGGCATTTATGTCTATTACATTTGCAATTGTATTATTAGCAGGATTATAGCTATATAATTCTGCACCTGTACTAGCCGATGTTGCTGTGAAGTAGATTTTATCTTTAAATGCTATATAGCCATTGGGATTACTACTGCCTGCTCCCGTAACTATATCTGTAAGGCGTTGCGTATAGCCATTTGAAGTAGTATAAGACCACATTTCGGTACCGTTAGCTGGTGTTGTTGCAGTGAAGTAGATTCTACCATCATGTGCATATACTTCAGAAACATTACCGCTACCGCTTGAGTTTACATCTGCAGCTAACTCGGGAGCATTTGTTGCATTCCAACGATATAACTCCATACCTGTAGAACCGTTATCAGCCGGGAAGTAAAGGTAGTTGCTAGTTGCAGCCATTTTCAAGTGGTTTGTTGCCCAACCACCCGATGAAGAGCCGGGGTTGATATTATATTGTAGGTTGGCGGCAGTATCGTAAGACCATAGCTCGTACCCGTCTGTGCCGTTATCGGCGAAGAAAGCTACTCTGTTGCCAAAGCCTGTTACCCATCCGGGATAAGAATCTCCTAGCGGATTAATGTCTTTGATAAGTTTCGGCTGTGCGGTAGCATAGAGGCTTCCTGCTAACAGCAGTGTACTGAGTAAACGAATTTTCATACGCACTTTAAAATGTTAATCGTGAATAATTGGATATAATCAGTTAAAAATAAAAATTATTAAGGGAATATTAAATAATTATGACTCTTTTGATTCAAAAAATACGTATTAATACGTATCAGGTGGATTAAACGAGGGGTTTATAGCCTAAGTCATTGATTGTCAGTTGTTAACCGTTTGTTAACCAGTTGCAAATCAGGCGTTAACAAAGTCTGAAAATTTGACAACCGCCCCTTCATGCCACCATATTTGCATCATAATCAACAACAAAAACAATTTTTTAAACAACAAACAAACAA
>CALESY010000036.1 GCA_937919945.1 uncultured Chitinophagaceae bacterium | reverse complement strand
TATAAGAATCCTGTATAGAAGTATCTTGAATTATCCAAACGGGTTTCCTTTTACCAATTGCAAACCCAAGTTCAAATAACACATTTTCATTTAGTCCTGTAATATCTGCACAGAAAAAATCTGCAGATTCAATTTGTTTTAGAATCTTAGAGATTATTAGATTACCACTAATATTCAGATTTTTCCAACTTTGAATTAGCGTCGTAGTGCCACTTTTATGTATCTTCCTTATTGCTTCTTCTATTATTTCTCCATTTACTTCTGGGACACTTGGATATGCAAAAAAACCTGATTTAATAATAGACATAAGTAGTTTTGTTTTCTATCGCGATGGTTAAAATTATTAAATACTTCTTTAAAGACTTTAAATTTCACATTTGAATTTGTCCTACTTTACAACTAATCATCATTAACATACTTTTGTAGTTCCTGTTTTACGTCGCTGATGCGGTCGTGGGTCAGCCATTACCCGAAGCCTTACAGTTTTTCCACATTGTAATAGTTTTACAGTATTGTTACGAGATAGCTTCGTGCCTAGCAAAGACGGGTGGAGTAGTATTGTTTAGATTGGCAGCACAGTAGTAATGTGAAAGCATCAAGGTAGCAATCGGGCATTAGGCAGTCTTTAATGCCCGACAGCTTTTCTTTGTTTCTTTCTTTTGCTGCCAAAAGAAAGAAAGGAAGCGTAGGCAAGTAGCATGGCAAAAGGCACATGTAGAGTGCAACACACCCCTAACCCCTCTCAAAGAGGGGAAGTTTTATTAAAAAGCACTCATTTCGTGAGATGGCTTCGTGCCTCGCCATTACTCGTTACATACTATTATAGATATCCCTTACTGCTGTATATACATGGGTTTCGCAATAGCCATTACCTTTGCCCCTGTTATATATGAAACTCCTCCTCCAATACCTCAGCCGCCACAAGGGGCTGATAGCGCTGGCACTGTTGCTGGCAGCCGTCAATCAGGTCTTTTCCCTGTTCGACCCCTACATCTTCGGTAAGTACATTATAGACCCCTATGCCAAAGAGCCGCACCGGTGGAGCGAGGGGCAGTTTATCAACGGTGTCATCAAAGGGCTGCTGCTGCTGGTGGGTACAGCTATGGTCAGCCGTATAGCCAAGGCGTTTCAAGACTATACCGTCAATGTAGTGATACAGAAATTCGGCGCCAGAATATATACAGACGGGCTGCGCCATGCCCTGCGCCTGCCCTTCAGCGATTTTGAAGACCAGCGCAGCGGCGAAACCCTGAGCGTACTGCAAAAAGTGCGGCAGGACTGCGAGAAGTTTATCAATGCCTTCGTCAATATACTGTTTACCACCATTGTGGGTATTGTGTTTGTGGTTGTGTATGCCTTTACGCTCAGTAGCTGGCTGGTGCTCATCTACTTTGCAGGTGCGCTGCTGCTGGGGCTGCTTACCAATGCCCTCAGCAAAAAGATAAAAACCATACAGAAAAACATAGTGAGCGAAACCACCGCATTGGCGGGCAGCACTACAGAGAGCCTGCGCAATATAGAGCTGGTAAAGAGCCTGGGGCTTACACAGCAAGAGATACGCCGCCTGAACGCTACCACCATCAAAATACTGGGGCTGGAGCTGAAGAAGGTACGCAGCATACGCAGCATCAGCTTTGTGCAGGGTACGTTTGTCAACCTGCTGAGGCAGTGCATCATGTTCGCGCTGCTCTATTTCATCTTTCACGACAAGCTGACGCTGGGGCAGATGGTTACCATGCAGTTCTATACGTTCTTCATCTTCGGGCCATTGCAAGAGTTGGGCAATATCATACTGGCATGGCGGGAGGCTGAGGCATCGCTCAACAATCTGAAGGCATTGTTTAACAAGCCTGTAGAGGAAAAGCCTGCACACCCCGCTACTATCAACAAGATAGAAAGCCTGCGCTTTGAGGATGTGAGCTTTCAGCACAATACGGCTACAAAGGCTGCTTTAGAAAATATCGGTTTTAATGTAAAATTGGGCGAAACGGTAGCGTTTGTAGGGCCCAGCGGCAGTGGTAAAACTACACTGGTAAAGCTGCTGGTAGGCTTGTACAAACCCAAGCAGGGGCATATATACTACAACAACATCAATGGCAGCGATATAGACTTTGACGAGCTGCGCCACCAGATAGGTTTTGTAACGCAAGACACTCAATTGTTCAGCGGTACTATTAAAGAAAACCTGTTGTTTGTAAACCCCGGTGCTACCGATGCGGATATAAATGAGGTGCTGCAAAAAGCTGCTTGTCAGAATCTGCTGGCCCGTGCAGAGCATGGTATAGATACGATGATTGGTGAGGGCGGGCTGAAACTGAGTGGTGGTGAGCGCCAACGCCTGAGCATAGCGCGTGCGCTGCTGCGCCAGCCAAGGCTGATGATATTTGACGAGGCTACCTCTGCCCTCGACTCGCTGACGGAAGATGAGATTTCAACCACCATCAAAGACATTACCCAGCAACGAGAACATATTACCATTATGATAGCCCACCGCCTGAGCACCATCATGCATGCCGACAGGATTTTTGTACTGGAACACGGGCAGATAGTAGAAACAGGCAACCACCAACACCTGCTGGACGAGAAAGGTCTGTACTACGCCATGTGGAGGCAGCAGATAGGGGAAAGGAAGAACCCTGTGGTGCCGGTGGGGAAATAGGAAATGTCAAGCTCTCATAGTTTAAATGATATACATAAAGCCTCTGCTATGCAGGGGCTTTTTACTGTGGTATTGTAAAGTAATATTCATTAACTTAGCTATATGTACTTATTGAAACCTATACATAAGCACCTATTTTCACTTGTACTGTTACTGCATATAGTCAATTCATCAGCAGCGCAATCGGGCAATGTATTGTATACACAGGTAAATGAATTACAAAAAAACGGTACTGTTTTTACTGAGTGCAACTTGTTGAGTTTTGCAGGTGATGCGCCTGTAATTACCGGCGGATTTTTGTTATCTCCGCAGCAGTCGGCTATTACAAAGCTCTACAACGAAAAACCTACAACTATCACTTTGCATCTACCAACACCCAACGGCGGGCATACACTACTACTAATGCGTAGCAACCCCACTGCTGCCGATATTGCTACAAACACAATTGGCGACCAAGGGCATCAACCTGTTTCGGCAGACAGAGGGCTACACTACAACGGTTGTGTAGCAGGACAACCTAATACCTTAGCGGCTGTCAGTGTATTTGCAAACGGAGACCTGATGGTACTTTTTGCAGACAAGACAGGCAATTATGTAGTTGGCAAACTCAACGACAATAGTAATACCTACGTATTATATAAAGACGATGCGCTGAAAGACATGCAACCTTATGTATGTAAAACCAAAGATGTACCAAAGTCTGCAAGCCCTGCTGGCAAAACCACAGCTAGTGCTACATGTAAAACTATACGTATATACCTGGAAGGAGACTTCGATCTGTATGAATTATATGGAAGAAATGTAACGCTCACACAAAACTACCTTACCGGATTGTTTAACCAAATGCAGGGTATTTATAAAAACGACTCTATTTTTATTATACTAAGTGCAGTCAGTATCTGGACAATACCGGATAGCTATTGCGATACTAATGCCAGCTTTGCGTCAGTTGACTTTCAAAAAGCATGGCAAGCAAAAAGCAATGCACACAAAGGTGATTTTGCTATACTCGTAGCCGCCGATTCTGCCAATAACGGGGGTATAGCACCATTGCTTACATTATGTGATGTACCTAATTCTTATGCTTATACAGATGTAGAAGGCATTTACAATACAATACCTACCTATTCCAAAGACGTAATGGTGATAAGCCACGAACTGGGGCATTTGCTTGGCTCCATGCATACGCATTGGTGTGGGTGGAATACAGGTAACGGAGGCTCTTGCGGGGCTATCGATAACTGTGCACCAAAAGATTGGTCCGGCTCCTGTACCACTTGTTTGTCTGTATATGATGATGCTGCACCTGCAGCAGCATGGTCAGGTACTATTATGAGCTATTGCCATTTACGCGGGAGGGGCATTAACCTTGCAAATGGATTTGGGCCATTGCCCCGAAAAGAAATGATTAGTAATATTAACAATACCTCGTTAAGTTATTGTCTGAACCATTCTATAAAAGCAACATTGCAGACAGAACATATATGCAGGGGAGAAGGGAAGGTTACAGTCTTGTTAGATACTACTTATCTAACATCCGGTTTATTACCACCATCATCTCTCAACTATTACTGGACAAGCGGAGCTACGACACAAAACCTGCATAGCATAACAACCCCAGGTACATATGGTGTCGTTATTACAGATGCAAAATACAAGTGCCAGATACAATATGTAACATCTGTGTTTTTGATTAATACAGATAGTTGTCGTTTCAAATTGGGGATAGACCCACAACTAAAAAACAATACTGTAGCTACCATCAGCCCTAATCCTTGTGATGATAAGTGTATAATATCTTTAAGTAATAAGCTAAATGATGTAAGCATAACCATAACAGATATGGTTGGCAGAGTGCATTATAGTGTACAGCACATTCATCAGCAAGAGGTATTCATCAATACAAGCGGTTACACATCAGGCATTTATACCATAACGGTAAAGTATAATACCGGTAAGCAATACTTGAAACTTGTAGTAAATTGATGTAAATGAGGGCTTTAAAAAACATACGTGTATAACACCATACTTATTTCATCCTGCTTCATCGTGTATTTATCCCCATTGACAATAATATGACAATTGAACAAACGGATTAAAACCATGTTTATGTATCTTGCGTAGCACTTCCCCCAACGCACTAAACTGATTTTATTAATTAAGCATTTAAAAAAAATTAAAAGCAAGTGAAATTGTATGCAAAGCTTGCAGCACTGTTGATATTGATGTGCTGCATCCACACACAAGTACTGGCAAAATGGGAACCAGGCTATGTACTATCCGGCGAAGTAAAAGACGCGAAAGCAAGGGGAGTTGAGTTTCAGGCTTTCAATCTGTTTACCCCCACAACAGGCGATAAACACTCCATACTGAAGCAGGAAACACTGCTGGAGCCCAATACTACCGAAATAAGCAAGCTGTATAATGCGTACCCGAAAGCGGTATCGCTGACTTTCAAAACAGATAATGGTAAAGAATTTGTATTGGATATGCTGCAAAGCAGCCCGCTGGCTGCTGCCCCAAATATGGGCTATATAGATGCTATTGGCCGCCATCAGACAACGTATGAAAAAGCAGCGCATTATCAAGGAGCTGTGCGTGGTGTTGATAAATCGGTAGCGGCAGTAAGTGTTTTTGCCAATGGCGATGTAATGGTACTGTTTGCCAATGCTGATGGCAACTACGTACTTGGCAAGCTGGAAGACAACAGCGGCAAATACATATTGTATAATGATGCAGACTTTAACGTGAAGCCTCTGAACCAATGCGGTGTAGATGACTATGCAGTGTACGATAAAGGCGAAGAAACAAATACAGGCAATAAAACTACCGCTGCGTACAAGTGCAAAAAGTTGAGCGCGTATTGGGAGGCCGACTATCAATTTTACTCCAGCAGATTGAGCCTTACTGTTGCACAAAACTATATGACAGGGCTTTTTAACAATGTGCAGGCTCTGTATCGTAACGAGCAGATTGCAATTGAACTGAAGTCGCTGTATATATGGACAGTTGCAGATGCGTATGACAATGCATCGTCCAGTGCGGCATTGAATGATTTCAGAAGTACATGGAATGCCAAGAGCAATTCATTTGATGGCGATATAGCTATGTTGTTGGCATTAGATAATGGCGGGCTTGGTGGTATAGCATACTTAGATATTCTGTGCAACCGAAATACATCATATGCTTACGGAGATATTAACGGTAGTTATCTGGCTGTTCCTTCTTATTCTTGGGACGTATCAATGGTAACACACGAAATAGGACATAACATAGGTAGCCGCCACACACACTGGTGCGGATGGATGACAGGCGCAGGCGGCACTTGCGGGTCTATAGATGATTGCACAACAAAAGAAAGCAGCCCGGGTTGTACAAACTGCTCTTTTGAAACACTGCAGAATTCTCAACCGGCAACCGCATGGAAGGGTTCTATCATGAGTTACTGTCACTTGGTATCTCGCGGAGTAAGCCTTGCCAATGGATTTGGGCAACAACCGGGCGACAAGATACGTAGCGAGATAAATGCTGCTTCTTGCCTCAATTCCATCATCAGCGCAAAACTTACCGCTACACCTATTTGCCGTAATGATGGTGCAGTAACTATTGATTTTGATAGCGTACTGATTGGTACAAGCAACTTCGGTACAGCACCATTTACATTCAAATGGTCGAACGGAAGTACAACTAAAGACATAACATCCATCAGTAGTCCGGGTACTTATTCTGTAGAAATAACAGATTCCAACAACTGCATGAACACATACAACATATTAGTGTCAAGAGATACTAAAAGCGAATGTTGGCCTGCATCTGTAGGCAGTGTAGCAAGCACTGTACAATATGTAAGCCTCTACCCTAATCCTACGCACAGTAGTGTTAACCTGAAGTTCTTTGCCAATAATACAGGCAATGTCAGCATAAAAGCTACAGACGTGGTAGGCAAAACAATTTATGTACAGCAATTGGCAACACGCACTGGCGAAAATCAGACACAAATCAACACATCGGGTTGGGCAAAGGGTGTGTATTATATATCATTACTATCAACCACTGAAAGATTTGAAGTAGTGAAGCTGATAGTAGAATAGATAAACTATAGAACAAGGTACTAAAAAGCGCAACTGTAATGGTTGCGCTTTTGCTTTATAGTACAATGTTTTGCAGTAAGCTACTCTTGGCAGGATAGTCGGTATTATAATGCAAGCCCCTACTCTCTTTACGAAACTGCGCACTCTTTACTATCAGGTAGCCTGTGGTTATCAGGTTGCGCACCTCGCACAGTTGTGGAGATACGGTAGCTGTTTTATAAAGTTCCTCCGTTTCGCAATGCAGTAAGTCCATACGGCTCATAGCACGGTGCAGGCGCACATCATTACGTACAATACCCACATAGTCGCTCATCACCTGCTGCACTTCCTTCAGGCTTTGGGTTATCAATATCATCTCTTGCGGGTCTGTAGTGCCGCTGGCATTCCAGTCGGGTATAGCATCATTATATGTCAGCGCATCTATATGGTTGGCTGCATCTTCCACACAGCGGTGTGCAAACACCAATGCCTCTAGCAGTGAGTTAGATGCCAATCTGTTAGCACCATGCAGCCCCGTACTGGCACACTCCCCACAAGCATACAGGTTTTGTATGGAGGTGCGTCCCTGCTCATTAGTTTTTATACCTCCGCAGCAATAGTGCGCTGCGGGTGCTACAGGTATCATCTGCTCCATCACATCAATACCTATACTCTTACACTTGGCATATATGTTAGGGAAGTGTGCTTTGAATTTCTCAGCATCCATATGACGACAGTCGAGGTACACATGCTCGGTACCCGAACGTTTCATTTCACTGTCTATCGCACGGGCAACTACATCGCGTGGGGCAAGGTCTGCCCTCGCATCATAGCTTGCCATAAAAGCATCGCCCTGTTTGTTGCGCAGTATACCGCCATCACCACGCACGGCTTCCGTTATCAGGAAAGAAGGGCTTACGCCTGCCTCGTACAATGCCGTTGGGTGAAACTGGATGAACTCCATATTCTCTATCCTTGCTTTGGCACGGTAAGCCATTGCAATACCGTCGCCCGTAGCTATTTTAGGATTGGTAGTAGTACGGTATACCTGCCCTACGCCACCTGCTGCCAGTACAGTTATCTTGGATAGTATCTTTTCTATTTTATGGTTTTGTGTATTCAGTGCATACACACCATAACATTCTATATCTGGGGTAGATTTTGTAACCAGCATACCCATATGGTGCTGAGTAATGAGGTCTAACACAAACCAGTGATTGTGTATCTGTATGTTGGCATGCCGCTTAGCTTCTTCTACCAATGCACGCTCTATCTCAAAGCCTGTAATGTCTTTATGATGCAATATGCGAAAAGCGGAGTGTCCGCCTTCTTTGCCACGCATATAATCACCTTCAGCATCTTTATCAAACCTTGCACCCCAGTCAATTATTTCGTTCACGCGTTCAGGGCCTTCTTTCACCACTATCTCTACTATATCTCTGTTGCACAATCCATCGCCGGCTACCAATGTATCTTCTATATGTTTTTCAAAGCTGTCTTTCTCCAAATCGTTTACTACTGCTATACCACCTTGTGCATACTTGGTATTGGTTTCGTCGGTATTGGCTTTGGTAAGTATGGTGATGGTTTTGTCGGGAAAACGACGCGCTGTTTTTACGGCAAATGTAAGTCCTGCTATGCCCGAGCCTATTACTAAAAAATCTGTCTTCAGCATATTGATATGATATGAAAAAACGGCTTCCGTATTACAGAAGCCGTTTACAAAGTTAGGTGTTATACACGAGTTTAGAATTGTGAAGTGCAACCGAAACGTACACCGCTGAAGGCAGGCTCGTAGCGGCATACACCACCTGTACAGTTAATACCTTCCACTTGTTTTACATATGCCAGTGTAAAGCGGTGCGGACCATTGGTATATGCTGTAAAGAACTGGTAGAAGTGCTTGCTGTTACCGGGAGGCGATACAGGGCCTTTTACGATGTTGTACATATCAGATACTGCGAATGACCATTTAGGGGCTATCGTCAGTTCCAATAAACCAAATATCCACGAGCCGAAATCTTGTTTAGTATCCTGATACTCCCACTCGGTACGTATAGATGTTTTCTTGCTCAGGCGTTTTGTAACTTCAAAGAAAGGTATCATAGACCTTACAATCGGCACCAATGGTTTTACCTGATACAACTCCTGATTATACTCCATGTACTGAAAACCTACGTGTACTATCCAATCTTTCCAACCACGGTATTCAGTTTCCATATATCCCTCACGGTATAGTGTTACACCTTCCAGCGTATTGATGTATGTACCATTCAGTGTAATATCCAATGTTTCAATCGGAGAGAGTAACACATCCAGCCCGCCTGCAATTTCAGATATATCCTGCGATGCGGGGGTGTAACGTGCCATCAGGCGTTGCGGGCGCAAACGTGCAACAATGGGCTGCCAGTTTATCATACCACGGTTCAGTATCTCGTTGGGCGATGTACGCATGATGTAGTTTTCTGTGCGCTTACCTGTAAAGTTTACTGCTATGCCTTTAGTAGCATAACCCAATGTGGTAAATACTACATTTCCATCTTTGTATTGCAAAAAGTTATCGCGAACAATAGCTTCTTCGGTTTTATATGAGCCTTCTATATACCAAGAAAAACCACCAAGAGTAAGTGTATTGTAAGCAGTAAAAGCGTACATATTGTATTTAGGCACAAAACGCTTGTTGGTATCCTGACTATTGATCGTGGATACTACTAAGTCCATAGAGCCTTGGTCGAGTGTGCGGTTTAGCGCGCCTATACCGGGTATCAGATGTGCATTGCCAACACTGAAATCGCCTTCTACATTCGCAGCTTTAATAACAGGATTGTATTTGCTTAGGTTAAATTTTTGTTGCCCTGTAAATGCTTTGATGAATACATTGTCTGTTAGCTGATACTTCAGGCGCACGCCTATCAGTGAATTATCAATCAACAAGCCACGGTCTTCGTATGCACGAAACATAACACCACTACCTATCTGGTCGTAGATATAACCTACCGTGATGCTCAGGTTATCAAAATCCTTACCTACGCTCCATGCACCGATGCCGAAACCATTCAATGCTTGTGTAGGATTGAATAAGTTAGAGTTGTGAAATGCATCGGCACGTAGTGTAGCGGTAAAGCCTTTGTAGTTGTATCGTAAACCCAACCACGATTCACCACCGCTCAAATAGTTGTCATATAAAGGATTGTTGGCTGCATTAATAGCAGAATCTCTCATAAAGAAATTCGCATTCAGCATCAGGTCGCCCGATAAGGTACCTTGTGCCATTACTGCACTTTGGGAGAGTAAAAGCACAGTAAAAATTTTGAAGAAATATTTCATTAAAAGTCCGTTAAATTTGGAAAATCTGACGAATTTAGTTTCTTTACTAAACTTTGGCAAGGTTTTAGATTATTTATTTACAAACACAGAAAAACAGATTATGAAAAAATTGATTGCAGGTGTATTCGCGCTCACATTTTCGATGAATGCCTTTGCACAGGAATTGCCCGATACACAGATAAAAGATGTGAACACCAGCAAAAAGATTGCATTTAACCAGGCAATAGAGAAAAACAAGGTAACAGTTGTGAGTTTTTGGGCTACTTGGTGTGTGCCTTGCAAGAAAGAAATAAAAAACATGCGCGAAAAAATGCCTAATTGGAAAAAAGAAGTTGACTTTAACTATGTAACGGTATCAATAGATGAGTCTCGTGCAGAAGGCTTGGTGCGTAGCTATGCTAAAGCACAAGGTTGGGATTTCCCGTATTATCTGGACGCTAATTCAGACCTTAAACGTTCGCTCAACTTTCAGACAGTACCATACACCATCATTATAGACAAGAATGGTAAAGTAGCCTACTCTCATGCAGGATATGAAGAAGGTGGTGAGGAAGATGTTTGGAACAGGGTAAAAGAACTGAGCAAGTAAAAAACGGTTTTAACGTAATATTTCAGATAGCCCCTGCTATGTTGCAGGGGCTTTTTCGTACCTTGTAGTAGTACTAAAACACTATAGTCATGTTGTCAAAAAACATACAGGAAGCACTGAATAAGCAAGTAGCAATGGAAGCAGAGTCATCTCAGGCATATCTTGCAATGGCATCTTGGGCAGAGATACAGCCGGGGCTGGATGGTGTTACAGAGTTTTTTTACCAGCAAGCCAACGAGGAGCGTACACACATGCTGAAACTGCTTCGTTACATCAATGAGCGTGGTGGCTTTGGCGTAGTACCGGCATTAGAGCAGCCTATTATTACTTACCAATCTTTGAAGCGGGTTTTTGAGGAATTTCTGAAACATGAACTGGCAGTATCAGAAAGCATTAACGAGCTGGTAGGCATGTCACTACAAGAGAAGGATTTCGCTACACACAACTTCCTGCAATGGTATGTATCTGAACAGATAGAAGAAGAAAGGCTGGCACGTACGCTGAATGATAAACTGGAACTGGTAGGCGATGATAAAAGCGGTATCTATTTGTTCGACAGAGACATTATGCTCTTCAGACCAAAAGAATAATAACACCGGCTAATGGATATATCAACAGGGGCATTTAATAATGCCCCTGTTGATATATTATTGAAGTGTAGAGTGTCAGCTTAATACTGCCCCAAACCTGTGATAGATGGATAGTATGTCTTCGTCATATCATACAGGATAGGAGATGTTTCTATAACACCCGACACATTATATTTCCATTTAAGCGTACCTGATGTATCTACTTTATAAATCATTTTATCAAAACTACCCAGGTATAATGCTCCGTTAGCAGCTAATACTGTAGATTGAATAAGCCCGCCGGTACGGAATCTCCACTTAATTGAACCATCTAATATATTGATGGCATACAAATAAGAATCATAACTGCCTATGTACACAACCTGACCATAAGCAGCGGCTGTAGAAAGCACTCGGTCATTCGTTTTAAACTTCCAACGGGCAATTTTCGCAGCACTGTCAATACAATACACAAAGTTATCTGCACTACCCACAATTATATTGCCACCATATACTATAGGCGAGCCATCTATAACACTACCTATATTGTACTTCCACAAGCCCTTACCTGTAGTACCGTTCAGCGCACTGATATTGCCATCTGTAGAGCCGATATACAAATTCGTACCATTACCTACAGGAGAAGAAACCAACCTGCCGGTAGGCACAAGAACAGATGTATCGTTCCTCCATAATTGCACACCACTATTCATATTCACCGCCCTGATAGAACCTTTGCTGTTAGCAACAATGATATTGCCATTGTACATCATCAGTGAAGAAAAAACTGAATCATCTGCATTATATTTCCACCTAACGGCATCCGTATTTACGTCAATGGCAAAAACTTTACCTGTAACGGTTGCAATCCATACAGTACGTCCGTCTGTAAGTGGCGATGAATAAAACTCACGTGTTATGTCGTCTCCATTGGTAAGCAGCAACGGTTTGATAATTTTACCTGTTTTTACATTCACTTTAAATAAAGTATCGATAGTTGGCAGATACAGGAAATCGCCTGCTACCACGGGGGTAGCAATCATATTATTGCCAATATTTAGCTGCCATTTGTAATTACCTGTTGAAGGATCTAATGCATACAATATTTTATTATTACTGCTAATAAAAACAGATGGGGTATAAACGTCATTCAATGGCTCGTCTGCACTAAAAGTATTTTTCTTACAATTAGCAAAAAGCACACATACAGTAGTAACCAGAGCCAAAGACTTAATCCAACGTTTCAGCATGATTCTCAAAATTGATATTATTAAGTAATGCAAAATAGGCGTTTTCAGCTTTTATTGCAATAGTAATATAAAGAAATCCGCCCTTTTTTATAATAAAAGGACGGATTTTATATCATATTCGTTGGAAGTTTAAGCCATTGCCTTTTCTTTTTGGCGCTTTATACGATTCACCATAGAGTCGAAAGCATGGTCAAAAGACTCCTCAAACGCTTTTGACTGGTGCTTTACAAAAAATGTGTGTTTAGGTATATGCACTTTTATTTCGGCCACCTTGTCTTTGATATTGTGCACCACATTATCCAGTACTAGGTATACTTCTACGCCGACGATACGGTCGTGAAATGTGCGCAATTTTTCCAGTTTCTTATTCACATGTTCCAGCAGCTTCGTGTCTGCATCAAAATGCACGCTTCTTATTTGTACGTTCATAATACAACGTTTTATTGTTAGAAAATATAATATCTACCCTCGCGGGTGGTTGTTTTTGTGTATCTCTTTTAGTTTGTCAATATTATTGTGTGTGTATACCTGTGTTGCAGCCAGGCTGCTGTGCCCAAGTAAGTCTTTTATGGCTTGTATATTGGCACCATTATTCAGCAAATGCGTAGCAAATGTATGGCGCAATACGTGCGGGCTTTTCTTTTTGAGTGTTGTAGTTGTTGTAAGATATTTCTTCACTATACGATATACATAACCTGCATACAAAGGTTGCCCGCTTTCCAATACCAGCAAATGATTTTCGTCATATACAGGTAGCTTTTGTTTTTCTGCTTTGTACTCTGCCAGTGTTTCTAACAGCAGGGGGCTTACGGGCACTAAGCGTTCTTTATTACCCTTACCGAGTATGCGTAATTGTTTCAGGCTTTTTTCTATGTCATTTTCTTTCAGGTTTACAAGCTCGCTGCGGCGCATACCCGTTTGGTACAGCAACTCGCAAATCATGCGGTCTGTAAAACCCTTAAAACCCTCATCAAATTGCAGTTCTTCCAGCAGCCTGTCTGTTTCAGGTTCTTTCAGGTAGGTTGGCAATCGTTCTGCTTTTCGGATGGCGTGTAGTTGCCTCGCAGGATTTTTCTTTATCAGCTGCTGTTTCAGCAGGTATTTATAAAACGTATTGACTACAGACAGCTTGCGGTTAATGGATGCAGCTTCCAACCCCTCTTCTTTATAGCCGGCCAGCCAGCTACGGATGTGGAAGTGGGTTACTATTCTCTCATCATCGAGCCCGAACTGTGAATTTATGTATTTAGAAAATTGTGATAAATCTCTTTCGTATGCGCTGAGTGTATGCTGTGCGTATCGTTTCTCGAATCTGAGATATTGTAGGTAATCTGTTATCCGATGCTCTATCATAGAAAAACCCGGTACTGTAAATATAATCATTTACAGTACCGGGTGCAATACTATTGTCAGATAACTTTGTTAAAAGTTATCGCTTAGTCCAATTTACCTGCTGCCATTTGCTGGCGGTAGATTGCTTTCAAAACCTCTGTACGGCGTTTTACCGATGGTTTTGTGAAAGACTGACGCTCACGCAATTGGTTAAGAGTACGAGATTTTTCGTACTTCTTTTTGTACTTTTTCAGCGCTTTGTCAATGTTTTCGCAATCTTTTGAGTCTATTATCAACATATAATTATACCCCCTTTTAGCATTTGGGATGGCAAAGGTAGTATTTTTTGACATTTGAGCAAATTTTTAGGCAGTTTCCGTCAAATCGGATAATTTTAGGGTATTCAGAACGTTTTATAGTGTACGGATTTTGAGAAAGTATTATATATATAGTTTTTTAGCTCTGTTTGCAATGGCTGCTTATGTAGTATCGTGTACCAAAGCAGATACTGTTGCCAATGTAAACGATGAACGGCTGAACCGCCCATATTGCAACGACCCCGAGGCTATTAACTATAATTGGGACTTTCCGGGGAAGCCTGATAATTCAAAATGCTTCTACCCCATAGATGTAATGGGCGGTACCTATATTTTTACAGACAGCATATTGGATGCTGACTTTAAAAAAGATACGACACTCGTATTCCCCATTCAAATATTTTCTATTAACGGATCAAAAGTAAAACTGGGGATGACGGGTTTTTGCAGTGCAGAAACCCTACGCCTGAGTGCAGACAGGTTTTATAAAGCTTTTTTAGATTCTGCCGTTGTAAACATTGGTGGCTTCGATAATGTAATTGGAGGGCAATACCTGTGTAGGCAAAAAGATACTGTAAGCGGTTATGTAGAAAAAAACCAGACAGACAATACCAAACTGAGCATCTTCTTTACCGTTGCCAGCGATACAGGCCTCAGCTATCACAAAGGTGTAGCTATAAAAAAGTAGTTTTACATCCATGTTTACAGGTATTATAGAGGCAGTTGGAAAGGTTGTTTCCATCACACCATCGGGAAGTAATATAGATGTATGGGTAGATAGCCCAATAACGCACGAATTGAAGATAGACCAGTCGGTAGCTCACAACGGCGTATGTCTGACGGTAGTAGCTATAGATGGCAACAAATACAAAGTAACAGCTGTTGACGAAACCCTTCGCAAAACAAACCTCAGCACATGGCAGGCAGGCACTATGCTGAATCTGGAACGTGCCATGAAAGTAGGCGACAGGCTTGATGGACATTTTGTACAAGGCCATGTAGATGCCGTAGCTACCTGTATAGAAAAACAAACGCTTGATGGTAGCTGGCTATACCGCTTTCGCTTCCCTGAAAAATATGCTGCTCTGGTGATTGAGAAAGGCTCTGTATGTCTGAATGGAGTGAGCCTTACTGCTTTTAACATAGGCAGAGACGAACTGACTGTTACTATCATACCCTATACTTACCACCATACCAATTTTCAACAAATAGAAGAGGGTACTGTTATAAACATAGAGTATGATGTGCTTGGCAAGTATATGCTACGTATGCAGGAAGTAGGCATGTAGCATTGTGCTGTTACTCATTTGCACTATCTTTAGTTGGCTCTATATAAAAGTCGTTTACCCCTTACATGCAAAAGCCTGACATAAAACCATACTACGACGTAGCCGTAATAGGTGCGGGTGTTGGTGGACTCACCACTGCCGCCTTACTCAGCAAAGCAGGCTTTAGCGTATGCGTGCTGGAGAAAGAACCACATGCCGGTGGATATCTTGCCGGGTTCAGAAGAAAAGATTTCAGGTTTGACACTGCCATACACTGGCTGAATCAATGTATGCCGGGCGGCATGGCTGCAAAAATATTCGACCTCATAGGAGCAGACCACCCCAATGCCATACCGCAACGACGCATCAGGCGATATAAAGGGGAGAGTTTTGATTATCTGCTGACGAACAACCCCGATGAACTACGCGATCAATTGATTAGTGAGTTTCCGCATGAACGGGATGGGCTGATACGCTTCTTCAAAGCAGCAAAGAGGCTTGGTAAGTCTTTCAACGAGTTCAGTAAAATATTCCGTACCGAAGAAAGCATGACTGCGATAGAGCGCATCAAAAACAAACTGCCATTGCTGAAGTTTGCCATGCCTTTTATACCATTCATATCGTACACAGGTGAAAAAGGATTGAAAAAAGGATTGAATAAATTTTTCAAAGACGAAAAGATACACAAGATATTTACCGGCGAAACTGAACTACTATCTTGTCTTGTACCCATTGGGTGGGCATACTATGGCGATTTCCAAAGTCCGCCCAAAGGTGGCGGGCAGGTAATACCCGAATGGTTGGAGCATGTAGTACAATACTACAAAAACGACATTTTTTATAAAGCACCTGTAAAGGATATATTGCTTGAGAACGGCAAAGCAACAGGCGTACGATTTACACACCTCAATACCGAATACACCGTAAAGAGCAAGTACGTAGTAGCCGCATGCGATATAGAAACACTATATGAGAAAATGCTGCCGGCAGATGCTATACCCGCCAAGCTGAAAAGTAAGTTGAAAGATGCAGATATATACAGCTCATCCGTAACCATATCTATAGCATTAGACTGTCCACCATCACAATTAGGATTTAATGAAGAACTGGTACATATTGTAACAGAAAGTGCTGCAACAGGTGAGCAATGCGATGGCAACCCGCTTACGAGTGAGATAAGCATACTTGCACCATCATTCAGAGATGCTTCGCTGGCCCCTGAAGGCTGCGGCACACTTACACTATTTATGCCTGCTTTTATGGATTACAGCAACGAGTGGAAAACAGGCAAGGATGATAACGGTAACTATACACGTGGCGATGCGTACAAAAACCTGAAAGCTGAAATTGCAGACATCATCATTCAGCGGGTAGAAGACATGGTAGCACCAGGGTTGCGTTCTCATATATTATTCTATGACGTAGCAACACCTGTTACACACTGGCGATACACTGGCAACCGCGGCGGCACCATGATGGGCGCTAAACCAGGCAAGAAGAATATGCAAAACAAAATAGCCCATTACCAAACACCGGTAAAAAACCTGTTGCTAGGCGGGCATTGGGCTGAATTAGGCGGTGGTGTACCTATAGCAGTAAAAGCGGGCACGAATGCATCTCTCCTCATACTGCAAAAAGAGAACCCGGAAGCCTTTAAGCTACTGGCAGGCTACATGGACGGCAAAATACCATTAGAGGTATTGCAACATGCCGAAGCATTTATACCATATCCTGATAATTGGCAACAAGCACCCACTCCTGCACAAAAAGCTGCTACACGACAATCATCAAAATCATCTGCTGAATAATTTATGGTACTTTTAAGTTTGATAACTGATTATGCGCATAGCATTTGATGCCAAACGTGCTTACCTCAACAATACCGGGCTTGGCAACTATAGCCGCTCGTTGATAGCCTCACTGGTTGCCGGCTATCCTGATAATGAATACTATCTTGCCACAACCAGGCAAACTGATATGTTTGATGTTTCATCATATCGTCATGTTCATACCATCAAACCATCCGGCATATATGGTATGCTACCATCATTATGGCGCAGCAAGTATGTAACAACCGACCTTAAAAAACTACGCATAGATTTATATCACGGCATCAGTAATGAAATACCTGTTGGTATAGAACGTACAGGCATTAAAACCATCGTCAGCATACACGACCTGATATTTGAGCGTTATCCCAAACAATATAAAGCTGCGGACAATATTATATACCGTAGAAAATTCAGCCATTCATGCCGATATGCTGATAAAGTTATTGCTATCAGCCAACAGACTAAGGAAGATATAATACACTATTACAATACTCCTGCAGACAAAATTGACATATGCTACCAAAGCTGCAACCCGATATTTGAACAACAACATAGCATTGAAGAAAAACAACGTGTAAGGCAGAAGTACGCACTACCTGATACTTATTTTTTGTACGTAGGTAGCGTTATAGAGCGGAAAAATCTGCTGAATATCTGCAAAGCCATGCAGCAACTAAAAGGAAGTATACAAATACCCCTTGTTGTGATAGGTACAGGCAAAACATATATGCAGGAAGTAAAAGCATACATCGCCGCACAGGGATTAGGAGGACAAGTCATTTTTTTATCGGAACAAACAGCAGCAAAAAACGATGCAGATTTTACAAGTGCGACAGATTTCCCTGCCATATACCAGTCTGCATTGGCATTGATATACCCATCATTGTATGAGGGATTTGGCATACCTATACTGGAGGCTATGTGGAGTGGTACACCTGTTATCACTTCTAACACTTCGTGTATGCCGGAAACCGGCGGAGATGCTGCCTACTATATCAACCCGCTAAGTGTACCTGAAATTGCTACAGCTATGCAGCAATTAGCTGATGATAGTACACTACGGTCATCTATGGCTGCCAAAGGATTGGTACAGGCTCAAAAATTCACACCATCACGTTGTGCTGCATCCGTTATGCAGATCTATCAATCATTGTAACTATTTCGCAGATTCAAATTTAGGCTCAGGTGATGGTTTAATAACCAGCTGACTGCTAAGAGTTGGAAAAACAGTTTTCCATTGTGCCAGTGTTCTGTCAGTTGCATCAATAAAGTACCATGTCTTTCCCTTATCTGGCGATGTAGCTATCAGTGTGGTTTGGGTAGTAAGTACACCTTTCGGGTCCTTAATATTGCGCTTCATGTATTGTGGTATAGTACATTGGTATTCGCCTGCAGTATCTATAATCGAAGATGCCTCACCTGTCCATGCAGACACAATATTGGCTCCATCTTTTTCAATAGCTGTCAGTTGGGCTTCCAGATCTTTTATAATTTTTTCCGCACCACCCGGCGTGCCCTCTATTACTTTAGGGTGTGTTGTTTTTACAAACTCTTGCAGGTTTTTCTTTACTAATGCATCGTTCATTTTTTTAGCAGCCGCCTTTACTGATGGGCGTAGCTTCTGTATATCAGCCTGCGCATAGGCACCATTTACTATTAATACAATACTTATAAGCGTTACTATTCTTTTCATATCACATATCCTTATTTCAGCAAAAGGTAAATATACACAGGTTGAGGGTTTTTGTAAACAACTGTCAAGTTAAAAAACAACATGTAACTCAAAGTTTATATTAATACAAATAGGGTGCTGATAGCACCCTATTTGTATTAAAGTTTTTTTTAAAAGTGGGGTATTAGTTGTTAGAGTGTAGCGCCATTTTATTACCCTCACTGTCTATAAAAAAAGCCATATAGCCTATGTCTTCACTGATATGTGTTTTGGGCATAATTACATTGCCGCCGGCAGCTGTAATGTTTGCAATAACTGTTTCCATTGAGGGGTTGGCATTCAGATATACCACACAACCGTCCATAGATGGTTTGTGCATTTCGCTCTGTACAAGCCCACCCGATACTTTACCTTCCGCATTGGGGAAGAAAGCCATTTGCATACCCATCATTTCAATGGTTTCGCCCATATCTACACCAAATGCTTTGGCATAAAAATCCTTTGCGCGGTTGATGTCTGTTGCGGGTATCTCAAACCAGTTGAGTGCATTTGTGTTGTCCATAATTGTACCTGTTTTTTAGTGAGGTTGTAAACTTAGGCGTTTAACGTTAATGCACTATTAAATTGCCATGCTTTTAAGTTTTTTTAAGAATCTGCAGGCATCTTCACTTTCTCAAGCATATCAAAAAAACCAATTACATCCTGTACCAATGCATCTTGCTGATTACTAAGCATGATGGAATGTCCTGCTCCTGAATAATAAGAAGGTTGCTTTACAACAGAGTGTATATGCTTCATCAGGTAGGCAGCACTTGCATTGCGCGATGTATTGTCGTCTTCCGACTGGGCTATCTTAACAGGTATTTTTATGCGTTGCATCAGTGGCTTTACTTTTGCCAGTAATGCGCGCAGATTTTTAATAGTGGCCCAGGGTAGTTTGCCTCCACCCGTCAGCACTTTACTGATAATAAATCTGCTGTATGCAGGGGTATTGATACAAACCAATGCTGCAATATTGTAGCGTGTTGCCAGCTCTATAGCTATCAGCCCGCCCATACCTTGCCCTACAATGAAAATCTTTTTGCATTGCTGTATCAATTTCAGTAAAGCTGTTTCGGCAGAAAAAATCCATTGCTTATAATCGCTCAACTTCAAATCCTTGACATCTCCACTATGCCCCTTTAGTTTGGGTGCCGCCACTATATAACCCTTTGCTTCCAAAGGTTGCACCAATGGTTCTACTTCATGTACACCACCACCTAAGCCATGTATAAGCAGGCAGCCATAAGAGGATTGCATAGCATGAAAGATAGCAAATAATTGAGGTAAAATAAAACGACTACTTCCTGCCCAATATGCGTTTGCGATGTTGTTCGCCCCATGTATGCAATTCTATAATAACTTTCTTCAGTGTTCTGCCGTAGTCCGTCAGTGAATACTCTACTGTTACCGGCATAGTATCATACACAGTGCGCTTCACCAAATCGTTCAGTTCCAGGTCCTTTAGTTCTTTCGACAGCATCTTCGCGGTGATACCATGTATATCACGCTCCATTTCTTTAAAGCGTTTGTCGCCGAAAGTAAGTGCGAATATGATGGGTAGTTTCCACTTACCACTGATGATGTCCAGCGCATCGCGTACAGCCATAATGCGTTTGCCACATTCTGTATGATTACCTTCTGAAGGGCACGTATCGTCTTTCAGTTTACTTGTAGCCATAAACACCTGCTTTCCTGTAGTATACTACTATACAAAAGTATAGTAGTATAAATAGTATAGCAAATATACGGAGGTTTGCATAATAAAATCGAACAACTGATGAAAAGAGACAAAATTATTTATTGGGCAACAACGGGATTGTTAAGCATAGGCTTCCTGATGAGCAGCTTTATGTACCTGACGAAAAATCCTGAACTAATGACAGGAATGACACAACTGGGCATACCGGCCTTCATGGTAAGTATACTAGGCGTATCAAAGCTACTGGGTGCGTTAGCATTGGTAAATCCTTGGTGGAGTAAACTGAAAGAATGGGCGTACGCAGGTTTTACCTTTACACTGCTGGGGGCAGTATGGGCGCATATTGCTACTAATACACCATTTATAGCTCCATTATTCTTTTTACTGCTTTTGGCTGTTTCTTATTATTTCAAAAGCAGGATTCAACAGACACAAGTTAGTGCAACGCCCGCTTTGGCATAAATACCCAATTCGGGGTATTGGTAAGCGCATACAGTTTGGTAAATTGCCTGATAATTCAGGCATTTGCGCAAGCTGTATGTTTATATCATTATTACCCTTTGCTGCTTTTGCAGTAATATAGCTCTGTATGCTCAAGACAGATATGCAACCTACCAGCACATAGAGGACTCTGTTTTCAGGAAAGGAGACTATGCCGCTTACATGAAAACAGCAACAGAGGCACTGCAATACGCAGAACGGAGCAACAACTGTAATACATTAAGCCGTGCCCAACTAAAAATGGCGAGTGCGCACTATTTTCTGCAAGACAAAAATGCAAGCCTGCAATGGATGCACCTTGCCAGAAAAACAGCCATTGCCTGTAGGGTGGATTCATTGATATGGATTGCAGACAGGCAAATAGGAGCTATCTATTTTGAAAAATCCAAAGATGATTCATCGCTGTATTACCTGAAAGAAGCAGAGCAACTGTTGAACAAAACAGATAGCCATTATGCAGAGCGGTCTTACCTATATGCAATACTGGGCGAGTTAAAGTACCGCCATTTTAAAGATACTATTAGTGGGAAACAATGTTTTGATATGGCATTGAATTATGCCATCAAATCCAATGATACCATCAAGATAGCTTTTGCCAATGTAAAACTAGGCAGCTATTACAACAGCGAAGGCGATTGCAGACGCGCCATTGGCTATTATCAAACAGCCGTATCGCTATATAAAGCGGTGAAGCTGCCGGAGGGCTTAATGTATGCCATTCACATGCTGGCGTGGGCATACAGCGAATGCGGAGAAGCTAAGCTATCGTACGAAACCATGCTCAACCTGAAAAACCTTCGCGACTCTATCTTCAAAGACGAAACAGCCATCAAAACAGCTGAGTACCGCACCTTGTACGAAACAGAAAAGAAAGAACGTGAAAACCTGCTGTTGCAAAAAAAGAACGTAGAAGAAAAACGTAAGACGCAGTTATTACTCATATCATCTGTAGCAGGCTTTTTTATACTTATTGCTGCATTTTGGGTGATATATACCCGCTATAAAGTGAAGAAAAAAGCAGAAATGGATGAGCGCATTGCCCTGCAACAGAAACTTCGCTTCAAAGCAGTGATGGAAGCCGAAGAAAAAGAACGCGTACGCATAGCAAGAGAACTGCACGACAGTCTGGGGCAAATGCTATCTGCTGCGAAGATGAATATATCTGCCATGGACTCTTACAACAACGACGAAGCCAAACTGGTAGATAATGCCAAGAAACTGATTGACGATTCGGTAAAAGAAGTGCGTACCATATCGCATAACCTGATGCCAACAAGCCTTATGGAAAAAGGCATAGAACCTGCACTAAACGAACTGGCAGCCAAGATTAATGATACAGGCCTGATGCATATTGACCTGTTGATAAGTGCGGGTAATGAACGCCTTGACAGCTCTGTAGAAATAGCCATCTACCGCATAGTGCAAGAGGTGGTGAACAATATGATAAAACACAGCAAAGCCAACCGTGTAGAGGTGATGCTGGACTATAATGCTGAAAAAGTGTACCTGTCTATCAAAGACAATGGCGTAGGTTTTGATACTGCCAATATTGAAACCAGTAGCGGCATTGGATGGCGCAATATTTTCTCGCGTGTATATATGATGAACGGAGATGTGCAGATACAATCTCAACCTGGAAGGGGTACATTGGTAAATATAGAGTTTGCGAAGTAAGCACCTTTATCAATACTTCTTTAAATAAGTTGTCATATCATAGTTGTTTTTTTTGAAGTATTACATTTGTAAAATGCACAACATAATACTGCGTACAGCCACCATCAAAGATTTACCAATATTGCAACTATGGGATGAACAACAACACAATATAGATGCTGACCCTAAAGATGACTGGAACTGGGAAACCGAATTGCAATACTACCCACCATGGCGTGAACAATTAGTAGCAGAATTGGATGGCAGGCCTATCGGCTTTATACAAATTATAGACCCGAAAGAAGAAGAAACTCACTATTGGGGGGATATAGCAGCTAACCTGCGTGCCATAGACATTTGGATAGGTATGGCAGATGATATTGGCAAGGGTTACGGCACTATTATGATGCATCTTGCTATAGCGCGTTGTTTTGCTAACCCCGATGTTACAGGTATATTAATAGACCCGCTTCTAAGTAACGAGAAAGCAATCCGCTTTTATCAACGTATCGGCTATCGGTTTGTAGAAAATCGATACTTTGGCGATGATGAATGTGCAGTACATATACTGAAGCGGGATCTGTATATTCAAAGTGATAGTTGAGCCTGTATACTCTTTAACGCGTATGCCCTTCAAAAACACTGACCGCAATACGGTTATTAATGACTGTTTGCAGACAGAAGGTGTATGTTATAAAATAAACGTCAATCTGGGTATAACGATGGCATTTCTGGTTAAGCCATCCGGTCTGTTTTCACGAGCATAAACAGGCCCTGCTATTGTAAAATCAAATACCCAATTATCTGCCCTGTAATAAAATCCGAGATTGATGTTAACTGTAAACCCTGCACTTTTTTGAAGTATTATTACGTTGCCATTTGCAAGCGTACTTTTATCGTTGGCAAGGTGGTACAGTACTAACGGACCACCATGTATACCTGCGCGCTTCCAGTCTTTTTTCGCCTCAATACGTAGCAGAGCATCGCCTGCACGTTGTAGGTTACGAGAGGAAAAATACACTGTTTCAACACTATCCCTATTTTCTGTTGTGTGATACCCATTTCGGTTGTATTGCAACAAGGGTTGTTGCACACCTGCTGCAAGGGTTATGTATTTGCCGATATTGGTACTAAGCCCCAGTATTATGTCTGTAGTGCCTAAGCCTACCTGATAGGCCATAGGCAACGGGGTTCCGTTTATCTGGTCATCTGCATTATTAAGGCCGATTCGCATACCGATGGTATAGTACAGTTGTCTGTCTGCTTTGCGGGTTTTGATACGGTGTGTGTAGGTACTCAACAAATCTCCGATGCCGTAGTTGCTGCCAAGGTTACCAGTTACGATTTGAAGAGGCAACTTTACTTCAAGGTAACTTCTCTTATCTAAAAAGGACTTTATTTCTAATTGTGGGCTGATAACCCAAGACAATTTCTCGCCACTTGCTACTGCCGCAGAAAAACCGACACTATTATGCATGGTGTCTTCTTTCTGCTTGCCGTGCTGCATAGCACCAACGCTGCAGAAACCGGCATCAGCACAACCTTGCGCATAGCTATTGATTATACTTACCAAAAACATTAACAGTAAACAGAGCCTTTTCATTCTCGCTATTTTTTAACTAATATACTTTATTAGAGTACTACACAATGTAATTTCGGCGACAAATACATGAAATGACAATAACATGATACTCACATTATCATAATCTTTGCAGCACAAAAAGTCGTAAAAAAACCGCGCATACTAAGTATACGCGGCTTGTATTGATTGGTTGGTCGAAAAAACAGATTACTGATACAGGTAGTAGATGTTGGTTACATACTGGTTACTATCCTTTGTATCTCCCGGGCCTTTGATGTATTCTTCTATCACCAAGCCCATTTTCTTACCACTCTTACCTACATGCTCACCAAGTGCCATGTGCGCATTAGAACTACCGCTGTAGCCACCAATATACTTTATCATGTATGCAGGGCTGGCAGCTACTTCTACTATAGTACCACCATCCACAGGTTTGTTATCTGCAACGGGGAAGCCCACGTGCATATCTGCTTGTTGGTTAGCTTCGTCCCATTTGTAAACTATGTCAGATGCAGGACCTACGATACGGTCGCCTAGTTTCTTACCCATGTCTGCATAAGTGGCACTATAGAAGTCCATCATCTCGCTCCACTTTATCATTTTACGAACACCTGCATAAGTATGTGCAGCAAATTGTGTTTCTTCTATTTTGAAAGAACTACCACCAACAGCATCGTTGGCATGTGCCTCACTGTAGTTTTTAAGCAGTTCCAAACCGCGGTCGAAGCTTTTCTGCATCATGCCTTTCATACCCATCAGCGCACCCATGCCACGCCATACAAAGCCCATAGTTTCATGAAAATGCCATGTGGCCACTACTTTACCATCCTTTTCTTCAACCTGTACAAAACCGTCAGACTTACCGTCAAATGGTTTCATAAAATGCATAGCATAGGTCATTTTACCATCTGTAACGCCTGTGTTGGTTATCTTACCTTCACCGGATACGTTGTCGTTACCTACCCAATGATACACACTACCTACTTCACCATCTGTACCGCTTACATCCCATTTCATTGTACTGTCTTGTTCTTCCCATGGGCTCCAGTTAGTCCAGTTACTGAATTTCACCATCTGTTCCCATACCACAGCTTTAGGTGCGTTGATGGTGGTTGAGCGTTCCATCGTAAATTCTGCAGGTGTTACCAGACACAATACCAGGAAACCTACAATTAAAATCAGGACGAGTATCCCGAGAAAACGTAATACTTTTTTCATATTGCATAATGTTTAACCGAAATGTATAAAATATTTTGTTGAACTTATAGCCCCTTATGTCATTTTTAATAAAGTTTAATGTTCTGGTAATGAGCTAACAACCCATTTACCAGCCATAGCGTACCTTTGCATATATGAAAAACATACGCAACTGCACGTTACAAGACCTTGAAACACTGCTGGTTAGCATGGGTGAACCCAAATTCAGGGGCAAGCAGGTGTATGAGTGGATATGGCAAAAACATGCAGGTAGCATAGAGGAGATGAGCAACCTGCCCAAAGCCCTGCGGGAAAAACTGGCGGCTGCCTACCACATACCCAAAGTTAAAACACACCATAGCCAGTATAGCAGTGATGGCACTATTAAAAACAGGCTGATGCTGCACGACGGCCATTTTGTAGAAAGCGTGCTGATACCTACCGAAAAACGCATTACACTTTGTGTGTCCAGCCAGGTGGGTTGTTCGCTGGCATGTAAGTTTTGTGCTACGGGTTTTCTGCCACGCAAGCGTAATATGGAATTTGACGAGATAGTAGATGAAGTAACGCTTGCCAATGCACAGGCAGAGGAGCATTTTGGCAAAGGCATTACCAATATCGTGTTTATGGGCATGGGCGAGCCCCTGCTCAACTACCGCAACGTGCTGAAGGCGATAGATAAAATAACCGCCCCTGCCCCCGATGGCTTAGGTATGAGCCCGCGCCGCATAACGGTATCTACTGCCGGCATCAGCAAGATGATACGCCAACTGGGCGATGATGAGGTACGTTTTAAACTGGCACTATCCCTACACGCTGCTAACGATAAAAAGCGCGATGAGATAATGCCCATCAACGAAACCAGCAACCTGGAAGACTTGGTAGATGCACTCAACTATTTTTACCAAAAGACGAAGAACGAAATAACTTTTGAATACATCCTGTTCAACAAGTTTAACGACAGCCTGCAAGATGCAGACGAACTGATAAAACTATACCGCCGCGTACCTGTTGACCTGGTGAATATTATAGAGTATAACACGATAGAAAAAGCAGACTTCAGCAAACCAGACGAGGATACTACCGACCGCTTTATGGAATACCTTGAAAGCAAACGTGTAAACGCCCGCCTGCGCCGTAGCCGTGGCAAGGACATAGATGCTGCCTGCGGACAGTTGGCTAACGTGGATGGGAAAGCTTAATAGAAATATAACTGGTTTAAAGCATGAGCAATAAGAAGTCACTACATCAGTAAATCAATATATACATGCCAACCATCACTACCGCTCGCAAACTGGCTATGGCTTTTGACGAAGTAACGGAAGAGCCACATTTTGAAGTAACATCCTTTAGGGTGAAGAAGAAGATATTTGCTACGATGAACGAACCTGAAAGTCGAATGACCATCAAGCTATCTGCCGCCGATCAGGATGTTTTCTGCACTTTTGATGCTATGGTAGTTTACCCTGTACCCAATGCTTGGGGTAAGCAAGGGTGGACACACGTAAACCTGCAAACAATACGCAAAGAAATGCTGCAAGACATACTGACCGTTGCTTACTGCACTGTAGCCCCTAAAAAGCTGGCAGATAAATACCGTATTGAATAACAATAAACTAACCCTTCGGGCTTGCATCTGAGCAACGCATCACTTATCTTTCGGTGTATTATCAATCACCCAAATAAAAAATAAAACAAAAATTATGAAAAAAGTTCTATCCATTGCGGCTTTCGCAACCCTAGTAGTGCTTGGCACATCTTGCAGCAAAAAATATGACTGTACTTGTACAGACTATGCTACAGGTGCAACTACTGTTGACAAAATTGGCGGTGCAAATAAAGATGCAGCACAGGTAAGCTGTGTTGCAAAAACAAACAGCACAAGGGCTTGCGCCATTACAAACTAATCATTTTTTATTACAGATGGCTGTGCGTGGTTCATGTACAGCCATTTTTTTATATACTGTAGTGGTGTAGCTTATTAATAATATTGCATAGCATCTTTTAGAATCGTGGTTATTCTTGCTACGTCAATATCTGCCTCGGGATCTATCAGCAGTATTTTCATCTTAGCTCGTTTTTCCAAAAGCAGTTCTGCGTAGTCCAGTTTATCACTTTGTACGATGCCAATATAGGGCTGTTTATATTTTTTGTGTATCCACAAGTAGCAAAACATTTTGCCCTTGTAGTAGTAGAAAGGCAACTTGTATTTCCACTCTTCGGTAATATCATCATTTAGTGTTGGTATGTGGCTACGCAAAAAAAGCATGGTGCTTTTTATAGGTTCTTCAAGATTAAGGAAAAAACTGTCTATCGGGCGTAGCATTGGCTAAAGATAATATACAATAGCCTACTGTAATATGGCATAGTGTTTGTCTATTCTTTAGCATACCAACAATATAATTCAATGGGCGACAATCCGATATTAGTAATGTCCAGCATAGTATGCCTGTTAAGTATATTAGCAAACTATAGGTACAGCAAGCGATTTAGTATCATCAACCTAATAATTTTTGCAGGATATAGCATATGGCTATACTATGGCTTTTTTGCTTGGACAGTATGGGGCGACAAGTTGGGTAGCTTTATTTTTCTATTATTATTATCATCTATACAGTTTATTATCAATGCCGGTTATTTTCTTTACCGCTTTGTAGTAAGTAAACGCAACCAATAAAGCAAAAAGCCCTTACACAATTTGCATTGCGCAGGTGCTTTATTTATACATAGCGATACGTACCCTCTTACTGTAACTATTTTTTTGATTATGTTTTGTTACACGTACCGTTTTGTTTTTTGCACATATTAATTACTATGGAAATACATACGGTACTGTGCCTGATATGACTGTAGTACCGCTGAATGCCTGTTCTTTTACCACTTTACCATCTACCAGTATCTTAACCCTCAGCGTACCTACTCCATACGTCGTAAACCCGAAACCCACATTGTCGTACCGGTTGACGGTGCGGGTTAATTTCTTGCTATACGGCAGTTTGATATTGGTAACGCTACTGGTACCAGCTGTCTCGTTGGTGTAGGCAATAGAACTGACAGTATCTACACCACTTTCACTTACCAGATTGTACTCAATAGTAACAGTTTTGGGATAGGCTGCAGGGGCGGGCGTAGATGGGGTGCTGTTATCATCATCTTTTTTACAGGATGTAAATGATGATTGCAAGGCTAATATAGCAAGTATTAAAAATGCTAAACGTTTAAATGAAATAGCTCTCATATCTCTATTTGTTTTTTGATGATGACTTATTCTGAACAATTGAGAGCAAAACTATCGTTCCGGTGGAAAATAAAATTTGACATAAGTTAATTTCTATTCCGGAAACATTAAGTATAGCATGCCCTTGTTCTTTTCATCTGCTTTGTATGATATATAGCTTTGAGAGGGATTACAGCAACATCTTTCAAATTAAATTGAATGCTAAAAAGAAAAGCCTCACGCAAATACGTGAAGCTTACTTCTTTGTCGGGAAGACAAGATTCGAACTTGCGACCCCTTGCACCCCATACAAGTGCGCTACCGGGCTGCGCCACTTCCCGAACAATTACAAGGTGTTTCCACCTCTTTTGGGGACGGCAAAGATAACGGAATTTTCCTTTTTTCAACGCCCGAAATCACATTATACATTGCCTTTATATCCGTATTGTCGCCTTTCTGCAAAGCATCCGTAATTTTGCACTATGCAATTAACGCTCGGCTTCAGCCCATGCCCCAACGATACTTTTATTTTCGATGCTATGGTGAATAGCAAGGTAAACACAAGGGGTTTGTCGTTCAACTATGTGATGGAAGATGTAGAAACACTTAACGAGTGGGCATTGGCTGGCAAGCTAGACGTTACTAAACTAAGCTACAGCACCTATCTGCATAGCGCACAATCATACGCTTTGCTGCACAGTGGTAGTGCATTGGGCAAAGGTGTAGGGCCATTGCTGGTTGCAAGAGAACAGCTGTCTCTTGCCAACGCTTCAGGTTATACTATTGCCATACCAGGGATACATACTACCGCCAATCTGCTATTATCACTCGCGCTGCCTGAAGCCACACAAAAAACCGCTATGCTGTTCAGCGATATAGAACAGTCGGTGTTGGATGGCAAATATGATGCGGGGCTTATCATACACGAAAGCCGCTTTACTTATGCACAAAAAGGTTTACTAAAACTTATAGACCTTGGCGACTGGTGGGAAAATGAAATGCACGCTGCCATACCACTCGGCGGCATTGTGGCAAAACGCTCTTTAGGTAGCGATGTTATTGCAACAATTGATGCAGTCATTAAAGACAGCATTGCCTACGCATGGGCAAGCTATCCCACACTGCCTGCTTTTGTAACCACCAATGCGCAAGAAATGGAAGAAGATGTAATGCGCCAACACATCAATCTGTATGTAAATGACTATACCACAGACTTAGGAGCAGACGGGCGCAATGCTATCCAAGCCATGTTCCGTAAAGCACAGGAAGCAGGTATCATATCAGATAAGCCAACCAATATTTTTTACTGATTATTGCAAAGCTTGTAGAGGTGTTGCAGGTTGCGACCTTGCCCGTCATAGTCGAGCCCGTAGCCTACTACAAACACATCGGGTATGTCAAAACCCGTATAGTCGGGTTGCACATCGCATACACGTGCCTCTGGTTTTGAAAGGAAGCACGCAACCTTTAGCGACGCAGGTTGTTGTTGCAGCACTTGTGGTAAAAAACTGTGCAGTGTTCTGCCGGTATCTATAATATCTTCCACTATCAATACATGCCTGCCTGTTATATTCTCTTCCAAGCCAATAGCTGTAATAACATTACCGGTAGATGTAGTGCCTTTGTAAGATGCCAGTTTGATAAATGATATTTCGACAGGTGAGGACAGGCACCTCAACAAATCAGCCGCGAAGATGAATGAACCGTTGAGTATGCCCAACAACAAAGGATTCATTCCCCGATAGTCTGCCTCTATCTGTGCAGCTAATGCCTGCACACGCTCATCAATTGCAGCTTTTTCTATAAATACTTCAAAATGTTTGTCGTGTACCTGCACCATCTGGTGTTATGGTTTTATGCGTAGCTTTTGCCCCTCTTGTATAGCACCGAAGTTCAGCCCGTTCCACTCATTCAGCTGCTTAACGGTAATACTATATTTCTGCGCGATGGCAAAACCAGTTTCACCTTTCTTCACTAGGTGGTATTTACTCGGATCTTTTGATGGTGCGAGTGGTTGTATTTTTTCTTCAGGCTTAGCTATTGGTGTTGTTGTTTTTACCGTATCGGGTTTAGGTGTTGTTGCTACAACGGGTTGTGCAGGTGTTGCAGCCTTCATTTCATTTTTTGCATACACTACTTTGTCAAATCTCTTTTTCAGCCTGTCGAGCTCATCTTTAGGCTCTTCTTCTACTACGGGCACAGCTACTTCTTTTGGTACCACTGCTTCAGGCTTTGCCGTAGGCATGGCAACTGTTTTATTCACAACAGCTACAGGCTCTATTTCTACTTTAGGTAATGGTTTTGATTCTTCAACAACTGGCTGAGCAGGTGCTACTGTAGCTGTTGTGTCTTTTACCACTGGTGTTGTAGCAATTTCCTTAGCAGGCATTGTAGTAACAGGCACTGCAACTTCGGGTTTAGTCACCTCTGCCATTGCAGGTAAAGCAACCACAGGCACCTCCTTGGCAGGTGTAGCTACTTGCGTTACAGTGTCGGCCTTTACCGCTTCTTTTATTTCCACTACTTGTGCTGCTTTAGCTGTTTCATCAACTGCCACTACAGGTTTTGTTACAGCTTGCATGGCAACCGTATCTATCTTCTTTTCTGCAACAGGCGCAGCATTCTCATTTACTACAATATTTGACGGTTTGGCAACTACAGGCTTAGTGGCAACTGTACCCGCCGCGCCAGGTGTTACAGGCACTGCTTGCGGATAGGCAGTAGGCTTAACATATGCCACAGGTGTTTCTTTTTTCTTTATAACTACCACAGGTTTAGATGTACGGTATTTTTGCAGTTCCAATACAGTACCCGGATATGGTTCTTCGCCCGGTTGCAACATATTCATATCCATCAGGCTTTTTACCAACAGCCCTTCTGCCTGTGCTATTGCAAATGTTGTTTCGCCAGCCTTTACTACGTGTGTAGGACGCACACCTTTTGTGTTCTTACGTTCAAGGTACAGATACATATCCTGTGGCAAGGGGCGTTCGTCAATCTCGTTGATCTCTAATAATTTCTGGTAGCGAAAACTTGTTTTATATGCATATTCAAGCGGGGTATCGCCCTTGCGCGCATAGATGGCTTTCAATCCATTTACACGTACCATCTGCCCGTATGCGGGTTGGAAACCACCGCCTGTACTTTCCGTTACAGGCACTTCCTGTACTTCTGTTACCTGTTGCATAGTGGCATCTACAGCTGGTGCAGCTACAACAGCAGGTGTTGGAGCGGCAACGGGTACAGCAGTTGGTACAGGTGCTGGGGTTGCGGGTACGCTTACAGGCATCGTAGCTCTTGCGGGTTGGTTGGATGTCGCACTCATACCGCCGCCTTTTTGTGTTGGTAGTTCGCGCGCATCTTCCTCAGGTATCACTTCTGCCTTACGGTCAGGCGACACTGCGTTGATGTCAACATTATTCAACGCCGCGTAAGTGTATTCTTGCAGCTTGTAGTCTTCTACTATTTTTATCAGCATTTGTGCATAGCGCGGATTGGTAGCATAGCCACAGCGCTTCAGCCCCACAGCCCATGCTGCATAATCAGTGGTAGATAGCTTAAACAATTCCGCGTAGCGAGGGCTTTTCATCAGATAGTCCGAATGGTCTTTGTAAGAATCTTCTGCCCTGCTGTATTTTCTAAAGCATTCGTTGGGTGCATCATCAGTATGCGCAAAAGTTTCGCCCGTCCATTCTTTCTTGCACTTGATGCCAAAGTGGTTATTTGCCATTGTAGCCAACTCGCTGGTGCCGGCACTGGTTTCATGTATACCTTGTGCCAATGTAATGGCAGCAGGTATGCCACTACGCTTCTGCTCTGCTACTGCAAGGTGCTTGTATTGTTCTATGTACGATTTTGCCCTTGCCTCATACGCACCACCTTGTGCACCCGCACACAAAGAAGCCAACATCAACACACCACAGAGTAAACCTTTTTTCATACTGTTATTCAAATACGTTAGTAATCAATTCGCTATTTTCTTTACCAACATGATGCCGTCCCTTACAGGCAGCAGCACATGCTCTACTCGCTTATCCGCTTTTATTTTTTCGTTGTATGTATGCATGGCTTGTGCGTTCTTGCTTTGCTCTGCAGGAGGCAGCACCACTTCGCCATTATACAATACATTGTCTGCTAATATAAAGCCACCGACAGGTACTTTATCAAATACCATATCGTAGTACAGGTGATAGTTCTGTTTATCGGCATCAATGAACACTAAGTCAAATTGCTCATTGATGTTGGGTATTATCTCTGCAGCCTTACCTATATGCTGGGTTATGTTGTTCTCTAATCCCTCTTTGCAAAAGTAACGAAAACACATGTCTTGCAACTCTTCATTAATGTCTATAGTGTGCAAATGCCCGTCTGCAGCCATTCCTTTAGCAAGGCATATGGCAGAATACCCCGTGTACGTACCTATTTCCAGCACCCTTTGGGGTTTTATCATGCTGCTTATCATATACAGCAATGCCCCCTGCAGCTTGCCCGATAGCATAACGGGCAGTTCTACTTTCAAGTGTGTTTCACGGTTCAGTTGTGCCAACGCATCGCTTTCTGCGGTGGTGTAGGTTTCCGCATATTTATCTATCTCTACTGGCAGCAATACTTGTGTCATCAGAAGTTGGGTTG
Source organism: uncultured Chitinophagaceae bacterium (assembly GCA_937919945.1). GTDB lineage: Bacteria > Bacteroidota > Bacteroidia > Chitinophagales > Chitinophagaceae > Polluticoccus. The sequence continues at coordinate 52,419 of CALESY010000036.1, read as the reverse complement.
TAGTTTGTTATGCGAATAAAACTCGTGCAGATAGTTTACTACTTCGTCTGCCGTGTCAAATATCTTAATCATATCCAGATCACCGGGGCTGATGTATGCTTCTTCTTCAAACATGGTTACTTTCATCCATTCTATCAGCCCTTTCCAGTAAGCAGAGCCCATACATATCATGGGTGTTTGTGTGAATTTCTTTGTTTGTATCAACGTAGCTACTTCAAAAAACTCATCCATCGTACCCCAACCGCCGGGCATCATGATGAAACCCTGCGAGTATTTGGCAAACATCACTTTGCGCACAAAGAAGTAATCGAAGTTCAATGATTTGTCTGCATCTATATACGGGTTTCCATTTTGCTCAAAAGGCAGTTCGATATTCAAGCCTACAGAGCGGCCACCAGCCATACTGGCTCCTTTATTGCCTGCTTCCATTATACCCGGTCCGCCACCAGTGATGATACCAAAACCTTCTTCTGCCAAGCGCCTTGCTACTTCTACGGTCATCTCGTAGTATTTATGCCCCGGTTTTGTACGTGCCGAACCGAAGATGGAAATACACGGGCCTATCTTAGCAAGGGTTTCGAAGCCTTGAACAAACTCAGCCATTATTTTAAAAACCTGCCAACTGCTATGGGCACGGGTTTCTGTCCAGTCACGTAGTTTTATGTTCGTCAGTTTATCTTTCATATCAAGCCTGTTTTAGTGATATATTACCTTGTTTCTTTGAAAACAAAAATAACAAGGCAAAGGTCAAAGCTGCGTTAATTATCAATAGTTCCGTACCGATGGCATAACCACCCAGCCACTCTTTATCATGTTGTTTCAACATATAGCAAAGTACGGGTGCAAGTATGCAAATAACAGGTACGCTTAAACTGTTTACACCCCGCTTTGTAAGTATGCCGAATGAGAACAATGCCAGCAACGGACCGTATGTATAACCCGCCACTACCAATAGTATCTGTATCAGCGAGCCATTATCTACTTCTCTGAAGAAGAACACACAGGCAAGGAAGATGATGGCAAATGCGTTGTGTACTGTTAGTCTTATTTTAGATTGTTGTTTTTCACTTAAATCCGTTCTTCTTTTAATACCCAGTATATCTATACAAAACGAAGAGGTAAGCGCTGTTAGTGCACCATCTGCGCTTGGAAAGAGTGCAGAAACCAAGCCTATCATGAAACAAACTGTAATGAAAAAAGGCAAGCCACTCTGCACCGCAATGGTAGGGAATATATCATCGCCTGTTGCGGCAATGGCGTTAGCATCTGCATACAGATATAACAGTCCGCCTAGCAATAGAAAAATAAAATTGGCAACCAACAGCGTGAAGCAGAACGTTATCATGTTCTTCTTAGAGTCTTTCAGGTTGCTCACACTGATATTCTTCTGCATCATTTCCTGGTCAAGGCCCGTCATGGCAATGGTGATGAACGCCCCCCCCAGTATCTGCTTCAGGAAGAAGTTAGGAGCCATTACGTCTGTGCCAATCATTTTGGTATAGCCCTTATCCTGCATGGCATGCCAAGTGCTGCCAAAGTCGAGGTTGAGAGAGTACATGATATAGCCCACACATACGAGTAATGCCAGTATCATAAAAGTGGTTTGCAGGGTATCCGTCCACACAATAGTTTTCACTCCACCTCTGTAGGTATACAACAATATAAGCGCGAGTATCACAATAGCTGTTACCTCAAACGATATACCCATGTCTTCCAACACAAATTTTTCCAACACTTTTATAACAAGGTAAAGGCGCAATGTAGCCCCCAGCGTGCGCGATATAATGAAAAACAACGCGCCTGTTTTATAAGAGGTGAAACCCAAACGCCGCTCGAGGTATGTGTAGATAGACGTAAGCTGCATTTTGTAATAGATAGGCAACAACACAAACGCTACTACAAAATAACCCAGCCAATAACCTATCACTACCTGAAAGTAATCGAAACCCTTAGCACCTACTGTACCCGGTACAGATATAAACGTCATACCTGACAGCGAAGTGCCTATCATACCAAAAGCCACCACCCACCACTTGCTGTTGCGGTTGCCTATGAAGAAAGATTCATTGTCTGAATGACGGGAAGTATAAAAAGCGATACCAAGCAGCAGAGCAAAATACCCCAACACTATAGATAGCAACAATGCAGAACTCATGGCGTGAAAATAGCCACTTTTTACGGATTAGTTGAATGCTTTTATATCAACTAAAACCCGGCCAGTATGCCGAAGCGGAATGCTATAGTACCCCTGTAAGGACTATTCTTGTCTTGCAGTATATCGTATAATCCTTGAAAGATGATAGACACCCTGTCTGAAATAGGTTGGCGTATGCCACCACCTACCAATATAGAAGGTGCGCTGTAGTTTACATTACGCGTCAGTATGTCATTACTTACTGTATAGTTGTTGTAGTATTCTTTGAACGACATGAAATTATGCTCATACTCAATATGAGCAAACACATTGTTCCACAGTATATAACGTGTCCACAAGCTGGGAGAATATACATTAGCTGTAAATGGCCTGTAAACTGTATTGTAGCTTGCATCAAATACAGGGTAGTAGTTTTTAACACGCACGTACTGATAACCCATGCCTATACCTGCCGAAAACCTGTCTGATATGCGATAGCCCACTGCAGGAGCTATATTTATGTTCGTTACATTACCAAAGCCGAAACCGAAACCACCACCGAATATCAGCCTGCTGGCATCAAAACCTTTCTGCTTGCGCCCTGCTACTTTACCATCTCTCACAGGTTTGCCAGTGCTGCTATATACAGGCACATCATCTTGCGCATACGCTGTACCAACACCCAAACACAACATTAAAGCAATTACTATCTGTTTCATATTCCTGAAATGAGTCTTACGAAGTTAGGGTAAAAACGCATTGAAAGTGCCATTTATTGCGGGTTATGCTATTGTAAAATTTCTGTCAGTCGGCAAATATCTTGCCGGGGTTTAATATCCCTTTCAGGTCGAACAATTGCTTGATGGAACGCATGATTTGTAACTGGCGGTTGTTAAATGCAATATCCATATAGCTTTTCTGTACAAGCCCTATGCCATGCTCGCCCGATATGGTACCGCCCAATCGCACTACTTCTGCAAACAATTTACGGATGCCGTCGGTCAGTTTGTTGTTCCAGTCTTCATCGCTCATGCTGCCTTTTACAATGTTTACATGCAGGTTGCCATCGCCTGCATGCCCGTAGCATACCGACTGAAAACCATATTCTCTGCCCAACTGTTTGATGATACTCAAAAGTTGAGGCAATTCTGCCCTTGGCACTACGGTATCTTCTTCTTTATATATCGAATTACTTTTTACCGCTTCACCTACTTTTCTACGCAATGTCCATAGCATTTGTTTCTGCTCATGTGTATCTGCAAATAGTATATCATCAATATCAAAACGCTGCACAATAGCCGCTATCGCTTCCATTTCCTTATACAACACATCCATGTTATTACCATCTACCTCTATCAGTAAGTGGGCTTCAATATCGTCTGGTAGCGATATGCCTGTAGCCTGTGTATAGCGCATAGACCATTCCAGCGCATCCCGCTCCATAAACTCCATAGCAGATGGTGTATAGCCTGCCATAAAAATGGCATTTACCGCCTCGCAAGCTGCTACCGCCTTTCTGAATGGTACGAGCATCAGCACATCATGCTGCACGGCAGGTATCAGGCGTAGCACTATTTTGGTGATGATGCCCAGCGTTCCCTCACTACCTACTATCAATTGTGTAAGGTTGTAGCCCGTTGCGTTTTTCAGTACATTAGCCCCCGTCCACATCACTTCGCCATCGGGCAATACTATTTCAAGATTCAGTACATAGTCTTTTACCACGCCATACTTAACTGCACGCGGGCCGCCGGAGTTTTCAGCCACATTGCCACCTATAAAACAAGAGCCTTTGCTGGCAGGGTCGGGCGGGTAAAATAAGCCTGCTGCTTTTACCAAGTCTTGCAGTTCCTGTGTTATCATACCAGGCTCTACTGTTACCTGCAGGTTGCGTGTGTCAAGATGTATAAGTTTATTAAACCCTTTCATATCCAATACCACGCCCCCATAAACGGGTAACGCACCACCACTCAAACCAGTGCCGGCACCACGCGGGGTAACGGGTATGTTCTGTTCATTACAATAAGCCATTACAGCACTGATAGCGGCTACTGTCAAGGGTTGTATCACCACTTCGGGCAGGTAATGCAGGTCTTCGGTTTCGTCGCTGGAACAGTTTTCTAATGCTTCCGCATCTGTCTGCACAGCTTTTATGCCATCAACTGACTGGAAATATGCAATATCTACCGATGTTATTTTCTTGAACGCCATGCCCTAAAGTTCTTACGGATTGGCTGAAAATAAAAATGCCCCCGTATTGGGAGCATATTTACTTACAATCAGGTTATGATTATGATTTCTTTTCTGTAGTTGTTTTTTCGTCTTTCTTAGCTGTTTCGCCTTTCTCGCAAGACTTGCCTTCACCTTTCTTGCAGCATTCTTTCTTTTCGCTCTTCTTGCAGCAAGCTTTATCGCCCTTGCCTTTACCATCGCAAGCATATACTGCTCCTGCTATCACGAGGGCACCGAGTAATAATGTGAGTTTTTTCATATCAGTTTTTTTTTCTGCTTTAAGTAATAAATGAAGTTACGAAATTATGCAATACCACCCAAAACCGTTATCCCGCCCTTCACATTATCACCAATTTTAACATCTATTTTCGTGCCTACAGGGAAGTAAATATCTACTCGCGAGCCGAAGCGGATAAACCCGAACTCGTCATTTTGCTTCACTGGCTGGTCTGCTTTTATATAATAACATATCCTGCGCGCAAGCGCACCTGCTATCTGGCGCATCAGTATTTCAGTACGTTTGTTGGCAAGCACTACCGTAGTACGCTCGTTTTCGGTGGATGATTTGGGATGCCAGGCCACTAAATATTTGCCTGGGTGATATTTTACATATTTAACAATTCCACCTATGGGGTTGCGGTTCACGTGCACATTCAGCGGCGACATGAAGATGGATACCTGCAACCTTTTATCGCTAAAATATTCAGTTTCTACCGTTTCTTCTATCACCACTACTTTACCATCGGCAGGGGCTATGTACAGATTGTCATTGTAGGTAAAATCGCGCTCGGGCAAGCGGAAGAACCATATTACCCAAAACCATAACAGAAAACAGGCAATATTGATAGGCCAAAAAAGTATTGGCAAATCTATCAACAAAAACTTATAGGTAACGTACCCGATAACAGACCATATCAGTGATGCTATCAATATGTATTTATATCCTTCGCGATGAATTGTCATAATGCAAAGATAGCTCTATGATGGGTTTGATTGAAATGATTACTATGATTTTATCGTACTAAGCTACAACATAAAGATGCACACATATATAAATGCAAATGGCGTGGCTATGAGCAGCGAGTCGAACCTGTCCAGCGCGCCGCCATGTCCGGGCATTATGGCACCACTGTCTTTTACATCTGCCATGCGTTTCAGTTTAGATTCCAGCAAATCGCCGAAAGTACCCGCTATGGCTACCACTAATGCCAACCCAACCCACTGTATAATGTTGTAATCCGTTTCTTTGAAATAAGCCCATACCGCTACGCTTACTAAAGTCAGTATGACACCTCCAACGGTGCCTTCCCATGTTTTCTTAGGCGATATTTTGGTGAGGGGTGTCTTACCTATAAAAGAACCAACTAAATACGCCAACGTATCGTTACACCATATCATCAGAATGAGCATAAGGGGAAACAGGTCGTTGAGCATATACAATCGTAGCAACAATATCATAGGCAGCGACAGATAGAAAAAACTCAGAAAAGCATACCCCGCCGCATAGCGCGATTTATGTATAGATAATGCAGCAGCCATCAATACAAATTGTGGCAAAATTATAGCTGATAATATGATGCTCTCATAGTCCTGAAACAAAGGAGAATAATAGAGCAGATAACCAATACAACCTATCTGCATAGCTACATACAGCCAGATAGGAGAGTAATAGTTTGGATAAATCTTCTTCATCAGCCTGAAATACTCGTGGATACAGAGTATTTGTATCAGGCTAACCAATGCCAAAAACGACCATTCATTCCACAACAAGCCCACTATCATTACAGCACAGAAAACAACTGCACTGCCAAGGCGGGTAAAAAATGTAGGCCAGTTCATTGCCATAGCTATACGTCCGTTTGTTGTTGTGCCAATTCTTCTTTCGAGAAATTAGCTGACCAGTACGGCGATAAAGGTTTTCTTGTTTTCCATAATGCGTAGAGTGATACAGTAAATACCACCAATCCACCAATTACATAACTTACGGGTAAGTGTTTTGCATCTGCTATCTGTTGCATAGCTTCACTGTTGCGCGAAGCGTATGACAGATATATCTGTGCACCGTTATATACAAAATGCGTAACGATGCTAGTCAACAACGAGCCACTCCAATAATATATCAGGCACAGTAAACTGCCCGCCATTGCTATAGAAAGAAAATTATATATACTGTTATGCACGATGCTAAACAATACAGAAGTAATAATGATAGGCAACACTATCCTTCCCATCCGCTGATGGGCAAACCGCAACAGCACACCTCTGAAAAACAATTCTTCCCCTATGGCGGGTATCAATGCCATCACCAGCAATACCTGTACCAGTTGCCCCGATGTTTTAATATCCAATAATGCCTTGGTTACTTTTTCTACTTTTTCCTCGCCAGTGCCGGGTACTATATCTTTCAGCGAAGCAGCTATTTCAATAAATACAGGCATACTACCCAACATCACCAACACACCTAATAATAAATGCAATGGCTGTGCAGGTACTTTTAAGCCTAAATATTCTTTTACCCTAGGCGTAGTGAGGTAGGCAAATAAAACAGGGGGTATCAGAAAGGTAAACACAGACGATAAAGCCTGTGTCCACAAAAAAGCTGACTTCAGCTTAGCGCTGCTGTTTTCATCTATCCCCAATATCTTATCAATGCCGTATCCTGTTGCTATCGGCATCAGCGTATAAAGTACGAATCCTGCAAACGATACCATCGTAAACGCCATCAGCCCGAAGAGCGTAACTTGTAAAAACCACGGATATTCCCGCCAATAACGCTTGAACATTAATAAAAAATTAGGGCAAAGGTAACACAGCTTTGGCGCAATAATTGCTTCTGTCTGTTACAATACTTTTAAAACATATCACAAAACATTAAACATTACTTTGCTTTTAACGTTATAAACAGTATCGCATAGCGGATTTTTACCTATTTTTGAACGATTAATCCCACACGTTTTCGGTAGATGGAAGAAATAGCAGCAGGCCCATTGCTCGGCAGGATTGAATACCCTGCAGATTTGAGGAAACTGAACAAAACGGATTTGCAGCAGGTATGTAACGAACTGAGGCAATTCATTATAGATTGTGTTAGCATACATGGCGGCCACTTTGGCGCCAGCCTCGGCGTGGTGGAACTAACCGTCGCGTTGCATTATGTCATGAATACCCCCGACGACCAGCTCGTATGGGACGTAGGGCATCAGGCCTACGGGCATAAAATACTTACGGGCCGCCGCAAAGTGTTTCATACCAACCGCAAATACGGTGGTTTGAGTGGCTTCCCTAAACGCAGCGAGAGCGAATATGACACTTTTGGTGTGGGGCACTCCTCTACCTCTATATCTGCCGCATTGGGTATGGCCATTGCATCCAAACTGAAGGGTGAAACACATCGCCAGCACGTAGCCATAATAGGCGATGGTGCTATGACGGCAGGTTTGCCCTTCGAGGCAATGAACCATGCGGGTGTTAGCAACAGCAATGTGCTGATAATTCTGAACGACAATAATATGTCTATTGACCCCAATGTTGGGGCATTGAAAGAATACCTGACCGATATTACTACATCCCATACCTACAATAAGTTTCGCGATGATGTGTGGAAGCTGTTGGGCAAACTGCCCGCTGCCGACTTCCAGAAGCTTGGTTCTAAAATAGAAGCCAGCCTTAAGGGCATGGTCTCCAAATCGAGCAATCTGTTCGAGGCACTGAACCTTCGTTACTTCGGCCCTGTTGACGGGCATAATGTATTGAAACTCGTTGAAACGCTCGATCATCTGAAAGACATTCCGGGCCCTAAGTTGCTGCATATCAAAACCGTGAAGGGCAAAGGTTACGACCTTGCCGAGCAAGATCAAACGCTGTGGCATGCCCCGGGTACATTTGATAAAGTAACTGGCAAAATCAATAAGAAAATATCTACGGTTGTAGAACCACCTAAATATCAGGATGTGTTCGGCCATACTATTATAGAACTGGCAGAGCAAAACCCCGCTATAATGGGTATAACACCTGCTATGCCGTCTGGCTGCTCGCTCAAATACATGATGGAAGCTATGCCCGACCGTGCCATAGACGTAGGCATTGCCGAGCAACACGCCGTAACGCTGAGTGCCGGGCTTGCTACAAGGGGCATGAAAGTGTTCTGTAATATCTACAGTTCCTTTATGCAGCGCGCGTACGATATGGTGATACACGATGTGGCTATACAAAAGCTACCCGTTATCTTCTGTTTGGACCGTGCTGGCTTGGTGGGCGACGATGGGCCTACGCACCACGGCTGCTACGACATACCATATATGCGTTGCATACCGCACATGGTAGTAAGCGCGCCGATGAATGAGGCAGAGCTGCGCAACCTGATGTACACCGCACAACTCGAAGAAAACCAAATGCCTTTCGTAATCCGCTACCCACGTGGGCAGGGTGTAATGCCCGAATGGCGTACACCAATGGAGAAAATAGAAATAGGCACAGGGCGAGTAATAAAAGAGGGTGAAGACGTAGCGATACTGACCATAGGCCACCCGGGCAACTTTGCTGTAAAAGCATGTAGCGATTTGCAAACAGAAGGGCTGAACCCTGCACACTACGATATGCGCTTTGCTAAGCCGCTTGATGAGAAATTACTACACCACATAGCCGGCAAATACAGCAAAATAATAACCGTAGAAGATGGCACCATAATAGGTGGCTTTGGCAGTGCAGTATTGGAGTTTATGGCAGAACACAACTACACACCCGAAGTAAAAATGCTGGGCATACCCGACCGCCTGGTAGAACACGGAAAACCCGAAGAACTACACCGCGAATGTGGCTACGATGCCAAAGGCATTACAGATGCAGTGAAGGAGATGGTGAATAATGTGGCTTTGGTATAAATACAAATAATATTACGAGATAAACTAAAGCCACTTTAACGAGTGGCTTTTCTAATTCTACTAAAATGGACATTCATATTCGGACAGCTACAGAACAAGACATAGATGCTATTTACACCTTGCTAATTGAATTCGCTACGTTTCACGGCAGTGCAGATAAAGTTTATACTACTGCTGAACAACTGAAATGCGACAAAGATTTATTTCAGTGCCTTGTGGCAGTAGCAATCGACAATCGCATAATCGGCTTTGCATCTCATTTCTTTACCTATTATTCATGGAGCGGTAAGGCATTGTATATAGACGATCTCTACGTTACCCAAACCTTCCGCAAGCTGGGCGTTGGTAAAAAACTCCTCGATGCCATCGTTCAAAAAGCCAAAGATAATAGTTGCTTCAAAGTGCGCTGGCAAACCTCAAAATGGAACAGCAATGCCATTGCCTTCTATAAAAAATACGGTGCTGAAATAGACGAAGTAGAGATAAACTGTGATTATATTTTATAATTTTTGTCGTATATTTGCTATAATAAATCCATATAAATTATACTATTATTCTCCCTGTGCAACAAAATGAAAAAACAGAAAAACGGCAACAAAAAGCAACAATCTGCAACAAAACGATTGTTGATTATCAACCCTTTAACAACAAGAAAAATGAAAACAACACAATCACTATCAAGAACTATCAACACATAAAGTAAATGCTAATTTCAAATGCCTAAATCCTAATGCCTATTGGGTGGCTTCTCACTAAATCCCCAATGCAGCTTCCATTGGTCAGGGGTAAGCGCATCCGTAACGTCAAACTCACCAATCTTAGTGCGGCGTAGTGCCTGCAGGTAGCCACCGCAACCGAGGGCTGTACCAAAGTCGTTAGCCAACGAGCGTATATATGTACCCGTACTGCAGGCTACTCGAAAATGTACTTCGGGCAGAGTAATAGATGTTATCTCAAAAGCGGTAATTGTAACAGGCCTCGGCTCCAGTTTGATTTCTTTACCGGCACGGGCGAGGTCGTAAGCACGCTCTCCCTCTTTCTTGATGGCGGAATGTATAGGCGGCACTTGCAGTATATCGCCGGTAAACTGTTTTACAGCTTCGTGTATAGCAGCATCAGTTATGTGTTCATAAGCTTGGGGGTTCTCTGGTTTGCTCTCTAAGTCATAAGTAGGGGTACTGGCACCTAAGTGGATAATACCCGTATACTCCTTAGGCAAGCGTTGATACTCGCTTATCTTCTTGGTGTACTTGCCCGTGCAGCATATGAGCAGCCCCGTAGCCAGTGGGTCTAATGTACCTGCATGGCCTATCTTCACCTTAACAAGGCGTTTCACCATATTCACCGCATCGAAAGATGTCCATTTATATGGTTTGTCAATCAACAAAACAGCACCTTCTTTCAGCTCTTCTTTTGCAGGCAAGGCTAACATGGGCGCAAAGATAATATCCCAAACCCCTAAAGGAGCCATTTCTATAATAATATTCCCTTTTAGGGGGTTAAGAGGTTTGACCTTAACTTTGCACTATGTCTTTTTTCAAAAACGGGGCACAACCGTTTATTATCGCAGGTCCGTGTAGTGCAGAAACAAGAGAGCAGGTATTGGAAGTAGCAGCCGGCATCAAACAGCTACCTGTACAACTATATCGTGCTGGTGTGTGGAAGCCTCGAACACGCCCAGGTAGTTTTGAGGGCAATGGCCTACAGGCATTAGAATGGTTACATGAAGTAAAGACTATACACAATATGGCCGTGACTGTTGAAGTTGCCGAGCCATTGCATATAGAGCAGGCATTGGCGCATGGTATAGACGTATTGTGGATTGGCGCACGCACTACCGTCAACCCGTTTCAGGTGCAGCGATTGGCTGATGCACTGAAAGGTGTCAATATACCTGTAATGGTAAAGAACCCCGTAAACCCTGATGTTGATTTATGGCAAGGAGCTATAGAGCGTATTATGCAGGCAGGGATAACTGATGTAGCTGCCATACACAGGGGCTTCTCTACCTATCAGGCTGCATCGGTATATCGCAATCAACCCAACTGGCCGATACCTATTGAATTGAAACGTCGCAATCCGGACCTACCCATCTTCTGCGACCCGAGCCATATAACAGGCAATCGTGAATTAGTAGCAGACATTGCCCAAAAAGCAATGGACATGGGTTTTGAGGGGCTAATGATAGAAACCCATCCCAATCCGCCACAGGCATGGAGCGATGCCGCACAACAAGTAACACCTGCCAGACTGAAAGAAATACTGGAACAACTCGTCATCCGCCAACAACATACTTCAGACATCAACAAAGGGCTTACATTAGAACAACTACGCCAGCAGATGGATAGCCTTGATGCTGAAATCATAGACCTGATAGCCCGCCGCATGGAGCTTAGCGAGCGCATGGGTGAAGTAAAGAAAGCCTGCAACATGACAGCTTATCAACCAGAGCGTTGGCGCGAGATTGTTGCAACACGTGGTGCAAGAGCTGCTAAACACAATCTATCGCAGGAGTTTATCGTATCACTGTATGAAAAGATACACGACGAAAGCATTAAGAAACAGTTGGAAATACTACAGGCTTTGCTGAATGAAGTAAAAGGTTAATTTTACGCCTTTCAAAAAAAAGATACTAAACATTGGCGCTCAAGCAACATAAAGACGAAAAAGTACGCTACGAACAACAAGTTGATAACTCTCGCAGTTATGTATTGCCTTTTATAGAGCAAACCAAAGCCATAGGCAAGGGTGTGAATGTGTTGGAGATAGGCTGTGGTGAGGGTGGTGTATTAGTGCCGTTTATGGACAAAGGTGCTTTTTGTGTGGGTGTTGATTTGAACCCTATACGTATAGACCTCGCCAATGGCTTTTATGCTAAAGAGGTAGCAGCAGGTAAGATTGAGTTTCTGTATAAGAATGTATATGATGATGATTTTCTGCAACGCTTCAAAGGTTTCTTTGATGTGATCATTCTGAAAGATGCGATAGAACATATACCTGAACAAGAGAAATTTATACCCTACCTGAAAAACTTTCTGAAACATGAGGGGCAGATATTCTTTGGTTTCCCGCCTTGGTATATGCCTTTCGGCGGCCATCAACAGATATGCGACCACAAGCTGGGCATGATGCCTTGGTATCATATACTGCCAAAGCCTATCTACAAAGGCATCTTAAAGATGATAGGCGAAAATGAAGGTGTCATCAGAGAGTTGATGGAGATATACGATACGCGCATTACCATCGAGCGTTTTGAACACATAGTTCGTAATAGCGGTATGCAGTTTAAGAACAAAACACATTTCCTGATTAACCCCATTTACAAATACAAATTCGGTTGGCAGCCTCGCAAACAATTCGGCATCATCAGTGCTATACCTTTTGTCCGTAATTTCCTTACTACTTGTGTGTACTATACTATTGGCTAGTATCCCATATTGCCCATGCAGCCTCAGCTTGTAGTAGCAACATTTCGTAGCCATTCTTTGTTAACGCACCTGCATCTCTTCCATGTTGCAGAAAGCGTGTTTCTTCAGGGTTGTAGATGAGGTCATATAACAGATGGGATGAACCAATGTATTGGTAAGGAATATCAGGAGAATCATCAATATGCGGGTACATACCAAGCGGTGTGGTATTGATGATGATGGTATGTTGCGTAATGATGTCTGCTGTTAATTGACTGTATTGATACTGCCCTCCTGTCCTCGATACAACATTGTGAGCAATACCCATTTGTTGCAATGCATATACTACAGCCTTAGCACCACCACCACTACCCAATATCAATGCATGGGTATGGTGCGCTTGCAGCAATGGACGCAAGCTCGCTGTAAAGCCTACCCAGTCTGTATTATAACCTATCAGCTTACCATTTGTTATCTTAATACAGTTAACTGCACCTATTACTTTAGCTGCATCGTCTACAGCATCCAAATATGGTATTACTTGTTGCTTGTATGGTATGGTTATATTCAACCCTTGTAGTGTAGGGTTGTCATTCAACAGTGCAGGCAGTTCATTGATGTTGGATAATGGATAGGGTTCATAATGCGCATCAATGCCTTCAGTAGCAAACTTCTTATTAAAGTATGCTGGCGAAAACGAATGACTAAGCGGATAGCCTATAAGGCCGTATAATGCTGCCATGCAGTAAAGATACCTGATGATATAAAAAGAGGCGCACAAGTGTACGCCTCAAAGTATTATTAGCTATTCGCTTCGTTGCCCAGATACAGATGGAAAGTGTCGCCACGCAAACCCACTCGCATAGCTTCCAACGGTATTACCTCGTTGGGGGCAATATTGCCGAGGTTTACGTTTGCGCCCAACAGCTCCTGAAAGTACACCTGCTGTGCTTTTTGCGGTGCTTCCCAAATAATTTTCTCGTAAGGTATTTGTGTCAGTATCTCTTGCACCAAGCCTTCGCGCACCTCACCACTACCACGATAGATACCTACATTACCCGCTTCGCGCGCTTCGGCTATTACATAGGTAGAGCCTGCTTCGAGTTCTGCACGCATCAGCTCTATCCACTTGTAGGGCGGTATGATGTGCGCCGCGTCTTTAGAGCCTACTTCAGATAATACAGTAACATGCTTAGCCAGTTTTTCTATATAGCCGCATTTTTCGGTATGCGGTATGGTGATAGAACCGTCAGACACTTCTACGTGTTGCAGCCCGTATTCCTTTATTACATTCAGGTAGTCGTCAAACTGTCCGCGTATCAGAAAGGCTTCAAACAATGTGCCGCCAAAGTAAACGGGAATGCCATATGACTGATATATATCTATTTTCTCACGTAGATTATTAGTAACAAATGCCGTCCCGAATCCGAATTTTACAATATCTACATATGGTGCGGCAACAGATAAGAAATTCTTAACCTCGTCCAGCCCCATCCCCTTGTCCATCACCATTGTTAGTCCGTACTGGCGTGGCTTTTGGGTGCGTTCAGGCAGGTTTTTCAAATGGAAATTCATGTGTATTGGTTTTGTCTAATCAACAACAAATGTACATCTTTAACGACTGTATGTACAAAAATGAATTTTTCACTTGTATATTAGCATAATATTTTCAGGCTTATGAAACGCAATGTTCCATTATTAGGTTTTGTAATAGGTGCAATACTGCCTTTGTTGGGTATGTTCATTGTGTACTTAATATTGTTTCAGGGTGTAGACTTTAATCAGTTTCTGAAAAACTTACGGCACCAGCCATCACAAGCTGCTAAAGTCATTAGCCTTGGTATACTTATCAATGTCATTCCGTTCATATTCTATACTAACAAACGTCTTGACCTGACAGCAAGAGGCATCTTTATTGCCACCATGCTTTATGCAGTATTTATGCTGCTTATAAAGTTTGTATGGAGTTGATATGCGTTACTACATTATAGCAGGCGAAGCCAGTGGCGACTTACACGGCAGTAACCTTATCAAAGCCATCCACCGAAAAGATGCAAATGCAGATATACGATGCTGGGGTGGAGATAAGATGGAAGCTGCAGGTGCTAAACTCATCAAGCATTATCGCGACCTTGCATTCATGGGATTTGTAGAAGTGCTGATGCACTTACATACTATCATCCGCAATATAGATTTCTGCAAAAAAGACATCATGGCTTATAAGCCCGATGTATTGGTGCTGATAGACTACCCTGGTTTTAATATGCGCATTGCTGAATGGGCAAAACAACAGGGAATAAAAATTGCATACTACATATCTCCACAGGCATGGGCATGGAAAGAAAACCGCGTACACAAGCTAAAACGCGATGTAGACAAGATGCTGGTAATACTGCCTTTTGAGGTGGGTTTTTATAAGAAATGGAACTACGAAGTTGACTATGTTGGCCACCCATTGATACAAGTAGTGGAAGAAGAACTGAAAACACCACCTGTAAAACTATCGAACAAACCCATTATAGCATTATTGCCAGGCAGCCGTGCGCAAGAGATAAAAGTGAAACTCCCCATCATGCTGCACGCCGTGAAGCATTATTCGGATTATCAATTCATAGTAGCACAAGCACCTTCACAGCCTGACGTTTTATATAACAACATCATCGGTAATCAAAACGTATTACTTGCCAAAGGGCAGACATACAACTTGCTGAAACAGGCAACTGCCGCATTGGTAACAAGCGGTACCGCAACTTTAGAAACCGCCTTGTTTGGTGTACCCGAAGTGGTTTGTTATAAAGGCAATCCCATATCTTACCAACTGGCAAAGCGGCTGATAAAAGTAAAATACATATCGCTGGTGAACCTGATAATGGATAAACCCGTGATAACAGAACTGATACAAGCCGACCTGAACGAAACCATGCTGAAACAAGAGCTAGACAAGTTGCTGCACAACCCGCAACACATAAGCATGCTGAAAGAAGACTACAAACAACTATGGCATCTGTTGGGTGATAAAAACGCATCTGAAAACGCTGCAGAAGCTATAATTGAATTAATAAAATAAAGAAAGCCACCTTATAGGTGGCTTATTTTTTAGTGGAGAATAACGGAGTCGAACCGATGACCTCTTGCATGCCATGCAAGCGCTCTAGCCAGCTGAGCTAATTCCCCATGCGGGTTGCAAATATAGCTTCTTGAAACTATTTGGCAAATTTCTTGTTAACTTTAGAAACAACTCATTTGCATTATGTGGCGGCAGATACTTACATATTTCTACTTGCGCAAAAAAGACCCCAATGCACCGTCTAATATAAACATCAAATTCATGCATGGCATGAACAGGATTTCACTGTTCATATTCCTCATAGGTATTATCGTAATGATAGTACGGCTGATACGCCGCTGAACGAACCTATTTACTTCGGCGTTGTTATACTTGCATGAAAAGATTTTTGATTGCAGGTGCAAGTTCGGGCATCGGGTATTCATTGGCAGATGCATTGTTGCAACAACAGCATCAAGTATTGTCTTTATCCAGAACAACACCTCAACTACCTGTTTCTCAACACCTAAGCTACGATGTAAAGGACAGTAACGAACCACCGGCTATTGATGGCTCTTTAGACGGGCTTGTGTATTGCCCGGGCTCCATTAATCTCAAACCATTCAAAAGCCTGAAGCAAACAGATTTTCAAAACGACCTTGATATCAGCCTGTATGGTGCTATCAAACTCATACAGCAATATTTGCCCAATCTGCAACAATCACCACAAGCATCTATTGTATTGTTCAGTACAGTTGCCGTGCAAATAGGTATGCCCTATCATACATCTGTAGCTGCCGCTAAGGGTGCTGTTGAGGGTTTTGCCAGAGCATTAGCGGCAGAGCTTGCACCTAAAATACGGGTGAATGTGATTGCACCATCGCTTGTGAAAACACCACTTGCTGCCAGGCTTACAGATAACGATACCAAAGTACAAGCAGCGGCAGACAGGCATCCATTGAAACGTATTGGCGAAGCTAACGATATAGCATCCATGGCATCGTTCCTGTTATCGGACAATGCAAGCTGGATGACAGGACAGGTATTACATGTAGATGGTGGTATGTCTTCTCTAAAATTGTGATGTATGCATCCCCACCTGACAGCTGCAGATATTGACCGCATTATAGAAATGGCTTGGGAAGACCGTACACCTTTTGAGGCAATCGCTTTTCAATTTGGTTTATCTGAACCGGACGTTATATCGCTTATGCGAACACACAGCAAAGCATCCAGTTTCCGTATGTGGCGCAAACGCATGAAGGGCAGGCAAACGAAACATCAACAATTACGCAATGAAGATATAACACGTTTCAGGTGCTCACGCCAAAAAGCCATCAGCCAAAATAAAATCAGCAAACGGTGAAGCTTACTTCTTCTTATTAAAGAAGTCACGTAGCTCACGGCTCATTTCTTCGCCACGGCGTTTCAGGTCTTGCAATTCTTCGCCCATATTGCGTTGCATGGTTTCAAAGTCCATTGGCTTACCCGTACTCATATAGCCCAGGTCTTCCAACGACCTGGCAGCAGGTATTATCATCCACGCCAGTATATAGGCTACAAAACCTATACCCGCAGTCAGGAATAGCACTACCATTACAAGGCGAACAATCACAGGGTCTATATCAAAATAGTTAGCAACACCACTACACACACCTCCCAATATTTTATCATATGTATTTCTATACAGCCTCCTTGGTTGTGTGTAATCATACTGTTGCTGTTTGCCTTGCTCTTGCTGTCCGTACACGGCAGGCAGGTAGGTTGTTTTGGCATGGTTGGTTGTGGTTGGTTCGTTCAGGTCGGCAGCAGCACCAAGCGTTTCTGTTACTTTCTGCACATCGCCTTTGTCTATTGCTGGCGCACCAGTCTGGAGGCGTATAGTAAACAGTTCAGCGATACGGTTTTCAATATCTTGCAGTATATCGTCTTTGCCTTCTTCTTTGGCAAACTGTTTATCGAGCGATGCTATATAGTTTTTCAGCAATTGGTATGCATCTTCTTCAATAGGTATGATGCGCCCTGCTATATTAATCTGAATGATACGTTGCATAGTTGTTTGTATTTATTAGTTGGTTAAATGATTAACGGATTGGCTGAGTTCATCCCAGCTTTGTTTCAGTTGGTCGTACATCTGCTGGCCGTGTGCTGTCAATGCATAGTACTTGCGTGGTGGCCCCGCAGCTGACTCTTCCCACCTGTAGGTGAGCACTTCCGCATTCTTCAGGCGGGTAAGCAGGGGGTAGAGGGTACCTTCCAACACCACCAGCTTTGCAGCTTTCAGTTGTTCCAGTATATCGCTGGGGTAGGCCTCTTTTTCCTTTTGTATAATGCCCAGTATGCATAGTTCCAGTAACCCTTTCCGCATTTGCGATTCCGTATTCTCTATATTCATCTTCACTGTTTAGAAGGCAAACCTATGCAAAAACTTAGTACCTTGCAATACATAGTACCTTTTTTAACAAAAAATCTAACATTTTCCACATTGTAAGAGCTTTGAATTTTTGAATTAGCTTTGTCAGAAACAATTAAAAACAAACAGCCCATCACTGCGCTGACTATGATTAGTTATCCCGGAAATAAATCTGCCATAGAGTATTTTAAGCAAGTATACCGTTACAGGCAGCTACTATTTGTTCTATCCAAAAAATGGATAAAATTAAAATATGAGCATTCTTACATCGGTATTGGGTGGATAGTAGTTAACCCTATCATCACAACGCTGGTATACACCATCTTCTTCGGGTTGGCTTTTGATGTGGATGTAAATAGGGTCAACTATTTCATCTTTATATATAGCGGTATGCTTCCCTGGTTGTTTTTCAGGGATTCATTTATGGATATTTTAGAAGTTTTTACCAAAGAGCCAAATACCATTAAACGTACCAACTTCCCGAGGTTAATCATACCCTTATCATCTATATTATTAAAACTGGTTGAGTTTTTATTGGGATTAACAATACTTACCGTCATACTGCTTGTAGCAGGCAGGGGCATCAGTTATGCATTGTTTTTATTGCCCGTACTTATATTACAGGTTGTATTGTTTTCTGTTGGCTTAGGGTTGATACTACTGATACCCAGCCTTGTGTACAGAGACATCAAACACATGTTGCGCTTTTTAATGCCGCTTGGGCTATATACGTTGCCCATCATATACAACATTGGTTACGTGCCCGAAAGCTGGTTGCAGTATTATACCCTCAATCCTATGGTGTCTGTCATACAGTCTTTCAGGGCGGTACTGTTTCATGAAACTGTGCCTTGGGTCATGCTCTCTAAAGGAATGCTAGTATCCGTTACATTATTCATTACAGGTATTGCCATCTTTTTGCGGTACGACAAAAAATTAGCTGATATTATCTAATATTTCCTTAACAAGGTGATAATACTAAAAGACATAAAAAAACGCTACTCGTCCAAAGAGCAGAAATACATCGGCAAGTATTTCCTTAGAAATATTATGGCTGATGTACGTTCGCTTTTCAATGGCAAAGAAGACGATAAATACAATGTACTGAAAGGTATCAACCTGGAAATAAATAAGGGTGAACATGTAGGTATTATAGGGCGGAATAAAGCAGGTAAATCCACCCTGCTGCAACTTATTAGCGGTATATCTGCACCAACAGGCGGTAGTTTAATGGTAGAGGGTAACATCATTCCTGTTTTCGGACAAGGGAATATTTCTACCCCGGATATGACAGGCCGTGAATACCTGCGCTTCTACGCGGCTGCGCTCGGCGCATCTAAAAAACAGATAGCTTCACTAGAACAATCTATCATTGATTTCAGTGAAATAACACAGATTGATACCCCTGTAAAATTTTATTCAACGGGAACGCGTACACGCCTCAGCCTGGCTACTACTTTGCTCCTGCCGGCAGATATTTACATATTGGACGAAGTTTTTTACGGCAGTGATGTTTTTTTTAAAGAAAAAATAGCAGCACATTTAAACTATATACAGCAGCATCCAAGTATCACTACCATTATGGTAAGCCACCATGAAGAGATACTTAAAAAGTTTTGCCAACGCTTGATATTGATAGAAGAAGGACGCTTAATAGCTGATGGAGGAGTAGATGACGTACTGGCTATATACAACAGCAGGCATATACCTACACCTGAAAGTATTGCTTAACTTCGCGCCAGCTTGCCGCTGTTATTTATACAGGGCTTACACACATGGGTAATAAGTTCCTGAAAAATATATACCAACAAAAACGTAAGTACCTCGATGTGTTCATTACGCTATCCAGCAATGTACTCATCCTGTATCTGGCCATCAGCGAAAATAAGCTGTTGCTGGCTATGACACCCTTTCTTGTCTTACGCTTTGCATATGTTTTCAACAACTACCTGCTGCGCAATAAAAAGGATCAATTAGCAAGTGCAGAATATTTACCATCATTCTCAATTATCATCTGTACGTACAACGAGCCGGAAGAAAATCTGCAAAACTTATTTCGTTGTATTGCCAATAGCACCGTACAGCCGCAAGAGATAATCTTAATTGACGATGCGAGCAATTCGCACGTACATATAAGTGATACATTTGGCGGACGGCTTAAAATAATACGCAACGAAAAAAATATAGGGCTACGAAAATCGCAAATACGTGCCATAGAGGCTTTGCAGCAGGTTGACTATGTACTGCACATAGATTCTGACATGTATTTTGAAAACCATTGTATTGAAAAGAGCCTGCAATTCATCAGCAATAAACCAGATGGTAATATATTCGGTGTTCGTATTACTATCAAAAACGCACAAAGCAATTACCTCAACACGTATATTCACTCCAGCTATCACGGCAACTACTATAAACGCCTGTTTGAAAGCAGCATGGGTATAACACTCGCCTGCAATGGTGCATTCATGTTTACCAAATATGCATTTATTCGCAACATAACTACCGTGTATGGAAACGAACGTTTTGCAGGAACACCATTATTATCGGGTACTGATAAAGCCATTACCAACTTCGCACTGCAAAGCGGCAAAAGTTATACTATACCTGACGTAAGTGTAGTACATGAGCAGTTTATATTCAAAGACTATATAAAAAAAATACAACGCACCTTCAAAACAAGTATCATCTACCAAGTACGCACAATACTCCTGCCGAACGTATCACCAATGGTTCGCTTACTATCTACCCTTGATGTCATTTCGTTTTTCATCTCTGTACCCTTACAAGTATTGTTGCTTGCAACGCTGTTGCAGCTTCCATTTTTCTACATCTTTATTGCCGTGTATTTGCTGGTGTTAGTAGTACGAAACGATAAGTCGGTAGCAGAAGTGGTGAAATACAATGCGTATCGTTTTGCCATCGGCATCTATTTTTATTTATTAAAGATACGCACACTGCTACGCCTCAGGTCAACCGGTTGGGGCAACAGGCAATCATCTTAAATGTGCTGTTATCTTATCCATCAGCTGCACATCATCTGCATTATACCAGTTTATCTCTTTGTCTTTTTTAAACCATGTCTTTTGCCGCTTTGCATAGTGGCGGGTATTTTGTTTTATTTTCTCTATGGCTTCTTCCAGCGTGTACAACCCTTCTATGTGGTCAAACAATTCGCTGTAACCTACTGTTTGCAGGTTTTTCAGGTGCCTTAACGGGTAGAGGTTTCGCACTTCATCCAATAGTCCGTCTGCCATCATTTTATCTACCCGTTGGTTGATGCGCTCATACAATACCTCTCTGGGCAGTTCCAATCCTATTTTGATGATATTAAAATCACGTTGCTTTTTTTCTCCCGTGCGGTAATTGATGATGCTTTCGCCCGTAGAGCGTTTAAAGATGAGCGCACGTAGCAAGCGTGCAGGGTTTTTTATTTCGCCTTCTTTGTAAAAATCAGGGTCCTCTTCCTGCACAGTGTGTTGCAGCCACTGCAGCCCGCGCGTTTCGTATTCCTCCTGTACTTCTTGCACAATATTATCCTGCACGGGCGGCATTTCATCCAGCCCTTCACACAATGCTTTGATGTATAGCCCTGTGCCACCACATACTACGGCTGCATTGTTTGTACTGAAAATTTCTTGCAGGTAACCAAGTGCCAATGTTTCATAATCCGCCGCAGCCAGTGAATTGGTTACCGAAAAAGCATCTATAAAATAATGCTTTACAGCAGCCAGCTCAGTAGCATCAGGCTTTGCAGTACCTATATTCATCTCACGATAACATTGTCTGCTATCTGCCGACACAATGCATGTACCTAAGTGCTTAGCCAATGATATGGCTACAGCCGTTTTGCCTACTGCTGTAGGCCCTGCAATAATGTATGCTGTTTTTACCAAGCGGTGTATGGTATGTTCTACTCCTCGTAGCTGTCGCTACCTGCGTCTAGACTGCTTTCTTCAGTGCTTTCTTCTTCACCTTCGTCGCCAAAACCGTCTGCCATTTCATCTGCACCCAAGTCATATTTCTCCTCTACTTCCATCAGTTTATCCAAATTGACACCTTTTACGCCATATTGGGCAGGCCCTACCCCTTCTTTACGCAATACAAACGGGTAAGTGCGCTTGGGGTCTTCATCTTTGGTAATGCCTATCAACTCTACCAGGAAAACCCATTTTTTGACAGGGTCGTATTCATATACAAATTTATGGTCAGGTGTGGCGATTAATGCAGATACCGGGGTACGCATCATAGACAGGGCTGGCGCATCTTTTTTGTTTACCAACACTTCTGAGTTCAATTCCCGTCCGCGCGTCCATTTTTCGGTACTATCGAAAAAAGATGCTGCATGTTTACCGTCAAACTCGTAGGCGGCTATAATAGCTTTGTGAAACTCCAAAAACGTCTGTGTAGGGCGTATCTCTATATCTCTATACACCAAATCATCTTCTTCCCAATATACCCTGAATCTGAAAAGTGCCATAATGTAGCGTAAAAATAGGCGAAAAGGCGGATTTGTACCATAGTAGGCCTTATTTCTGTCGTATAAATAATATTGCTACACATATGGTGTTATTATGGTCTGTCATTCAAATAAAGTTTTTGCTTTATTTTGTTTGATTAGTAAAAAAAGCTACCTTTGCCATCCCAAAAATTTGAGGACATGCCAAAGGTGAAGACTCACAGCCGTGCTAAAAAAACTTTCAAAGTTACTGGTACAGGCAAAATACGCAGGTACAAAGCTTTTAAAAGCCACCTGTTGACGAAGAAATCAAAAACACGCAAACGCCACTTGCGCCAAGCTGCATTTGTACATCCTGCAAATCAGAATCTGGTAAAACGCATGTTGGGCCTGCGATAATAATAACACTATTCAATAAACGAATTAATACTTTTAAGATATGCCACGTTCGGTAAATGCGGTTGCATCTCGCGCGAGAAGGAAGAAAATACTGAAACAAGCTAAAGGTTTCTACGGCAAACGTAAAAACGTATATACGGTAGCCAAAAACGTACTTGAAAAAGGTCTTGGTTACAAATATGTAGGCCGCAAATTGAAAAAACGCGACTATCGCGCTTTGTGGATAGTGCGTATCAACGCTGCTTGCCGCGAGGAAGGTTTGAGCTATTCTCAGTTTATGGGTAAACTGGCTGCTAAAGGTATAGACCTGAACCGCAAAGTATTGGCTGACCTGGCGATGAACGAGCCTGAAAGCTTTAAGAAACTGGTTGCTGAAGTAAAATAAGCTGACCTGATTATATTTAAATAGCCGCTCAATGTATTGAGCGGCTATTTCTATTTGTAGTAATATTCATCATATGGCACAGACGATTGAACAACCGCACGCCCGTCTTTCTTAAAAAACCCATACACCGTACTACCACTACCACTCATAGCAGCATATATAGCTCCTGCATCGTATAGCTGTTGTTTAATAGCTGCAAGTTGGGGGTGTTGGGCAAATACAGGTGCTTCAAAATCGTTGCTCACCACATCTTTCCATTCATTTATCGGCATGGTAGAAAGCTCCCTCAAGTCAAACGGAGCAGGCTTGGGTGTAATCATCTTAAAAGCTGCCGCTGTAGATACGTGTACTTGCGGGCAAACAATTTGTATGCTATAGGCCGATAAGTCTATACTGATTGGCTGCATCTCCTCACCCCTTCCGGTAGCATACTGTGGGGTATTTTCCACAAAAAACGGGCAGTCGCTGCCCAATTGCAAAGCGTAACTTATCAGTGCTTCATTACTTAAGCCAAGGCTGCAGTAATCATTCAGTAAACGTAGCATAAAAGCCCCATCGGCACTGCCACCACCCATGCCTGCACCCATGGGTATATTTTTCAGCAGGTGGATGGACAAGGATGGTATGTCGGGAAAATCTTTTTTCAATAGCTGATAGGCTTTCCATACAAGGTTGTCGTACTTATCGCCGGCTACAGCTTTGCCATGCAGGGTTATGTGGGGCTCGCTAGATGATACGGCTTCCAATACATCGCATAATTGTGTAACAGGATAAAACACGGTCTCAAGATTATGATAACCATCCGTGCGTTTTGATGTTATATATAAGCCAATATTTATTTTACAGTTGGGAAAGCAGACCATATACAAAGCGATGCATAAAATTATCTGTATTTTTGAAATGGCAGCAAGTTAATTGCCTTTAGATGAAAGAAGTTATCAGCCTGAACGATATACGAAAAAGTTACTACCTCGGCAAACAGGAACTGCCTGTACTGAAAGGCATCAACCTGACTATCAATAGCAATGAGTATGTGGCATTGATGGGGCCATCGGGTTCGGGTAAGTCTACCTTAATGAATATCATCGGTTGTCTCGATACACCAACCGGCGGACAATATGTATTGAATGGGAAAGACGTAAGCCGTATGGAAGATGATGAGCTGGCCGATGTGAGGAATATTGAAATAGGGTTCGTGTTTCAACAGTTCAATCTGCTGCCACGCCTCACAGCGTGGGAAAACGTTGCCATGCCGCTGATATACGCTGGCATCAGCAAAAAAGAACGTGAAGAACGTGCCCGTGCCATGCTGGATAAAGTAGGGCTTGGCGACAGGGCACACCACAAACCTAACGAGCTTTCAGGCGGACAAAGCCAACGCGTTGCTATAGCGCGTGCATTGGTTAACAACCCGTCGCTGATATTGGCCGATGAACCTACGGGAAACCTCGATACAAAAACATCTGTTGAAATCATGGAGTTGTTCAATACCATTCATGCACAGGGCAATACGGTGGTTTTGGTAACACACGAAGAAGATATTGCCAATTATACACACCGCGTAGTACGCATACGCGATGGCGTAGTAGAAACGGATAAACGCAATAAAGAAGCACTAACAACAAGCATTTAATGGCATTCAAAATATATACAAAAACAGGAGATAAAGGCAGTACCAGCCTGATAGGCGGTGTACGTGTACCCAAAAATCATATACGCATCGAGGCTTATGGCACGGTAGATGAACTCAACTCGTTCATCGGGATGGTGAATGACATAGCAGCCAATGAAAAAATCAGCACATGGCTACGCGAAATACAGGACAGGCTATTTACGGTCGGCTCTGTATTGGCTACCAACCCAGATAAAGAAGTGAAAATGAAGCTGCCAGATGTGCATGATGAAGATGTAACATGGTTGGAGCAGTGCATAGACGAGATGAACGAAGTACTACCTGAAATGCGCTCATTCATACTGCCGGGCGGACAGTTAGCAGCATCTACCTGCCATGTAGCACGCTGTGTATGCCGCCGTGCAGAACGCATATGCGTAGGTATGCAAGAACAACAAGAACAAGTACCCGAACTGATAGTACGCTACCTGAACAGACTATCAGATTTTCTGTTTGTATTGGCGAGATATATTGCACACATCAATAACGTAGAAGACCTGCCCTGGAGAGCAAGGGTGTAAAACATTAAAGGCTGCGAATAGCAGCCTTTCTGTTTAATGTGCAATTTCTATTGTTTTATTTGATATAGTATTGCCCCTTGTGTATTGCAGAGTGTAAATGCCCGTAGGTATATCTGTTACCTGAATGCTGATTTTATTTTTATTGGGTAGTACGGTATATTCTTTTAGCAATTTACCATCTATTGTATACAGTGCTATACTTGTTTTTGTATTCGACACTTCATCCAACATGATATTGAGTGTTTCATTTGCAGGATTTGGGAATACATTCAGCAAACTTTTTTCAGTTACTGCATTTGCAGATGCAGCTACTGTTTTAGGTACAAACCTGTACACAGTTCCGTTAGCAGGCACACCTGAAATATTGGGGAAACTGATAGTTTTTGAAGAATCAAACTGTAAACTTGGCGGCAGACCATACACCCATAGTTTCTGATATATTTGCGATACATCAGAAGGTGAATAGAATATACCAACCGAAGGCCCTGTTGAGGTAGTATAACCCGACGCGTTATTGGCAGAACTTGGTCCGTACCTATATTCAATGATGCCGTTTTGATAAAGCCATATTTGCAGATTTACAAAATTACCTGCCTGGCCACTTTGTATTTTTACATTCTTCCATTGAGCTTTTAATATTTTACTGCCTACTACACCATCAATTTTGTACGATATTTTAGAGGTATTATCTATCGAGTCCAGAGAACGGAATAAGCCATCAAATACCATCAGCTCACCCGTGGTGTCAATGGCCTCTACCAAACCATTGGGAAAAATTAAAATGCCTTTTGTTATACTATCCATCGTCCACGATTTGCCGAACAAATTGAATGTAGTACCATTTAGTGCTGTAATCTCAACTTCATCACCCGTCGCAAATACCATTTGTGTAAGTGCAATATCACCCGTCAGTTCGGCATATGTTTCTGTAGATGATTTGAAAATATAGGTATTTGTTTGTGCCTCAACCTGACCGATTTGAAACACAATAACTGATAGCATAATGAATAGCTTGCGCATGAGTACATAATTTAATTTCCGAAACTAACCCAGGCATCGTCATCAAATTCTTAAAGAATACTAAACATAGTTAACAATGCTTAATTGCAATTTGTATTTTACAGTTCCGTGTATATTTCAGTTTAAACAAGTGATATGAAGCGAATAGTATATTGCATAATTGGTGTTGTTTGCATTATGACATTATCATGTAATGGTCAAAACAGCCAACAAACAGGCACAAACGCTGGCAAAGTAAACAAGCTGGATAACATAAACTGGGTAGCTGCAGACTGGAAAATGGAAACGCCTGATGGCATAATTATCGAAAGTTGGATAAAAGAAAGCGACAGCCTATGGATTGGTGCAAGCTATTTTGTACTACCTAATGGTGATACTGCAAGTAAAGAAAGCATACGCCTAACTACTATTAATGATACGCTGTACTACATGCCAACAGTCAGCAATCAGAATGATGGCAAAGAGGTACGTTTTAAAGAAACGCAGCTCACAGATTCATCCATTGTATTTGAAAATCCGGTACACGATTTTCCCAAACAGATTGTATACATCAAAACATCAGATACTACTGTACATGCCTATATAGCTGGTAATGATAAACAGTTGGATTTTTACTACAAAAAAATGCACTGATTATTTCCGCATCTTACCTACAAAGAATAATAATAATAGTGCGCCTATTACCGCCAACGTAAAGCTTCTGAAGTTAAACCCATTTACATCTCCCTAGCCCATCGCAGTTCCAATCCAACCGCCTATTACAGCACCCAGTATACCAATGACGATGGTAATTATCCAACCACCTGGGTCATCACCTTTACGCAGCGCTTTGGCTATTGCACCAGCTATCAGTCCAAACAATGCCCATGAAATGACACCCATAGTTATCAGAAGTTTTGTGCATTACTAAAATACAAAATCACTTTTGTAATGCATTGCTCATACACGTTATTTTAACATTACAGAACCGACACTAAAACATCTGTTTGTAACAATAACGTGACAATCAATCACTTGGTAAAATAATTTTAAAATCGTTCGTCGGACGAAAACGCCTATTCGTCTAACCAAACCGTCCATTCGTCAAATGGCTGATTGTTTCCCCGTTTTTTTATCTGTACTTTATGCTATCCTATAAACGAGCAACCTATAATACCCAGCTGAACATCCGGCCCCTGTAATCCACTTTTGGTAACTGTCCCCTACGGTTACCTTTTTTTATTTTCTGTATCTTACCTTGATGAAACAATTTTTATTTGCTGCATTTATACTGATTTGCAACGCCACTTATGCACAAAGTGATGAACAATTGATTCGCGACGTATTACAGCGGCAATCAGCTGCATGGAACAAGGGCAGTATTGATGCGTATATGCAAGGCTATTGGCAAAATGATAGTTTGTTATTTGTTGGCAAAAGCGGCGCTGTGTACGGTTATGAGCAAACGCTGCAACGATACAAAAAATCGTATGCAGATACTACGCAAATGGGCAAATTGTACTTTGATATTCTTCGGGTAAAACGCTTGAGTAAAGAGTATTATTCAGTATTGGGTAAATGGCAATTGAAACGCAGTATTGGCGACCTTAACGGGCATTTTACATTGCTCTTTCGCAAAATAAAAGGGCAGTGGCTGATAGTAGCAGACCATAGTAGCTAGGATAGGCAAATATTTCCTTATATTTGTAATGCACTTCGGTAATATTGATTGCCTCTCTGTTTACAATCAAGACGTACCATCAGATATCGTAACATAATCCGTTGGTAAACATACCACAGTTTGTTACAATCATAGCACAACCGATACTTGTCGGTAATTATCATTTTTAAATAGACAATAATGGAATATAATACTATACGCAGCAAAATGCTGATGCCCGAATATGGGCGAAATGTACAACGCATGGTTGAATACTTAGTGACGATTGAAGACCGTGCAAGACGTTTACGCAACGCAGAAGCTATTGTAGAACTGATGGGTACGCTTAACCCGCATCTGAAACAGATAGAAGACTACAAACATAAATTATGGGACCATTTGTATCAGATGACTGATTTCAAACTGGATGTAGATGCACCGTATCCCGCTCCTACTCCTGAGCAAGTGTTTAAAAAACCTGATGTTATTCCCTATCCACAAAGCAATATAGAGAACAGGCACTTTGGCAAAAACATGGATGCATTGATAGAAAAAGCATTGAAAGAAACTGACCCTGAAAAAAAGCAAGGCTTTACGCAAATCATCGGCTACTATATGAAGCTGGCATATACCAACTGGCACAAAGAACCCGTACACGATGATATGATACGTACTGAACTTGCTGCACTTACCAACGGTGAATTGATGTACGAACCGGGTGGCTATCGAGTATATTTCGATACGCGTACCAACTTCAAAAACAATAATAATAATAATAACAATAATCGCAATCGTAACAACAATAATAACCGCAACAATAATAATCGTGGTGGTGGCTATGGCAATAACGGGTATAATAAAAACCGTAAATTCAACAAAAACAAGAATAAATAATTTTTGTATAAAATGGGTGCTTTCGAAATACGTGGTGGCAACACCCTGAGTGGTATAATAACCCCACAAGGCGCAAAGAATGAGGCATTACAAGTATTGTGTGCCGCTTTACTTACAGACGAACCTGTTACGTTTACAAACGTACCCGATATACTAGACGTAAATATGCTGATTGAGGTATTGGGTGATATGGGAGTCAAAGTAGTACGCCCTGCTGCCAATACGGTAGTACTGCAAGCTACTGATATCAATACAGAATATTTTACCGATAAGAATTTCAAAAAGAAATCAGGTAAGTTACGTGGCGCTGTAATGTTGGCCGGCCCTATGATTGCACGCTTCCGCAAAGCACACATACCACAACCCGGAGGCGATAAAATTGGTCGCCGAAGACTTGACACACACATACGCGGCTTTGAAAAACTTGGTGTTGTATTTGATTATGATAATGAACAAAGCCTTTTTTCGTTAGATGGAGGCAAACTAAAGGGTGCATACATTCTGATGGAAGAACCATCCGTTACCGGCACTGCCAACATCATCATGGCAGCAGTAATGGCGGAGGGAACAACGATTATATACAATGCAGCTTGCGAACCGTATGTACAGCAACTTTGCCATATGCTCAACAGTATGGGAGCTAATATCAGCGGCATAGGTTCCAATATGCTCACCATACAGGGGGTTACAAAGCTGAGAGGGTGTACACACCGCATGCTGGCAGATATGATAGAGGTAGGCTCTTTTATAGGCATGGCTGCTATGACGCAAAGTGAACTAACCATACGCAATTGCGATGTAGCGCATCTGGGTGTTATACCAGAAATATTTCAACGTCTTGGTATAGCATTACAAATAAACGGAGATGATATTCACATACCGAAGCAAGAGCAATACCGTATACAAAAATTCATAGACGGCTCTATTCTTACAGTCTACGACCATCCTTGGCCCGGCTTTACACCCGACTTGCTCAGTATTATTTTGGTTACAGCCACACAAGCAAAGGGCACTGTATTAGTACATCAGAAAATGTTTGAAAGCCGCCTGTTCTTTGTAGATAAGCTGATAGAGATGGGTGCACAGATAGTATTGTGCGACCCACACCGTGCAGTAGTTATAGGGCTCGACAGGCAAATGCCATTACGCGGCATCACCATGTCTTCGCCCGATATACGCGCGGGTGTGGCATTGCTTATTGCTGCCCTATCTGCTAAAGGCAAGAGTACAATACAAAATATAGACCAGATAGACCGTGGCTACGAACGCATCGACCAACGCCTGATTGCATTGGGTGCTGATATTAAACGTGTAAAAGTTGACTAAAACAATAAAGGGAGCAAATTGCTCCCTTTATCAATATCATATACATAGCATTGTTAAAACAACAATGTACGTTGATTGAAGAAGAATGTCATCCTTGGCATTATCGTATAACGGCGTGTTAAGCCATCAGGACGTACATCGCGCTCGATGAAAGGCAAGCTACCTGTTACATCCAGCTTGAAAGAACCATACCTTCCAAAACGCACAAATATGTTACCCACCCCGCTTAGTGTAAACCCTTGAGAACCTTTTATCTCATTCCACAAGCCCATACGGTCTTCATACAAATCGTTACGCACATGGTACAATGCCAAAGGCCCTGCACTGAAACCAAAACGGTTGGTTGCAAAACGTCCTTCAATACGCGCCATCACATCGCCATTCCTGTATAGTTTACGTGCAATAGTATATTCACTATTATTATACACAGGGTCATTTACATAAGATAGACGATAGTAATCATTTTCATTATAGCGTATGATAGGTTGCTGATAACCCACTGCGAAACTCAGGTATTCTTTCCATGTCGCATTAAGCCCTATCATCACATCTGTACTACCTGTACCGCTTTGGTAAGACATTGGTAATGGACGTGCAGCTACATCAATATTATTAGCAGTAGTCATTCCAAACATTACACCACCTGTTGCCTGTAGTGTCCATGTTTCGGGGTCAGCTTTAAAAACCTGTGTATATGCTACCGTCAGGTCGCCTGCACCCCATTTATTGCCTAGGCTACCAGATGCAGAAACTATTGGTAGTCTCACATCGAAATAGCCGCTTTCCATCATTGGCAAGCGTACTTCTAGTTGTGGAATATTCAGTTTCACATCCTTTTCGCCCATTGAGAATGTATGACCTACACTGAAGTGTGCGCGCTGAAATTCATACTCATCCTCAGTAATAATGGCTGCTGAACCCCAACGCATAGCACCGACATTGGTGAAGCCCGGGTCAGAGTCGCCTTGTGCAAAAACATGGGTAACGGACGTAATTGCTACCGCAGCACCTAAACAAAATGCTTGCAAATATCTCATAATTGTTAACAGATATGTTCTCAAATATAATTTTATAAACGCAAAAAACTTAGCGTTTCCGTATTTTTTTTACCGAACCGCAAAAGCAGGCTTTTAACGTAGCCTATCGAGCGATTTTACCAGCTTTTCATCTTTGTTGATGCCCCTTATGGCTAATATTAAGAAGATGATGGCAGCTACAGGCAATACCGACCCGATCCAATAAGTGGCTTCCGTCGCAGTTGGGTTATCTGTATTAAAGTTTGTAACCCTTGATAAAGCCATCCCGATAAAAGAGATTGTAAAAACGATAGAAAGAACGGATAGCAAGCGTTGGCGTTTACGGTTTTTGAACATAAAGATGGCTGCTGCAGGTAATACAGTT
This sequence comes from uncultured Chitinophagaceae bacterium, assembly GCA_937919945.1. Taxonomy (GTDB): domain Bacteria; phylum Bacteroidota; class Bacteroidia; order Chitinophagales; family Chitinophagaceae; genus Polluticoccus. The sequence goes on along the minus strand of CALESY010000036.1, from coordinate 20,591 downwards.
ACAACCAATGCTATCAACAAAGAAGGGTAATGGTCGTTTACACGTATATATTGTGTTGTTGCAACACCGTTTACCATCACGTTGGCATGATATATATCAAAGAAGAACAGGCACAGACAACATAATGCTGCCAACAAAAGCCATACAGATTGAATACGTTGTATCATGATTCAAAATTCTAAAAACTAATTTCTAAATCCTAAATAAGTTCAAATTAACTCCATAGCCATAGGCATATAGGGTTTACTTAATCCATTCCCCGCCAAAATATGACTGTAACGCCTTTGGTATACGAATACCATCCGGTGTTTGGTGATTTTCCAGCAGACATGCAACAATGCGTGGCAATGCCAGCGAACTTCCATTCAGCGAATGGAGTAATTGCGTTTTACCACTTGCATCTTTATATCTTGCTTTCAGCCTATTGGTTTGAAAACTCTCAAAGTTAGATGTTGAACTAACTTCCAGCCAGCGTTCCTGTGCAGCACTATACACTTCAAAGTCGAATGTGAGTGCCGATGTAAAGCCCATATCACCACCACAAAGGCGCAAGATGCGGTATTCCAACTCCAGCGATTGCAATAATTTTTCTACATGCAGTACCATATCTTCCAGCACTTCGTAGCTTTTTTCAGGTTGTACCAATTGTACTATTTCTACTTTATCAAATTGGTGCAATCGGTTTAATCCACGTACATCTTTGCCATAAGAACCAGCTTCTCTTCTGAAGCATGGCGTATATGCTGTCATCTTTATCGGCAACTCACTTTCTTTCACTATTTCATCTCTGTAAACATTGGTAACAGGCACTTCTGCTGTTGGTATCAGATAGAAGTTATCATCCCTTGCATGGTACATCTGCCCTTCTTTGTCGGGCAGTTGACCGGTACCCCGTGCAGATTCTTCGTTTACCATATAGGGCGGGTAATACTCTGTATAACCCGCATCAATATTATAGTTAAGAAAATAACTTATGAGCGCGCGTTGCAGTTTTGCTCCTTGCCCTATATATACGGGAAATCCACTACCTGTCAGTTTAGTACCCAATTCAAAATTGATGAGGTTGTATCGCTCAGTAAGTTCCCAATGAGGTAGTTTTTGAGCACTCAGGTCGGGGCGTATACCACCTTGCCTTACAACTTCATTATCTTCAGCACTTTTGCCGAAAGGCACGCTGCTATGTGGTATGTTAGGCAGTCGTATTACCAGGTCATATTGTTCATGCTCAAGTGCAGTTAATTTTTCCGCCAGTTGTTTTGTTTGTTCTTTATGGCCGGCTACTTCTGCTTTCAGGCTTTCGGCTTCTTCTTTTTTGCCTTGCCCCATCAACTGCCCTATGTTTTTGGATGCCGCATTAATGGCTGCTGCCAGGTTATCGTTTTCTACCTGTATACGGCGGCGTTCTTCGTCTATAGCTATTATCTGGCCTACCAGTTCGGGTTCTTTAAAGTTTCTTTTTTTAAGCCCTTCCAGTATCAGTTCTTTATTTTGCCTGAATAATTGTATCGGCAGCATAGTAATTAATAATTGTGGCGCAAACCTACATGAAAAAACGCTGATTTCATCTGCCTGAAGTGCTATAAAAGCAAAAGAGGCTGTATAAACAGCCTCTTTTTCGATTCGCTAAGATTGTACTTATTTTTTCTTAGCGGCTGCCTTTTTAGGGGCTGCGTTTTTCTTTGGAGCAGCTTTTTTAGGAGCCGCTTTTTTCGCAGCTTTCTTAGGAGCCGCTTTTTTTGCAGCCTTTTTAGGAGCCGCTTTTTTTGCAGCTTTTTTAGGAGCCGCTTTTTTGGCTGCAGCTTTTTTAGGAGCTGCTTTTTTCGCTGCAGCTTTTTTAGGAGCTGCTTTTTTTGCTGTTGCCATAACTGTGTGAATTTAAGGGTTAAACAAAAACCTTTATATATGGCAACAGCCGAGGGTGTTATGCCTCGGCTGTAGCTGAAAATTCTTTTACTGAAACCAATGTCTTAGTACGAGTTTTGCGGAACTCAACCACACCATCCTTCAATGCAAAGATGGTAAAGTCTTTACCAAGACCAACATTTGTGCCCGGGTGGTAAACTGTACCACGCTGGCGTACGATGATGTTACCTGATATAGCAGGCTGACCACCGTATATTTTTACACCCAATCGTTTACTCTGCGAGTCCCGATTGTTCTTTACACTACCTTCACCTTTTTTATGTGCCATTTCTTATGCTAACGATTTACGAATTTACAAAAAAAATAAATTATGCAATATCTTTTATTTTTATTTTGGTAAGATATTGACGGTGACCATTACTCTTTTGGTATCCTTTGCGGCGTTTTTTCTTGAAAACAATCACTTTATCACCTTTCAGATGATCCACGATTTCTGCTTTCACTTTTACTGAATCAGTAAATTTTATGTTGCCGCTGTTTGAAGTCATCAGTATTTCTGAAAACTCAACATTATCACCTACATTGCCTGACAGGCGGTGAACAAACAATTCATCATCTTTCTTCACTTTGAATTGCTGACCTGCTATATTAACTATCGCAAACATGACGCTCCTAAAATATTTCGCGCAAAGGTAACATTATTTTTCCGTTACTGACAAATATTTTTTAATTATTTTATATATCGGCAATTTTTATGGCTAAAGTCACGTTATAATTTACCACTAATAATAAATATAAACTCATCATCATAATTGTACTTTTGCCTTCCAAGTCCGTACGATGAAGCTTAAATCTTTTCTTGCCAGGCCTTACGCGTCCATTATTCATAGCCGCTTGAGAAAAGGTATGGCTACCGCTGTCGCCGACCAGCAGGCTATTCTGCAGCAGCTACTAAAAGTGGGCAGTCGCACAGTTTTCGGTAAAGACCATAAGCTTAAAGAAGTAAAAATCTATGATGAATTCAAAGCAGCAGTCCCTATCCGCGATTATGAGGCTTTCAAACCTTATATAGAGCAAATAAAAACAGGTCAGCAAAACGTATTGTGGAAAGGTAAGCCCATGTACTTTGCGAAAACATCGGGCACTACCAGTGGAGCCAAGTATATACCCATCAGCAAAGATTCTATACATAACCACATAGATACCGCCCGCAATGCCCTGCTTTGCTATATGGCAGAAAGCGGCAATACAGCATTTGCAGATGGTAAAATGATATTTCTGTCCGGTTCACCTGTATTGGAGCGTGTTGGTGGGATACCCACCGGCAGACTTAGTGGCATTGTTAATCATTTTGTACCGGGCTATTTACGTGGCAACCAATTGCCTTCTTACGAAACAAACTGCATAGAAGACTGGGAAGAAAAATTGGGAAAGATTGTTGAGGAGACATTTGATAAAAACATGAGCCTGATAAGCGGCATACCTCCCTGGATGCAGATGTACTTTGACTGGCTGACGAACAAAAGCGGTAAAAAGATAAAGGAGCTCTTCCCCAACTTGCAAGTATTAGTACATGGCGGGGTCAATTTCGAGCCATATAAGGCAAAACTATTTGAGAGTCTGGGCGGTGCCATAGATACTATCGAAACTTTTCCCGCATCTGAAGGTTTTTTTGCCTTTCAGGACACATTAGATAAAGAAGGTCTGTTGCTCAATACCAATTCAGGTATCTTTTTCGAGTTTATACCTGCTGCAGAAATATTTAATGAAAATCCTACACGCTTGTCGTTAGCAGATGTAAAAGTGGGCGAGAATTATGCATTAATCATTAATAGCAATGCAGGGCTATGGGGATATAACATAGGCGATACGGTACGTTTTGTAAGTACCGACCCGTATAGACTAATTGTAACAGGCCGCATAAAGCATTATATCTCTGCTTTTGGCGAACATGTTATAGGTGAAGAAGTAGAGCATGCTATACTACATGCTGCCAATGAACACAACGCACGCATCATAGAGTTTACTGTCGCACCCATGATACAAACAAGCGGAGAACTCCCCTATCACGAGTGGTTTGTGTCTTTTGAACACACTCCCAATGACCTTAACACATTTAGTCAGGCAGTGGATAACAACCTGCGCAAAAAAAATATTTACTACGACGATCTTGTGCGCGGCAATATCTTACAACCTTTGAAGATTCGCCCTTTGCAGAGTAATGCATTTATAGAATACATGAAGTCTATAGGCAAGTTAGGGGGGCAAAACAAAGTACCCCGCCTGAGCAATGACAGGACAATTGCCGATGCACTGCAACCGTGGATGCTTTAATTATGGAAAAGTTTTTAGCTTTTATACAAAAAACATATCCCATACCTGCAAACAAGGCGGCAGAGATAGTTAGTTGTTTTGAAGAGCGCACATACAAAAAAGGAGATTATTTTCTCAAAAAAGGTGCGATAAGTAACGAGTACATGTTTTTACTGGAAGGCATGTTGCGGGGCTTTGTTACAGATACCGAACATAATGAAGTTACCACATCATTCTACACAGCAAACAATGTAGTTTTCGAAGTGTCTTCATTTTTCAGCCGGATACCATCTGTAGAAAACATACAATGTATTACACCCTGCACAGGGCTTGTTATTCGTTTTGATGTTTTGAACAAATTATTCCACGAACTGCCCGAATTCAGAGAATTTGGCAGAGCATTGCTGGTAAAGGGTTATACAATGCTTAAAAAGCGAATGCTTGAATCTGTAACCCTCTCTGCCGAAGAACGTTATTTGGAGTTGCTGGACAACAACCCAGAAATATTTCGCAATGCCCCGCTGAAAATGGTAGCATCTTATCTTGGCATAACAGACACATCGCTAAGCCGCATCCGCAAAGAATTGGCACAGAAATAAATGGAATGTAAATCTTGCCATTTGACAAGATTTAGTAATTACTAACTTTTTTCCTTTGCAATAAAGATTACTGTATGGGAAACCTGCCAATTTATATACCTGTAATATTTATTGCTACCACACTATTTACATTGTTGCTATTTTATGTAGCCTGCAACAAGTCTAAAATGGTCCCTGTGCTTTCAGTTATATGGCTAATAATGCAAGCTGCAATAGCATTATCAGGTTTTTACACAGTTACAGATACTATTCCGCCAAGATTATTCTTCGCACTAGCACCTGTGTTACTAACAGCAATACTGCTGGTATCTACAAAAAAAGGCAAAGGCTTCCTCGATAATATGCGTACCGACAAGCTGATACTAATAAGCACAGTACGCATACCTGTAGAATTTGTTTTGCTATGGCTGTATCAGGCTGGGCAGATACCAGAGATTATGACATTTGATGGGTATAATTTCGATATCCTATCTGGCATTACAGCACCTATCATCTGGTTGCTATACCGAAAAGGCCTGCTGTCCAATCTTGCTTTGCAGGCATGGAATATAATATGTTTAGGACTGCTCGTTAACATTGTTTTCATAGCGGTACTTTCGGCACCATCGCCATTTCAGCAGTTCGCGTTCAACCAGCCTAACATGGCTGTACTTACTTTTCCTTTTGTATGGTTGCCAGCTTTTATTGTACCTGTTGTAATGATTAGTCATATCTCATTGCTGAGAAAAAGGTCTTAACAATACTTTATTTTGTTAAAACGCGTTGCATATCAATAATTTCAAGCAATTTTGCTGTTTGCAATTTTTTACAATGCGTTTTTATTTTTGGGCATTAGCCGCGGTTTTGTTCTTCAGCACAGGTAATATATGGGCGCAGACACAAACAATACAAATAGGGAAAGTAACTGGTAAAGTAACCGATGCCCAAAACAAAGGCATGGAATACGTTACTGTAACGCTATTAAAACAAGACTCAACCGTCATCAACGGAGACCTTACTAAAGAAGATGGCAGCTTCAGCATTTCACCCACCGGCATTGGCAACTTCATACTACGCGTATCGGGGCTTGGCACACAAACAAAGTATATAGGCAATATCAGCATCACTAACGAAGCCTCTGAAAAAAACATCGGCACCATAAAAGCAGGAACTGCTACTAATGCGTTGAAAGACGTAACAGTAACAGGAGAAAAAGTTGCTTTTGAAATGAACATTGACAAAAAAACTTTCAATGTAGATAAGAATATAACAGCTACTGGCGGTAGTGCAACGGATGTGTTACAAAACATACCTTCAGTGTCGGTTGACGTGGATGGCTCCGTATCGCTACGGGGCAAGTCAAGCATCATACTGATAGATGGCAAACCTGCTACTTTGTTTGGTGGTGATGTTACTAGCGCATTGCAAAGCCTGCCATCTGCCAGCATACAGAGTGTGGAAATAATAACCAACCCATCTTCTAAATATGATGCGCAGGGAATGGCAGGCATTATTAATATCATAACTAAACGCGATAAAAAATTCGGGCTGAATGGCTCTGTAACAGTAGGCGCAGGTACACGCGATAAATATAATGGCAGCCTGAACCTGAACCTGAAAAATGAGAAGTGGAATATCTTCCTCAATAGCAGTGCAAGACTGAATCGTAACTACAACCGCACTACCAACGAACGCACCAACGTTGGCACAGACGACTTTTTCAGAAGCTATGATGATAACCTTCGCCAATTCAATGGCTTTTTCAATACGATTGGTGCAGAGTATACCATTAATAAATACAACACGATTACTCTTACCCAAAACCTGAACCGTATGCAATGGGGAGGCAATGGTACTTCTGATTATCGAGTATTCAGCGGAGAGTTGGTAGACTCTACCCAACGCCGTAGCTCTTATAATGTAGGTGGCCCACTATCGTCATCCACATCGCTGGACTATAAGCGCAAATTCAAAAAAGAAAAGCAAGAATTGACCGCAAATGCTACCTATGCCAAAACATGGGTAGAACGCAATCAGGAATACGAAACCGATATACTGAATGGCGATGGCAGCCAACGCCGCCGCACCATATATCAAAAAGCCCCCGGCAGCGGTACAAATGCCAGCCTCAATGCTCAGATAGACTATACCATGCCTACGAATAAAACAGACAAACTGGATGCCGGGCTAAGGACACAACTTATATGGTTTGACAGTAAAAACAATCCGACTATAGACTCTGGCAACGGACAACAGTTAGACTATACATTGCTCAACGTCTTTAACTATACACAGCAAACACATGCTGCCTATACCAACTACGGCGGGCAACGCGGCAACTGGGGTTATCAGGCTGGTTTGCGCCTCGAATATTTCAGCTACAACGGCACTACGCAAATGCTGACTGGCAAATCATACGCTACAGAATTTCTGAACCTCTTCCCTACTGCTTATGTATCGTACAAACTAAAGCAAGACCAAAATATCTTCCTCAGCTACAGCCGCCGCACCAACCGCCCGGGCTTCATGCAGTTGATGCCGTATATAGATTTATCGAACCCGCAAGACACCAATATGGGCAACCCCAACCTGAAACCGGAGTTTCTTAACAACGTGGAGTTGAACTACGGTAAATCATTCAAAAAAGGACATACCCTGACAGCGAGTATCTATTATCAATACACCGAAAGCATGATAGAACGCTACCGTAAATTTTATACAGACGGCACAACGTTTACACAACCACAAAATCTGAACACAGGTATTACCTATGGCCTGGAGTTGATTGGCAAAGCACAACTGATACCTGTATGGGACGCCACACTAAGTTTCAACTTCTTCCAGAACGAAGTGCGTGGCGCGAATATAGACCCTGTGCTTAATAACAGCGGTTTTAGTTGGTTCAGCAAGCTGAATACAAATATCAAATTACCCGAAGGTTTTTCTTTACAGATTAATGGCAACTACGAAGCTCCTAAAGTAGCCGCTCAAGGCACACTACAGGAAGTATATTGGCTGGATATTGCTGTGCGTAAAAATCTAATGAAGAACAAAGCAACATTAGTTGTAAATGTATCAGACATTTTCAATACACGTAAATACACAACTATATTCGACTACCCCTCATACACGCAAACAACCTACCGCGACAGGGAAACACGCATTGGTAACATAAGTTTCACATATCGTTTCGGCAGAGCGGATGGCAGCAGCAAAGAACCGCGTGGCATGGGTGGGAACAGCCGCCGTGGCAATAAAGACAACAAAAACCAGCAAACTAAGGAACGTGAAAATCTGAAAACGGACGAAGGCAGTGGTGGCGGTGAAGGTGGTAATAGTGCACCCGCGCCATCGGGTAGTTAATAATTGGTGTTATATTTGATATACCTTATTGAATAAAATAACGAACGTATGAATAAATCATTTTTTATTGGCTTGGCAACCCTTGCAAGCTTTTGCACAAATACAGTACAGGCGCAAACGTTCAAAGACCTTGTAAACAAGGCCAATAAAACAATCAGTGGTGGCAATAACTCAGGCTCTCAAGGCAGCAACCTCAGCAACAGCGAGGTAGTGTCTGCACTCAGGCAGGCCTTAGAGATAGGCACTAAAAATGCAGCGGGCAGGCTGAATATTACCAATGGTTTTTTCGGCAACCAACTTATAAAAATATTAATGCCCCCCGAAGCAAGGCAGATAGAAAGCACACTGCGCTCGCTGGGTATGGGAGCACAGGTAGATAAAGCCATTCTGTCTATGAACCGCGCTGCTGAAGATGCATCAGGCAAAGCAGTACCCATATTTGTAAATGCCATTACTAGCATGTCTATCCAAGATGGTATTAGTATACTACGTGGCGGGCAAGGTGCGGCTACCAACTTTCTGAAAAACAGGACAACCGCCGCTTTAACATCGGAGTTTCGACCTGTGATACAAAACTCATTGAATAGTGTTGGAGCAACCCGTTATTGGTCAGATATTGTAAATATCTATAATCGCCTGCCAACGGTTCGTAATAAGATGAACCCAGACTTGGCAGGATATGTTACGGAACGAGCGCTGAACGGTTTATTTGTAACCATAGCAGATGAGGAAAATAAAATCCGCCTTGACCCTGCCGCACGTGTTACAGACCTGCTGAAAAAAGTATTTGGTTCTAATTAATTCGCATATAAAATTTTAGTCTTCACACTGCTACTACTTGTATTATGGAAGAGATGACGCCGCAACAAGAAGCAACCACCACGCAACCGACAATAACATCTTGGTGGGAAAATATCAGCTTTACTGGCAAAGACAACTACTTGCTTGATGCCAATGGGCAATTGATACAAAAAGCCATCGGTTCATTGAAAGAAAGAGTTATCAGCACCTTGAGTACAGATACTGCTGATATAACGCTGAAAGCATTGAAAGATAAATTCAGCGAGGTAGAAAGCAAGTTTAAAGAACTGCAAACTGAGTGGGAAACATCGACAGATAAGTTGAAATTGATAGGCAAGGTAGAGCGGATGAAAGATTATCTGCAACATACAGCAGCTATTGGCAGCATACAATCATTCGTGCCTGCTTTAGCAGGCTTTGAAGACAACATTAAAGCCCTGACTGATGAAAACTTCCGCCTGAAAGAGATACTTGCCAAAGAAGCCGAAACATTTGCAGACAGTAACAACTGGAAAGAAACAACACAGGCTTTCAAAGACCTTGCAGATAAGTGGAAGCAGATAGGCTATGTAGATAAAAACCGCAATGATGAATTGTGGAACAGGATAGAAGCAGCCAAAAATAAATTTTACGACCGCAAACGCCAGAATCAGGAAGATGTAAATAAAGAGCTGCTACAAAACCTCGACCTGAAAATGGAAATGGTTGAGAAAGCTGAAAAGCTGGCCGCATCAGATGAATGGAAAGAAACGACTGAAGCTTTCCATAACCTAATGGAAGAATGGAAAAAAACCGGCCGTACTATTCACGACAAAAATGAAGAACTATGGCACCGCTTCATCACTGCCAAGAACACATTTTTCGATAAGAAGAAAGCACATTTCGACATCATACAGCAGGAGCAGGAAGCTAACCTGCTGGCAAAGACAGCCTTAGCTGAAAAAGCTGAAGCACTAAAAGACAGTACTGAATGGACTGCTACAGCTCAGGCATTCACCGCATTAATGGATGAATGGAAAAAAATAGGCCGCGTACCGCACGATAAAGCAGATGAAATATGGAACAGGTTTATCAGCGCGAAAGAACAATTCTTTAACGCCCGTAAGCACCATACAGAACATCTGAAAGTAAGCCAGCAAGATAACTATGCACAAAAACTGGCGTTGGTAAAACGTGCTGAACAATTACAAAACTCTACCCACTGGCGAGAGGCTACCGATGAGATGATAGAACTGATGGAAGAATGGAAGAAGATAGGGCCTGTACCACGTGAGCATAATGAGGCTATATGGGAGCAATTTAGCAAAGCACGTAAAAAATTCTTTGAGCGTAAGGATGCCAACCGAGAACACCGCAAGCAGATGGCAGAAAAAAACAAAGCACAGCGTGTAGAGCGTGCACATAGCTTTGTAAAACAACTGGAAGAAGAAATAAAAGACGAAAAAGAACGACTGGAAGATTTTAAGAACAGCATACAGAACATCACTCCCGGCCGCAAAGCTGAAGAACTACGTCTGCACCTTGAAAAGCTGATAGCACAAACTGAAAACAAAATACAGCACAAACTAACCAAGCTGGAAGATGCCCGAAAACAGGTAGCACAAAACCCCGAAGCATTGGCAGACAATATAGAAACTGATGCAGAAGAAGCATAGAATAATAAAGCCCCTTTTCAGGGGCTTTATTATTTAGTCTTTAAGGCTGCTAATAAATCTTCAATCTTAGCACCACCATTGAATAACTTTACGAATCTCTTTTTCTTATCGTAGATGGCAATACCGGGCACAGAAGTGAGTTTATAAAAACCGGCGAAGAAAAAGTCTATATCCTTTCCGAAAGTGATGTTTTTATATCTGTTGAGTTTGTACTTGGCTGCAAAATGCTTTATCTGATATAGATCCATAAACGAGAACATGTAAATCTGTACGTCCTGCATTTCTTCCATGTGGTTGCGCATGGAGTCTGCCATATGTTGGCAATGTTCACAATCGGGGCTGAAAAGCATCAGCACGGTTTTCTTACCTGCTTTTATATTAAACGTATTAAACATTGTGCTGCTATCCAGCATTTGTATTCTGAAAGCAGGCAGTTCGGGGTGCTGCAAGTAGGGCAGCGAATCACCTGCACTTTGCGCATGCAGGTTGATGCTTACCATGCTTAATAATAATAGTAGTACAAACTTTAGTTTCATATACTCATTCTGATTTAGTTACAAATGTAATGAAGTCTTCTTTTCTCGATAGCAATAGGTTTGTTAACTTCATAGCGCAGTAGAAATACCTATGATAGTCAACGAAGAAATATTCCTGAAAAGATATAATAACCTGAATGAACAGCAACGCCAGGCAGTAGATACAATTTATGGCCCTGTAATGGTAATAGCCGGGCCCGGCACGGGCAAAACGGAAGTGCTATCTGTACGGATTGCCAATTTGCTACGCAGCGATGCACAGGTGCAGCCACAGGAAATACTATGCCTTACCTATACTGACGAGGCCACTAATGCGATGCGCCGCAGGCTAGTACAGATAATAGGCACTGCAGCACACAGGGTGAACATCTGTACCTTTCATGCTTTTTGCAATAATGTCATTCAGAATAACAGTGAATATTTCAGCTTACGCACACTGCAACCCATTACAGATTTAGAGCGTACCGAACTCCTCTACGAAATTGTAAATGAACTACCAACAGGACACATACTACGGCGGCTAAGCGGCAACATCTATTTTGACGCAAGCAGGCTAAACAAACTGTTTGATATGATGAAGCGTGAAAATATTTCAGCTTCTCAAATAGCCGATGCTGCAGACGCACAGATAACAACTATGCCCAGCGATGAAAAATACGTGTATAAACGGAATGGTAAAGGCTACCAAAAGGGCGACTTGAAACAGGCGGAAATAGATGAGGAAACCCGAAAGCTGAACCAGACAAAAGCAGCCGCATTGCTCTTTGATGTGTACATCGAAAAAATGAGGGCGAAAGGTCGGTACGACTTCAATGATATGATAATTTGGGTGCTGGATGCCTTTAAAAAGAATGAAGCATTATTGCTTAGTTACCAGGAACGCCACCAGTTTATTCTGGTAGATGAGTTTCAGGATACCAATGGTGCACAGAGCGATTTACTGTACATGCTCACCGATTTTTGGGAAGACCCGAACATTTTTGTAGTGGGCGATGACGACCAATCTATTTATGAATTCCAAGGTGCGCGTATTCGGAACATTCTCGATTTTTACCAACGTTACCAGTCAACCATCAAGCTTATAGTATTACCTCAAAACTATCGTTCATCGCAATTGATATTAGACAAAGCGATGGCTACGATTGACAATAATGAACAAAGGCTTATCAAACAACTAACAGACTTTAAACTTGATAAAAATATTGTAGCTGCGGCAGAGCGTTTTCTAAATGGCAAGGATTCTGTACCACCTGTGGTAAAAATATACAACAACCCATTACAAGAAGAAGCTGATGTTGTAATGCAGATAGAACGCCTTCAGCAAGAAGGCATCGCACTGAATAATGTAGCGGTACTCTATGCACAACACAAACAGGCAGATAATATCATCAGCCTGATGGAACGTAAGGGAATTCCTTACACTGTAAAGAAACCAGTTAATGTGTTGGAGCTACCTTTGGTTCAGCAAATCATCCACATACTGTACTATCTTGAAGAAGAACGTAAAGAACCTTTCAGCAGCGAGGCGCGGCTATTTGAGATAATGCATGCTCCCTATTACGAGATTGCACCGGTAGATATTGCTACGCTTTCTTTGCACATAAGCAACAATAAATCAAAAGATAAAAGCTTGGGGGTATGGCGGCTAGTGCTTAATAATACACTGTTATTAGAAACAATGAACCTCGCCTCCACCAAAAACATCACCCGCCTCGGCAGATGCCTTGACAATTGGCTCCAACAACAAGCAAGTTTACCTTTACCATTGCTGCTAGAAAAAATAATTTATGAAAGTGGCATGATGGCACACCTGCTGAAACAGGCAGACCATGTTTGGTATGTTCAAGTCGTTAATACATTCTTTGAATTTGTAAAAGAATCGTACGACCGCGACGCCAAACTAAAAATACCCGAACTACTGCGTATGATAGAACGTATGCTGGATGAAAATATCAGCGTACCTATACAGAAAGTAGTGCAAAACGAAAATGGCGTGCGCTTCTATACCGCACATGGCGCTAAGGGCAATGAATTTGAGTATGTATTCCTTATTGGCTGTACAAAAAACTTTTGGGAAGATAAAGTTGCCAGTACCAATCAATACAAACTACCGGAAGGCATCACCAATACACAAGACGATGCCGATAAAACATATAAAACTGAAGTTGCCCGCCGCTTATTCTATGTTGCACTGACACGCGCAAAGAAACACCTGCATGTATCCTATGCAGTAAACGATAATAACGGTAAAGCGTTGGAAAACTCCGTCTTTATTGATGAAATAAGCCTGCCTGAAGAACGCATTAATGAATCGGTAACTACCGAAGCTGTAATGCAACATATACAATGGGCATTGCAACCCGTACCCGACGTACGCATCAAACTGGCAAACGGGCAATGGATAGACCATATCCTGCAGCAGTTTACTATGAGCTATACTTCACTGTCAAAATACCTTCGCTGTCCGCTTACTTTCTACTATGAAAATATTCTGCGAGTACCTTTCCTCAAGAGTGATGCACTAGCTTTTGGTAGTGCCGTACACTACGCGCTGGAGCGTATGTACAAACTGATGCGCGAAAATAACGGTACATTCCCATCTGTTGAAGAAGTAATAGGTGCTTTCAAATCTGAAATGTACCGTGAAAGAGAATCGTTTACAGACATACAGTATGAACGGCGCATGGAACAAGGCACTACTCTGCTGGATGAATACTATAAAAAATACCTGCATAGCCTGCCTACCAAAGTAGAGATAGAATATAAAGTATCGCGCTATTCGTTGGACGGTGTACCGGTTACGGGAAAGATAGATCTGATAGCGATTGAAGAAGATGGTTGTAAGGTAATTGATTATAAAACCGGCGACCCGGACAGGTCATCTAGCACATATACTGCTGCGCCAAACGAAAAAGAACCTAATGGCGGCGACTATTGGCGGCAGATGCTTTTCTACAAACTCATACTAGAAAACTATCCGGACAAGCAATGGATTATTAAAGAAGGCATGTTTGACTATGTAGAAAAAGGACGCAAGAGTAACGAATACAAACGCATCACAATACCATTCATTGGCCAGCAGGAAGAGATAGTACGACAACAAATGAAGCAGGTTTATACAAGCATCATGAACCACGAGTTTGACAAAGGATGTGGCAAAGAAGACTGCAACTGGTGCAATTTTGCAAAACGTTATCAACTCATCCGCCCTCAGGAAGAAATAGAGATTGATGATGTTTAGTATTAGGTATCAAACATCCCTCGTTTCTCAAATGGTTGGCTACAAAGCTCTGTGATAAATACATACTTACCTGATGGAAGCCCCTTAGTACTTACATTATAGCTTTGCGAGCCTGGTATCAACCTGCCCTTACGTATCATTTGCCCTTCGGGCGTCGTTATCTGGTAGGTGATATGTTCATGGGTAGTAGCTGTCAGTACAATGCGTACTTCCTGCGTCAGTTGGCTGTACATAACTACCATAACATATAGAGATTGCTGTAAAGCTAATTTGCCAATGTAAGGGCATGGTTACTCCATTGTTATATCCTCGCTATCTTAATGTAAATAAGAATGGGTGGCAATTGCCACCCATTCTCTATGAAATCTATATCTATACAGATACTAGTTTTTCAATTTCAGATCCATAGCCACACGGCGGTTTTTAGCACGGCCTGCAGCAGTTTTGTTGCTAGCTACTGGCTTAGTATCGCCAAAGCCATCATCCATCAGCCTGTCTGCAGCTATACCTTTCGATACGAAGTAAGCTTTAACAGCCGCTGCACGGTCTTTAGACAGTTGCATATTCTTAGCAGCGTTACCCGTATTATCTGTATGACCTTCAATAGTCATCAGGTAGTCAGGATAGTCATTCAGAATCTTAACAACTTCGTTCAGCAGTTTGTGAGAAGTCTTCTTGATAGTTGCTTTACCCAAATCAAACTGAATAGCTGTTGCAGCAAATGCAAGGCGTTTCTTAACCTGTACACTCACTTCAGGACAACCGAAGTTATTAACTGTACCTGCAACTGTAGGACACTTATCTAAGTGATCAGCTACACCATCATTATCTGTATCAGGACAACCTTCGTTAGCTATCGGACCAGCAGCAGTAGGACATTTATCCACGTTATCTGCAATACCGTCTCCATCCGTATCAGGACAACCTTTGTATTGAGCAAGACCTGCTAAATCAGGACAAGCATCATCAATATCAGCTACACCGTCTTTATCGCGGTCAGGGCAGCCTTGCATAGCAACATCACCAGCTTCTGAAGGGCAACGGTCTTCTGCATCAGCTACACCATCCAAGTCAGCATCAGGACAACCAGCAGCTGTTTTAGAACCAGCTACATCAGGACACTTATCATCTTTATCCAGTATACCGTCACCATCTTTATCAGGGTTAGGGCAACCTTTCAGTTCCCAAACACCTTTTTCATTTTTACACTTGTCTTTGCGGTTTGATACTAAGTCGCCATCACTATCTTTTGGTTTCTTTTTGTTGAAAGGCACAAAGGCACCGAAGTACATATTCATACCATAACCATCACCAAAGAAAGAAAGCATGTCGTCGCTACCAAAGAAGAAGCCACCTACACGGATACCGGCACCCGCTTTAATACCTTTTGTCAATGTGCTGTAAGTAATTGGCAAACCAAAGCTGAATACACGTGTATCAAAACGTGGTGTCAATGTTACTTGGCTATACAGGGTATTGCCATAACGCAAACGGTCTGCAATGTTTGCCATATAAGTAGCATTAACATATAAGCCACCTACAGCGTGGTAGTCTAAACCTACAACAAGTGCAGTAGGCAGACCTACTTTCGTTGTAGTAGCTGCCTGACTCAAAGCAAGGCCTCTTTGATTAAGATACCTTGACAATGAATCGAAATTATAAATATTCTCAGCTATATCGTCACCAACAAGACCATTACCATTTCCTGTGAATTTAGATTCTTTATTATTTGACGAATAACTTATAGAACCCAAGTCAGTAACTGCAGCAGAGAAACGCAAAAGATATTGATTTTTGCTATTGTCGCTGATACCGGTTTTGCCATCCATATCATACCTATAGCTTTGATATTTCGGACGGAACTCGTATACTACACCTAAATCAAAACCGAATCCACGACCAGCATTACCAAAAAAGTTGCTAGTCGCATCATTGCCACCTTCTACAGGAACACCACCTTGCGCATAGCTCAAATCTGTATTCCTTACATTAAACTGTGCTTGATTATTAGGTGCGCTAATAAAAGTTGCACTCAGATTACGGCTTACAAGACTTGCATAACCTGCGCCCATCAAATAGCGGGCTGTAAAGCCGCCTTTTACCTGATGTTTGTTTTTCTGCCAGATAACACCACCATAGCTAAGGCCAAGTTCAGACCACAAATGCGTAGTAAAGTTGAATTTATCCGCTTGTACAGTTACGCCTGCTTGTGGGTTAAAGTTTGAGTCTGTAATATTACGATACAGGTTTTGATTCATATTGTGGAACTGAGCCATACCACGCAGGCGTGTTGTTATCGCTACGCCATGCTTGTTACCAATACTGAACATAAAGCCAGGGCCACGCACCTCTGCTGTTGGCAGTAAAATGCTGAATTTGTCATTACTGCTGAAGTTGAGCGATTTAGAAAGGTTTTCACCATCCAGTATACCGCTGAAGATGTCACCTGCATTGAATTTTGCAAGGCTGTTATCAGCACCCACATTTAGTGAAAACAAATCTACAGTAAACTTGTGGCGTGAGTCTGCCAGATTTGCCGGGTTCAGATAGATACTATTAGTTCCGCTCCAGTTGCTGGTAGCTACCCCAAAGTACCTTTGCGCGTCAGCTACTACCGGTAATGTAGCAGCTAATGCTAATGTTAGTGTAAACTTTCTCATATAGTGGTGTTTGATTCTCTTGATTATTTTAACATTCTTCCTAAACACATACCATGCCAACACGAAACATTAACAAAAAAATATATTTTATTCTTTTTTGCGCTGCAAAGCAACGAAAAACTTTCGGAACTATAAAGGAAATAGTTGTTTTTATTGTTTTACTAATGCGTTAAATACTGCCTTATTAAAAATAATTATAACGCAAAAATAGAAGTAATTCTATAAAAAGCTATACCGTAAACACGGTATTTGTAATGCGTGTTTATACGCTACAGATGTGATTTATAAAAAAACTGGAAATTATAATGCCATTTTAGCCACTCTGCGCTCATGCCTACCACCCTCAAACGCAATACTCAGAAAGGTATCTATCATGGTAAAGGCTAACTCCTGCGATACAAACCTTGCCGGTATGCATATAATGTTAGCATTGTTGTGCTGGCGTGCCAACGCAGCTATTTCTTCATTCCAGCAAAGGGCAGCACGTACGTTCTGGTGTTTATTGGCTGTCATGCATACACCGTTACCACTACCGCATATCAATATGCCTACTGACGCTGCACCTGTACTTACCATATCTGCTACCGGGTGCGCATAATCGGGGTAATCAGTACTGTCTGCACTATGCGTGCCTTTATCGTCAACCGTCCAGCCGTTTTGTTGCAGCAGGTTTTTTACTGCTTCTTTCAGTTCATAGCCTGCGTGGTCGCAGCCAAGTGCTAATGGTAATTGCTGATTGAAAACAGTAGGTAGCATAGCTTAATATTTTTCAAGTTGTTTTTTTGCGCGTTCTTTATTCGCCCTGTCGCTGATGGATATACCTGCTTCATACAGTATCAGTAAGGGTATAGCTACCAACCATATACTAAACCAATCGGGTGGTGTTATGACGGCAGCCAACACAAAGATAATAAGAATGGCATAGCGGCGTTTCTCCCGCATCAGTTTCGGTGTCAGTAATCCAATTTTTGAGAGGAAGTACACCACAACAGGCAGTTCAAATACTACACCCATACCCAGTATCAGGTCACTCATCGTGTCGTAATAGTTCGACATCGTAATGATATTCTTAAACGAAGGGCTGAGTTGATAATTAGCAAAGAAGTTGATAGTAAATGGGGCTACTACATAATAGGCAAACAATACACCGACAAAAAATAATAGCGATGTCCAGAAAACAATACCACGTGCATACTTCAGTTCACTTGGTTTCAGCGCAGGTTTTATAAATTTCCAAAACTCCCAGAAAACATAAGGGAAGGCCACAACAAAACCTACCATGAAAGATGTAGAAAAGCTCAGCATAAACTGCCCGGACAACTGCGTGTTCTGAAACTCCAGCTTTATTTCATCAAGGCACAATGCACTAACGCCAATTTTATGCCCGAAATCGCACAATACTTTGTAGGATATGAAGTCTGTGTGTGCAGGACCCAGAATAATGTTGTGCCATATCCATTCTATTTTAAAGAAGGCAGCAATGGATGCAATAAGTATAACAGCCAGCGAACGTATTATATGCCATCGCAACTCCTCTATATGATCAATAAAAGACATTTCCGCATTGGCAGATTTTTGTCTTTTTTTAAAGAAGTTGTCTAGAAAACCCACAGGCTGTTGATACGTTAGGGCGCAAATTTATACAAACTAAATGTAGTAACTATCTCTGCAGACTATATTTAAAAAGAATGGCGGCATAACAGCCGCCATTCAATCAAAATTATATCATATTTACTTTTTGTACACTTTGATAGCACATGTATATAGTTGCAGCTTTTCTATCTGTTGTTCTGTAGCTAATCCAGATAGCTTATTCGCTTTAGGGATTCTCAGGCCAGTTTCTTTAGGTAATGATTGTACCAACTTTGTTAATGCTTTAGAGCTTACTGCAAATGTTGTACCATTACTTTCAGATTCTTTACCCGTTATCATGGCCAATACGTTGCCTTTAGTATCAAGTATTGGTGCACCGCTTTGCCCCGGGTGTGCAGCTATTTCCAACCTGTATTGAGAAGAATCTCCCTGATACCCGTTTACAGCACTGATGTAACCTTCATTATATACTATCTCATCCTGTGGAAAACCGAGTGAATATACTTTAGTGCCCGGCTTCCTTTTGTTTGAGGCAAAACTATAAGGTACTTCTCCTTTACCAAAACGGAATAGTTTATCCTCTACTTTCAGTATGGCAATGTCTGCTTGTTGGTCATACCCTACAGTGTATGCTTTGAAATATTTGCCCTCGCTATTCTGTATATATACAGAATCTGCACCTTCTGTTACGTGATAATTGGTTACTAAATAACCATCATTGCTAAGTGCAAACCCGGTACCTGTATAGCGAACTTCTGCAGTAGGTTTTTGTTGTTCGCTGATGTTGTTAATAAGCTGATTTTGTGAACGCTTATATTTTTCCAGGTCACGTTTCAACAAGCTGTATTGAGATGCAATTTTTTTGTTATTGTGCTGTATTACCCAGTAGGTAGTAAGTGATGTCAGCATCGCTATACCCGCTGCTATACCTGCCGTACGCAGATAAAAGGCGCGCAATGTAATAGTACGGCCTGTTTTAGGTTTAGCTTCATTAGAAGCAATATCCTGCAACATACGAGTGAAACGCCTTTGCGCACCTGCATTTTGAAGGCCACGTAGCATATTTACACATTCCGCAAACTCATTTGCAAAAGTCGCATCTGCAGCCAACATGTCTTTCAGCTCATTCTGCTCCTGTTGAGATAGTTTGCCAGATACATATCGCTCCGCCTTCTCCATCATCATTTGCTCCGTCATCATAAGTCAATTCACTTCTATTGTTTTACCTGTGTGTTGTAGAAGATTTTTCTCAACCGTGCCAGGCATTTATATTTTTGTGTTTTGGCATTGTCAGTATTTGTATACCCAAATACTGTTGCTATATCCTGCATACTTTTATCTTCATGATAAAATGCCTTCAATAGCGATTGACAAGGTTCTCCTATGTGTTCCAGTGCTGCATTCAGTTGCGAGTAGTATAGCTCGCGTTCTTTATGAGCATTTACATCATCCTCATACGCCCAGTCTTGTCTTTCATCATCTGGCAGCGATACAGGGCTTTGTTGCAGTTTGTTTACTTTTTTGTACCATAAGTGTTTGCTGATGGCAAAAAGGTAAGTACCTATTTTGCAACTCAACCTGAAAGCCTCGTCCTGTGACTTCTCGTACAGTATCACTATAGCTTCCTGGTAAACATCCGCGGCATCTGCATCTGTCCCTCCATTATGCTTTATCCATTTGGTTATTATTGGATAATGCTGTTTATATACCTGCTCTGTAGCTGCACGCTCACCTGTTGCCAGTTGAGCCAACAATAATTCTTCTGTATAATGAGCACCTTGCACTGATTAATCCTGTTTTTGATAAAAAGTAACCCTGTGACGAGTAAAAAACTTCGTATAAATAGTTTCCTATTATTTACATTATAAAGATAAACACAAGATTGTTAGAGGAATAATAATAATCTCATCTTATTTTAAAGTATTGATAATCAATTTTTTAATCAACATTTTAGCTAATGGCAATACATTAATTAAAAAAATCTTTAA
>CALESY010000035.1 GCA_937919945.1 uncultured Chitinophagaceae bacterium | reverse complement strand
AAAACGGTGTAGAAGTAAAATAAACGTATGTCTCAAACAATATTGATAATAGACGATGAAAAAGCCATCCGTAAAACACTGGGTGAGATACTGAGTTTTGAGGGCTTTTCGATAGACGAAGCGGCAGACGGCGCGGAAGGTATAAAGAAAATAAAAGAGAATAGCTACGACTGCATTCTTTGCGATATCAAAATGCCGAAGATGGATGGCATGGAAGTACTGATACAAGCGCGGGAAGAAAAACCCGACATACCGTTCATCATGATATCCGGGCATGGTAATATAGAGACAGCTGTAGAAGCGGTAAAAAAAGGCGCATATGATTTCATATCCAAACCGCCAGACCTGAACCGCCTGCTGATAACCATCCGCAACGCGATGGATAAGAAAAACTTAGTTGCTGAAACCAAACAACTACGTAAACGCATTAGCCGGGGAGCTGAAATGATTGGCGAGAGTGCTGGCATGCAAAAGATACGCGACACAATAGAAAAAGTAGCCCCTACAGACGCGCGCGTGTTGGTAACAGGCGAAAACGGAGTGGGCAAGGAAATGGTGGCACGCAAAATACACGAGTTAAGCACACGTGCCAACGGTCCGTTGATAGAAGTGAACTGCGCAGCCATACCCTCTGAATTGATAGAGAGTGAACTCTTCGGACATGAGAAAGGTTCGTTTACATCTGCCATCAAACAACGTATAGGCAAGTTTGAACAGGCAAGTGGCGGGACGCTCTTCCTCGACGAGATTGGCGATATGAGCCATGATGCACAAGCCAAAGTATTGCGTGCGCTGCAAGAGGGTAAGATAACCCGTGTGGGAGGCGATAAGGAGATAAAAGTGGATGTACGGGTGATAGCTGCTACCAACAAAGACCTGATGCAGGAAGTGGAAGAAAAGAAATTCCGCCTCGACCTGTATCACCGCTTGAGTGTGATACTGATACATGTACCATCCCTGAACGAGCGTAAAGATGATATACCTATGCTGGTTAATCATTTTTTGCAGGATATATGCGAAGAGTACAAACAACCTGCTAAAGAAATAGACGATGCTGCACTGAACGCATTGCAACAATATAACTGGACTGGTAATATACGTGAGTTGCGTAATGTGGTGGAACGGCTGATAATATTATCTGACAAGAAGATAACGAAGAAAGATATAGAGGCGTATATCCGATAAATAAGAATTAGTTTTTAGGGATTGAGTGTTGATATAGGTTAATGTATCTTATGATTTTATGTGTAAAGTTCATTCGGTGTAGTTACTGTAAAGTTGAGATAGTTAAGAGTGAAGGAAGAACCAAGTTTTGGTTGTATTAGCTTTTGTTAAAAAACCAAAGACACAGGCAATGCTTATACACGTCAATTTTTATTAGTTGAACGTGTGGATTCAGGGCTTTTCTGTTAGATATACCGCGAATTATCCTATTTTTAAGCCTGTTACAGATTTTGCTATGAGCATTCAGAACAATTACGTGGCCATTATGGCAGGCGGTATAGGCAGCCGTTTCTGGCCGGAGAGCCGTACAAGCTACCCCAAACAATTTATAGATATATTAGGCACAGGCCGCTCGCTTATACAATGGACGTACCAGCGCTTTAAGCATATATGCCCGCAAGAGAATATTTACTTCATTACCAATCAGCAGTATATACAAACGCTGAAAGAGCAGATACCTGAAGTACGCGATGAAAATATTATCAGCGAGCCATCGCGCAAAAACACAGCGCCATGTGCTGCTTACTTTGCACATAAGATGATGGCACTTAACCCGAACGCGAACATCATCATGTCTCCGGCCGACCACCTGATAATGGATGAGCGTGCTTTTGAACGTACCGCGCAAGAAGCTTTGGATTTTGTAGCACACCACGACGCACTGCTGACGCTGGGCATCAAACCCACTCGCCCTGATACTGGGTACGGTTATATACAGTATGATGTAGAGGAAGAATTAGATAAAGTATATCGTGTAAAAACATTCACAGAAAAACCATCGCTTGAACTGGCAAGGACTTTCCTGAAAAGCGGCGACTTCTTGTGGAACTCAGGCATATTTGTATGGAATGTAAAAACCATCATGGATGCACTGGAAAAATACCTACCTGAAATGCATGAGGTGTTTATACAGGCTAAAGATGTGTATAATACGCCGAAAGAGTTTGATAAGATAAACGGGTTATACTCTCAATGCACCAATATATCTATAGACTATGGTATTATGGAGAAAGCCAAGAATGTGTATGTAATACCTTCTTACTTTGGCTGGTGCGATTTGGGTACTTGGGAAAGCGCGTACGAAAATTCTGATAAAGACTATCTGGGCAACGCTGTATATGGCGACAATGTAATGGTAATAGATGCCAGCGAGTGCATGATAAAAGTGCCGAATGATAAATTATTGGTAGTACAGGGGCTAGAGCAGTTTATAGTGATTGATACGCCAGATGTATTGCTGATATGCGAGCGCAACCGCGAACAGCAAATAAAAGAGTATGTGGCAGAAGTAAAACGCAACAAAGGGGATAAATACCTGTAATGATGATACTTCCGCAAAAACATTCGGTTACAGGCACTACTATTTTTACCGTTATGAGTGCGCTGGCGCAGCAATGCAATGCCATCAATTTATCGCAAGGCTTTCCTGATTTTCCCATTGACGAAAAACTAGGGGTACTTCTATTTGAAGCTACGCAGCAAGGCTTTAATCAATACGCACCTATGACGGGCTTGCCACAACTAAGGCAGGCCATAAGCAATGATTTCTCAAAACGTTACGGGCTTAATATTAACCCCGATACGGAAATAACTATTACGCCTGGAGCTACCTATGCCATCTATACAGCGTTTACCGCATTACTGGAAGCGGGTGATGAAGTAATAGTGTTGGAGCCCGCGTACGATAGCTATATACCCAATATAGAAACCAATGGTGCTAAGGTGATACCAGTACCGCTGCAAGCACCAGGCTTCAGTGTAGATTGGGAACGTGTAAAAAACGCCATCAGCAAAAAGACAAAAGCCATTATCGTTAATACCCCACACAACCCCACGGGTGCAATATGGGCAAAGGAAGATTGGGATAAGCTAGCAGAAATTATACGTAACACAAATATTGTTGTATTGTCTGATGAGGTGTATGAGCAATTGGTATTCGATGGCAACAAACACATCAGCGTATTGCAGCACGAAGAATTGCGACAGCGGAGTTTTGTACTGTATTCATTTGGCAAAGTGTTTCATAACACAGGTTGGAAGATGGGCTACTGCATTGCCCCGCCCGACTATACTATAGCCTTCAGACGTATACACCAGTTTTTGTGTTTTGCAGTGAATACCCCTGCTCAATACGCATTGGCGCAATACCTATCGCAACCTGCACTACCCGACGTAAGCAGTATGATGCAACAAAAGCGTGATTATTTTTTATCGTTGCTGAAAGACACACCGTTTACTATACATCAACCCGCAGCAGGCAGTTACTTCCAAACGGTGAGCTATGCGAACATAAGTACACAGCCAGACATAGAATTTACAAAATGGCTTACCCAAGAGCATGGTGTTGCAACTATACCCATCAGTGCATTTTACAGCAATAAGAAAGACGACAAATTGATACGTTTTTGCTTCGCCAAAAAAGAAAGCACGCTGATAGAGGCGATGGACAGGTTGCGTAAGCTATAGCAGGTAGTCGTACCCCAGCTTAGCTATCAGTGCCAATACTACCAATATAAAAAACAAGCGGATGAACGCGCTGCCTTTCTTTAATGCTACATGCGAGCCTGCATAGCTGCCCAGCATATTGGCAGCACCTACTGGCAGTGCTATAGACCAGATAATATTTCCTTTAAACAGAAAGAATAATAATGCAGCAATGTTGGTAACCACATTGATGATTTTTGCATTGGCAGATGCATGCAGGAAATTGTAGCCAAACAATACTACAAAAGAAAATATCAAAAAGCTGCCAGTACCCGGACCTATGAGCCCGTCATAAAAACCAATGATGCCGCCAGTACAGATGGCGTATGTCATGTAACGGTTTCTCGTCAATGATTTATCAACATGATGCAGACCTAATTCTTTTTTCAAGACAGTATATAACAACACCAATATCAGTATGCAGATGATAAAAGGCATAAACTGCTCTTTGTGTATGAATGATACCAATAGTGCACCAGAAAAAGAACCGATAAAGGCTGCTATGATAGCTGGTGTTAGGTGACTCCAATCAATGTCGACACGTTTGATGTAGCGATAGGCAGATACCGATGTGCCGAAAAAAGAAGCTGTTTTGTTGGTGGTTAAAGTTTGTACAAGGCTTAAGTGTGGTTGCAGTATGAAGAAAGCAGGTAGTTGTATCAGCCCACCACCACCTACCATGGCATCTATAAAGCCTGCCAGAAAAGCGAAAAAACATAATGCAATGAGTGTAAGCATTGCCACAAAATAACAAAACAGCCCGATTGTATTAACCGGGCTGTATCAATATATTAATTAATGGTTTTAATATGCTATTACCTGCTCTTCTATATTCTCCGGCAGTTGGCGGAATTCATATTGCTGATTGCGAAGCTGTGCAGGGAAGCCTGCTTCGTTAATGGCTTGCTGAATGCCCTTGTAGGTGAAACGGTGTGGAGCACCAGCTGCACTCACTACATTCTCCTCAATCATAATAGAGCCAAAATCGTTGGCACCGGCATGCAGGCACATTTGCGCCACCTGCTTACCAACTGTAAGCCATGATGCCTGTATGTTTTTCACATTCGGCAGCATGATTCGGCTCATAGCTATCATGCGGATATATTCTTCGGCAGTTGTGTGGTTTTTAGTGCCGCGTATCCTGTTCAGCAATGTATCCACATCCTGAAACGTCCATGGTATGAATGCGATAAAGCCTTTAGCATCCTCGGGTTTCTTAGCCTGTACTTCGCGCAGCTTTACAAGGTGTTCAAAACGTTCGTAAATGGTTTCCACATGCCCGAACATCATGGTAGCACTGGTTGTTAGCCCGACTTTATGAGCCTCGTGCATAATATCCAGCCATTCTTGAGCACCGCATTTACCTTTTGATATGAGGCGGCGCACTCGGTCATTAAGTATCTCTGCTCCTGGCCCAGGCATACTATCCATGCCCGCCTCTTTCAGTGCCAGCAAAGCCTCCCGATGAGAAACACCCGATACCTTGCAGATATGCGCCACCTCCGGCGGGCCTAAAGCATGCAACTTCAGGTTGGGGTACATATCTTTTAGCTGACGGAATAGTGCAGTGTAATAATCCAATCCTAAATCGGGGTGATGGCCACCTTGCAATAAAAGTTGTTCGCCGCCATAGCGAAACGTTTCTTCAATCTTTTGTTTGTAGGTTTCTATATCGGTGATATAAGATTCCTCGTGCCCGGGTATGCGGTAAAAGTTGCAGAACTTGCAGTTGGCAATACATACATTGGTTGTGTTCATATTGCGGTCTATAATCCATGTAACCTTACCATGTGGCACCTGTATTTTGCGTAGCTCGTTGGCAACAAACATCAAATCTGCCAGCGGGGCATTTTCAAATAGGAACACACCTTCTTCAGCACTCAGAAAATCAAAACGTAAGGCACGTTCGTATAGCGTAGATAATTGCATGGAAACCTTTAATAGTAACAACAAAATTAAGCTAAAAAGGGTTGCCTGATATACAGATTATCAATAGCGTTATATACATGCCTGTTAATAATATATCATATCGGCATGATGAATTTTTTGTTATTTTGTAGTGATGGTTACAAAAGTCCTGACACTGTTTGGCGAAGAACTGGTAACAGAGCCTGTAAAGCCTGTACGTAAGCGTGCGGCTAAGAAAACAGCAGCTGAAGAAGCAGATACCGTTGCAGAAGAAGACACTGTGCCCAAACCATCGAAGGCCAAAAAATCGAAAACTGCAAAAGAGGATACTCATAAATCGGATACCCTGCGTAAATGGGAAGGGGATAAACAATACTACACAATCGGCGAGGTAGCCGCCATTTTCAAAGTCAATACTTCCAACATACGATTCTGGACAAAAGAGTTTGACATGAAAGTGCGTACCACCCGCAAAGGAGACAGGTTATATACACCCGAGCAAGTACGAGAAATCAATACCATTTACCATCTTGTTAAGGAGCGTGGGTTTACGATCAGCGGTGCGAAGTCAAAACTGAAAGAAAATCGCAAAATATCAGTACAGCAAGTTGACCTGAAAAAGTCATTACAGGTATTGCGGAGCAAATTATTACAGATAAGAAAACAGCTTACATGAGGATTTTATTGACAGCAGTATTGTTGATGATGAGTATGATGACGTTTGCACAATCAGATTATTACACTTCTGTTGACTCTCAAAACGGGTCGGTAGTATTTAAAGGTCAAATCCTATTTAATGATTTGCAAAAAGAGCCCAGTTTTAAATGGCTGGAAAGCGGTATTAATGCCTACAAGCCTGATATGCAAGACATAGCTTTTCTGCAACAACACCTTGCCAATTACAGCATCGTTACGGTAATGGGCACATGGTGTGAGGATTCTCAAATATTAGTACCTAAACTGTTGAAAGTAATGGGCATGGTCAATTACCCGATGCCTATGTACACCATGTATGGAGTAGACAGGAATAAGCAAACAAAATACGGGGAGAGCAAGTTTTACAACATCACCCGTGTACCTGCATTTATATTGGTAAAAGACAATGAAGAAGTTGGCAGAATAACGGAGTCTGTCAGCAAAAGCATTGAGGCCGATTTGCGAGTGATTATTGAAAAAGACATAGCTAAAAAATAGCTGTTTCAGCCTTTCGGGGCTAATAAGTACATTTGCTGCCACAATACAGTATAATGGAACTTCCTGAACATATTTCAATTGATTTTCTGAGTAAGTGGAATGCATCTTCATTCTCGTTGCCAACAGATGCTTTTACACGCATTACAACTAACCGTGAATACCTTGACAACATACTACAAAAAGGACAAACCTATTATGGTATTAATACGGGTTTTGGTTCGCTTTGTAATGTGCGGATTGCAGATGACGAATTATCGCAGCTACAGGAAAACTTAGTTTGCTCTCATGCCTGTGGTATGGGCGATGAAGTGCCTGAAGACATAGTACGCTGGATGCTATTGTTAAAATCACATGGCTTAGGGCGTGGTTATAGCGGCGTACGTAAGGAGATTGTACAGCGCTTGATAGACTTTTACAACTTGGGCATTACGCCGGTGGTATATGAGCTAGGTTCACTCGGCGCATCGGGCGACTTGGCACCGTTGGCGCATCTGAGCCTGCCGATATTCGGCAAAGGTAAAGTGCGCTATAAAGGTGCAGTGAGGGATGCAGGAGAAGTATTGCAGGAAACAGGCTTGCAGCCAATACCATTAGCTGCTAAAGAGGGTTTAGCTTTGTTAAACGGCACTCAGTTTATGAGCAGCCATG
The DNA here is from genome assembly GCA_937919945.1 of uncultured Chitinophagaceae bacterium. GTDB lineage: Bacteria > Bacteroidota > Bacteroidia > Chitinophagales > Chitinophagaceae > Polluticoccus. The sequence goes on along the minus strand of CALESY010000035.1, from coordinate 79,428 downwards.
CCGTATGGTGTTTGATAAAGTCTAAACAATTAGCTGCATGGGCAGATGTTATCGGCGCCTTATCTGCAGATGCGTTTATGGCAAAGGATGAACCATTTAAACACCCAATACATCGTGTGCGCCCGCACAAAGGGCAAATAGCAACGGCACAACGTATACTGGCATTGCTACAGGGTAGTGCTATACAGGCCATGCCAAAAGAACAAGTACAGGACCCTTATTCTTTTCGTTGCATGCCGCAGGTGCATGGTGCCAGTAAGGATGTGATAGATATGGTAGGCAGTATTGTAGAAACAGAAATTAATTCGGTGACAGACAACCCCATTGTCTTTCATGATGAAGATGCCATCATGAGCGGTGGTAATTTTCATGGGCAACCGTTAGCCCTGAACCTTGATTTTCTTGCAATAGCCATTGCAGAGCTTGCCAATATTTCTGAAAGAAGAACATATTTATTAATCAGTGGGCAGCGCAACCTGCCGCCGTTCCTTGCGCCTGAAGCCGGCGTAAACAGTGGCTTTATGATAGCACAATATACGGCAGCTGCCATAGTGAGTCAGAGTAAACAATTATGTACTCCTGCATCGGTTGACAGTATCGTAAGCAGTAACGGGCAGGAAGACCATGTGAGCATGGGGGCAAATGCTGCAACCAAATTACGCCGTGTGGTGATGAATGTGCAACGAGTGTTAGCGATAGAACTGTTGACTGCAGTACAAGCATTAGATTTACGAAGGCCTGCAAGCACGTCTGCTGGGCTGGAAAAACTGCATGCAGCTTTTCGTAAAGAAGTACCGTTTATGCCAACAGACAGGCTGCTGCACGACGATTTGATAAAAGCAGAACAATTTCTGAACAGAGATAGCGAAGCTGTGCTCGCCTAGATGAGTTTGTAGTTTTTATAACTCATACTGATACCTAACACATCCTCGGCAAATTGCTTGAATTTTGTTTTCAGGCTTCGCTTATTGTACGATATATCGTAATCAAATTGCCAGTTGATGCGGTTGATACGTGCCTGCATAACGGCTGGATGCGTGCCTGTAAACTTTGCTAACTCGTCAATATCACCCACATAATCAAAAGCTTCCGCTTTGATGACGTTGCTCTCCAGCCACGCATCGTCGTGCCACATTTTATGAAAATTCTCCTGCTTGCGTTGCATGGCTCGCGGGTCCTTTACCCAGCCATAATGGTACACATAAGCGTCTAATAATTTTACTTGCAGTTTTTCATCATCACCCTTACGGAAACCCTGTGCATCTTTGTAAGAATAAATACTTTTATTGTTGCGGATGATGCGTATTTCGTGCGGATACCAGCGGGTAGAACTACCTACATAGTCGTAAGAGCCATAAAAGTGAAGGTATTTAAACAGCAGACCATCTACCCTTTTATCGTCTAAATATTGCTGCATACCACTACGGATGGCTTTGTGGTATTGCTCATGTATCACTTCATCGCCTTGTATGTAAAAACACCAATCAGTATCTTCTTCTATGGCTTTGAAAACTTTATTGGTTTCATCGCTCAATACTAGTCCGCCTGTGCGTAAGCTATCGTCCCAAATGGTGTGTATGATTTTTATTTTAGGGCTGTTGATGTTTTCTATTAATGCTATCGTATCGTCTTCAGATTGCCCGATGCCTATCACAAATTCATCGCACACCGGCAGTACAGATTGTATCGCTTCCACGATGGGGTAATCATATTTTACTGCGTTACGGATGATGCTGAAACCTGTTACTTTCATGAAAATTCTTGTCCGCTAAGTTAATCTGTATTATTCACTTAGCATTTGTTTGATGAGATTTACATCAGCCTGGTTTTGTGGTGAATAAACGGACTGTAACAAATCTTTCTTTTCCCGCTGTGTGAGGTGAAAGTTGAGGGCAGCCGTTTTATCCTCGTGTTCGGGTATATATTCCATAGTTACTATCTGCAACCTGCTGCCAAACAAGCTATTGGCATAGTCTTTCAGATAGGCATGGCCGTAAGACTGGAAACTCTCCCATTTATTCTGTATTACAAACAATGGGCTGGACACCATACTACCTAACGAATTGATATGCGATTGCGGGAATAGCTGATTTTCTCTGGTATCGCGTATTTGCAACAGTATTACCTTTTTGTTGTTTGCGTTTATCCAGTTACTCATACTATACAGGTATCGCGCTGCCACTTCAATACCGAAGTTATCTCGTAGTCCTGCATCCATCGTATTCATTTCCGGGACAGACGGCAGCCGTACTACCGGCAATATATAAGGGAACGTAGCATTCATACGAAGGGCAGAAGTGATGCGCATGTTATGTGCATCTTGTTTGGCAAAAAATCTGCTGAAGTCTATAGCATCTACCAAAGCGTTATCATTGTTACTATCGTAAGCAGGCTTGCAGAGATAGCTTACGGGTGATGCAGCCATCATCAGGCGTTTGCCATCGTTGATAATAGTACTGTTGACTATCAGCGCAGGCATTTCACAGTTTTGTTCTTTGGTAGTATAATAGCCCAAGTTTTTATCCAATATGCCATCTGTATTACGTATCAATTCCTGTTCCATCGCATAACCACGATCTTTTTTGTAGGAATACCCTGCCACCGCTATTTTGTTGAAAGGAGATACAAGATCAACACTTACCAATGAGAATACAATCGCATTCAGCAGGTCTTTACCAATATTATCCTGATGCTGTTGCTGATAAAGCGATGGCTGATTAATTTGCCTGTACTTGTGTTGCACATCACGCCAATAGGCAGCCCCTAACATACCACCGGATGCACCGGTTATAAGTAATGTGTTGTTATATAGTCTGCCGTTTGTGATACTATCCAAGTATTGCAGGTTTCTGAATGTCCAGTATGCTGCTCTGTTACCGCCACCGCTTACACATACTACTACCAGTGGTGCATTTGTATCACCTGCTGCTATACGCTTGCTTTGCCATAACGCCAATCGTTTTTCTTCCAATAGCTTATCTTGCTTACAAAGGCTGTCTGTAAATATTGCATTCAGGCTTTGTGTGTCATACTTAGGTTTTTCTGTAACAGATGTTTTGTAATTCAATCCGTAAGCGATGCTTCGTACATCAAAAACATCATTTTTGACCAATGCAGAAAGAGTGGCAATGATAAAAATCCAACCCAATACCTCCCAGCTACGTAAAAAATATTTCATTGCACCTACAATGCCAAGCACTACAGAAAACAGGATGAGGAAACCAGCACCTGCAGGTAAGCGTAGTATGGGTTTGTCAACAAAAAAGCCAGATGCCCACAGCATCATCAATGCGAATATGCTGGCGGTAATAGCATTGCGATGATGCTTGCGTAGCACGGTTTGTAAAAGGCGGGGCGAAAAAGTCTCCAGTTCATCGCAACGTTTTATTTTGAGCCTGCCCGACAGAAATGTTTTTGTATTCACTACATCTATCTCATAATCGAGCGCATCATAGGGGATAAAATTTTTAACCCGCGATGGATTGGCAATGCGCGATAATACCACCTTCAGCAAATCTCTGTCAACCCGAAAAAAGTAAGCAAACGATACGATGATGATAAGTATAAACCCTGTATAGAAACCCAACTGAAAAAGGAATGCTCTTGAGGCACTAGTATGTTCATCGCGCAATTGATAGTGTGTAACTGCAAATGAGTAGAACACAAGAAATGCCAACGGTAGTAAGGAATTATTGATACAATATTTAATAAAAGCATGCCTCATAGCACCTAAAAACGGCAGGCGTGCACTATGAATAATGAATGTGGTAATATGCCATGACATAACGAATACAGCCATAGCACCACCCAAGATAAACATGCTGAAAAAGCTGATTTTACCCTGATATTCGGGGGCTAAGAATAGCGACCTGGCGCCAAATATAGCAGCAAAATGCCCAGTAATGGTAGTTATTATTACCACCCAAAACAATAGTAATAATTGATACTTACGAAAGTGAAGTATCAGTAACTGTACTGGCAGAAACTGGAATATGTTTTTCAATACACTGTTCATACCGAAGTGTAATCTACTATTAAGTTACAACTAAGTTTCGGTGCTTTTGTAAGCGCAGAGTATTATTTACATTAATTCGCAGGGCGGCGAAATGCATAGCGGCATACTACCAATGCCATGAGCAGGAACATGGCAAAAAGCTGATGAAGCTCCGCTAGTATTTCAAATGTGCCGAATTTACCGGGCACTATTTTGGGCGCACTGATAACAGTGAGAATGCCTAGTAATACCTGTATAAATACAAGAACAAAAGGCCACCACCGTGCGGATGCAATAAGGCTGGATGTATGTTGTTTCGAAAATTTAGTAACACTGCCAAACCAAAACATGATAAGTGCAAACAGCAGGTAAGCTAACTGCCTGTGCATAAAGTGCACATTGATGGGATGGTTTATAAAACTGTGCATATGCAGGCTGTCGGGTATATACATACCATTGATGTCTGGCCATGTAGGTGCAGCCATTGCTGCTTTCAGGCCTGCCATGAATGCACCATAAACTAATTGTACCGCCAGCACAATAATAGATATGTTGGTAAAGGTGAGGAGCTTTTTATTATCAGTTAATTTACGATCAGCTACTAATAATTTTAAGGCAAACCACAGCGTATAGCAAAGCAACAAGAGTGCAGCCATAAAATGCAGTGCTAGTTTTATGTGATTTACATACAGGTCGGTATCATTTACGCCACTTGCCACCATTATCCATCCAATCAATCCTTGCACACCACCGAGAATAAACAGAATGATAAAAGGTATAATCATTGCTTTGTCGAAATACCTGCGCACCAAGAAGTAAATAAAACCAATAGCAAAAACAACACCCAGTAATCTTGCCCATAAACGATGAAACCACTCCCAAAAGAAAATGAATTTGAAGTCATCTATTGTGAAATGATTATTCAGGTATTTGTATTGTGCTATCTGTTGGTATTTTTCAAATGCTGTCTGCCATGTATCGTCACTCATGGGCGGCATAGCACCCATAATAGGTTTCCATTCAGTAATAGATAACCCGGAACCTGTAAGCCGGGTAACACCTCCCAGCAATACCTGTATCACAATCATGATAACACCCGCCAATAACCAATATGCTACTGCCTTTCGTTTTCTTACTTCCTGCACTGATAAGTCATTTTTTACGTGATGCAAATCTAACCCACATACCCTTGACGATGCAATCAATTCTTTCATGTAACCAGTTGTTTTTGCTTATAAAGCACGTAACAACATTAAAAATAGATTAAAATTTATTTTTCCCATTTCTGCAAATCTGATTCCTAACAAATCAATACTTTTAATATTCAACAATACCACGTGCAATTTGGCATAGTCTTCATTGCCACAATATTTTACATTGTCATTTTAATTAATTTTTAATCTCGAACAATTTTAACTTCTAATAAGCGATTATTACTATAGTTTTATGTTAAAGTGTACTGATTTGAAGCGTCTTACATAGCCAATATTTAATAAATATCAATATTTCACCATTATAAAATTTCCACAATATGAGAAAAGCGGACGTAGTAACTAAGATTGCAGAAAAAACCGGTATCCCTAAAGTAGATATATTGGTAGCGTTGGAAGCTTTTTTTAAAGAAGTTAAAGACTCGTTGGAAGAGGGGGAGCCTGTTTTTGTTCGTGGTTTTGGAAGTTTTATACTCAAAAAGCGTGCAGCAAAAATCGGTCGTAACATTAAGAAGAATGTTGCAGTTGAGATACCCGAACATTTCATCCCTGCCTTCAAGCCAGCTAAGGAGTTTATGCAGGCTGTAAAAGAGTCTAAGCATGATTTGAAGGAGCATAAAGGTGATTTTGAAGACCAAGAATAAGTAATATTAATACGAAGGCATAATTAGCATACCTTTGCGCAGAATTTACAGTTTTGCGACCCATACATTATATATCAATAGCCGCTGCCATAGGCCTTACAGCCTTGTTATACTTTGGTGCCAATACAACACCCCCATCTAAAAAGAAAGAAACAGGTGCTGTTGCCAGTATGCAAGGCGGTATGAATGCACCTCACACCCCAATACAACCGGCATCTTTTGACTCTATAGAGAATGCTGCCAGAAAAACACTTCCTGAACATGCTATGGAAGAACTGGCAATAGTAGAAAAGGAACTTTCAACTATTACAGATTCTGTAAAAAAAGCACCTGTTTACTGGAAATTGGGTAAAGTATGGCAGGAACATAAACAATACCCGGTTGCTGCTTATTATTACGGATTATCGGCTAAGTTGGAGAATTCGGAAAAAAACCTCAACTTTGCAGGCCAATTATTTTTGGACCTCATGCAACGAAGCGGTTCGCCCGCTGTTACCATGTGGGAGGCGCAGCAATCCATAGCGTGTTTTCAACGCTCAATGGAGTTGAACCCCAAAAATGATACGGTGAAAATGGCCTTAGCGGCTGCTTATATTGAGGGGGTTGGTGAAACGATGCAGGGAGTACAATTACTGTTAGGCATTACCCGCGAAAAACCTGATAACATACCTGCCAACTTAATGTTGGGCAGGCTGGCAATACAATCGGGGCAGTATGACAAGGCAGTAGGGCGGTTTGAAACAGTCTTGAAGCAAGAGCCGAAGAATACGGAAGCAATGTATTTTCTGGCAGAAACTTATAAGGGCAAGGGAGATAAACAGAAAGCTATCGAATTGTTTGAAAAATGTAAGGAGATAGTGAATAATCCCGAGTTCGATAAAGAGATTGACAATTATATAAATTCATTTAAGTAACTATAAAATTATTCGTGTTATGCCTTGTGGTAAGAAAAGAAAAAGACATAAAATTGCTACTCACAAACGTAAAAAGCGTTTGAGAAAAAATCGCCATAAGAAGAAATAAGGTAAAGCCGGGCGCGCTCCTGCTTCCCTTTTCCTAATACAATCTGTAGTAATACTGTATTCCTACATCTGTTGCCGTGCTTCTGATATATTAGCTGCACTGTTACAGATGTAGGGTTTTGTTATTACATTTTGTCTTTTCAAAATATTCTTCAGGAATCACGCACCGGCCAAGTGTAATTGGAAAATCACGGTGAATGAACAAAGAACTCATTATTAATGCTTCGGGCGAGGGTGTGGAAATAGCCTTGCTGGAAGATAAAAAACTGGTTGAACTGCATTATCAGGTTGGCCAGGACAACTTTGCTGTTGGAGATTTGTACCTCGGCAAGGTAAAAAAACTAATGCCTGGGCTCAACGCGGCATTTGTGGATGTTGGATACGAGAAAGATGCTTTTCTGCATTATACAGACCTGAGCCCATACTTTCGCTCGTTGGTAAAGTTTACCAAAGAATCTATAGAAGGCAATACAAGCTGGGGTGAAGATTTTGGCAAGTTCAAAAACGAATCTGAAATTGTAAAAACGGGTAAGATAACAGAAGTTGCTAACCCCAAACCAGAGGTATTGGTGCAGATATTAAAAGAACCCATTTCTGCCAAAGGCCCTCGCCTTAGTTGCGAAATATCATTGCCAGGCCGTTTTGTGGTGATGACACCTTTTAATGATGTTGTTGCCATATCGCGTAAAATACATTCTGCCGAAGAGCGCAAACGCCTGCAAAAGATTGTGGAGTCCATCAAGCCCAAAAACTTTGGAGTGATAGTGCGTACTGCTGCCGAAGGTAAAAATACTGCCGAGTTACATGCCGACCTGCTGGCATTAGAAGAAATGTGGAAGAACATGCAGCGCAGCCTGAAAGGCGCGAAAGCACCACAAATCATCATGAGCGAGCAGGACAAAACAACTTCTATACTGCGCGATTTGCTAAGCGACAGCTTTCAGAAAATAGTGGTGAATGACAAGAAGCTGCACGGTGAAACAAAAGATTATATAGCCCGCATAGCACCTGAGAAAGAAGATATTGTTACATACCACAATGCAGGTATTAGCGTATTCGACCAGTATGGTATTACCAAACAGGTAAAAGCTTCCTTTGGTAAAACCGTCAACCTATCGAGCGGGGCATACCTGATAATCGAGCATACCGAGGCACTGCATGTAATAGATGTAAACAGTGGTACGCGCAGCAACGATTCCGGGCAAGAACAAAATGCACTGGCTACCAACTTAGAGGCTGCAGAAGAGATAGCCAGACAGATGCGTTTGCGCGATTTGGGTGGCATCATCATCATAGACTTCATAGACATGAAGCTGCCCGACAATAAAAAGCAACTGCTGGAAGCCGTAGAGAAATTTATGGCACATGACAGGGCTAGACATACTATACTACCAATATCCAAATTCGGGCTGATGCAGATAACACGTCAACGCCTTCGCCCAGAACTGAATATATCTACTGCCGAACTATGCCCATCGTGCAAGGGTACGGGAAAAATTGGTCCTTCTATATTGGTAGCCGATGAGATAGAAAAAGATGTCCGTTATCTGGTAGACCAGGGGCATCGCGACTTATCGCTGCATATACACCCTATATTGGCAGCTTATCTTACTAAGGGTAGTTTCTTCAAAAAATCTATAGTTAAAAAATGGATTGCACAGTATAAAACGAAGTTGTTAATAGTGGAAGATAATAATGCGGGCATCACCCAATACCAGTTTTTCGACAATAAGACAGACGATTTGATAAAATTATAAAAGCAAAAAAGCGAGGTATATACCTCGCTTTTTTTATTTCAATATGAATAGATTATTCACCTTTCACTGTCTTTAATATTGCACGTTCGCCATTATCAGTCACAATATTAACTATATATGTACCAGAGGGCAGCGAAGCCTTTACAGGTATCATCTGCTTATTAGTATACGTCTGTTTAAAAACTGTAATCCCCAATAATGACCTCACTTCAATCGTAATATTGTTGTAAGGCTTGCCCATATCTATTGTGAAAAAATCATTAAAAGGGTTTGGGAAGATATGCGCATTTATGTTGTTGCTATGATGCACAATACTGTTTGCAAAAACATATTGACAGCTTGAAGTATCAATGCACCCGTTTTGATTGAGGATGACAGCATAAGAACCTGACGATGATGGTGTAAATATCTTACTGCTTGCATTTGTTATGGGTATCATGTTAGGGCATGTAACCCATTGGTATGTAGCTCCTAATAAGTTGGCACTTAATACACCCCCATTTTTCGTTACGCTATTATCAATTGTTCCGCAACTTTCTACTTTATGAATAAAAATATCATCAAATCCATTAGCATTGAGGTTACTACCGTTCGGGTAGTCAAAATCAACAGTGGTATAAAATCTACCGACAGTATATATAGCATTTGTTTTGCTAACAGCAATACTAAGCCCTTCTTCTGCACCATTCCCACCCATTTCTTTAACCCAACCGAATAAACCTGATGGTGTCAGTTTGAGAATAAAGATGTTATCAGCGCTAGGGTTATTTAAAATGGCATCTGAAAGACTAGGATCGAAATCAACAGTATATTTATAATAACCTGTCGCATAGATGTTAGAGGAGGCATCTGTACAAATGCCATAAGGATAAGAAGTGCCGTATGGATGCCCCCATGAAAGAGTTCCTGTATTAGTAAGTTTGAGTATAAACCCATATAAACCTGAGCCTCCGGGAACAGAATAAACGCCAGGACCAGGGTCTAAATCAACTGGATCACTACCTGTAGCCCCACCCATTATGATATTACCGGTAGCATCTGTGGTTAAAGAATAGACTAATGGACAATTATCGAACCTATCTAACCATGTAACATTTCCCGTAGAGCCAGATAATTTAGCCACAAATATGCTGAATGCAGGGCCAAATATTACATTACTAGCCCCTTTTGGATTGAAATCAATATCGCCATTAAACCGCCCAGCTAGGATAGGATTTCCGGATGGATCAATTGCAAGGCTAGGATAATAGACTTCTGATGTATTGGTTTTATATAAAAAATAATTACTCCATATTTTAGTTCCGCTACCAGAATATTTATCAATTTGAAGTGCATAGTGGCTTTTGAAGTCATAAGCTATAAAAACATCACCAGCATTATCTACGCGTACAGAAGTTTTTGCAGTAGCAATATCTACAGCTTCAGGAGAAAAGATGCTTTCCTGTTTTGTTGCCCATAGAAAGTTCCCAGAACTGTTAAGCTTCAATAAGAATGGTACTGTGTGTGAGTTTACGTCTGGCGATAATTTAAAAACTCCCGACCCAGGATCAAAATCTACCGAATCAGAGAAATATCCTGCAACATATATATTATCAGACGCATCTACTGTTACAGAAAGTCCTTTATCAGCACCGCCTGCACCAATTTGTTTCACCCAAACCAAATTACCCGCCGGGTCAGTTTTCATTATGAATGCATCCCAGTAAGATGAGCCTGCAGAAGTTAAGTTAACAATGCCAGTACCAGGGTCAAAATCTACAGTCCCGGCAAATACGCCAGTAGTAATAAGGTTGCCGACACCATCAGTTATAGTTTCTGTTGGAACGTCATTCTGAGTTCCACCAACAGATTTAGCCCACTTGTAGATTTGTGAAAATGATGGTTGGTATACAAAAAGAGTACAAACCAAAAGAAAATACTTCTTCATAAGGGAATAAGTTTTAGTGTACAAATGTAGCTAAATTACAAAAGCAAAAAGCGAGGTATATACCTCGCTTTTTTTAGGATAAATCCACCCTCTGAAACTATTCGTCCAAGAGGATTTATCCGCATGTTGCTTTTGTCTGCAATCAGGGGTGTATTAATTGATGTTGATATTTTTTACGATGGCTTGTTCTTTAATGAACACATACTTCTTACCACCAATAGTGTTTATCAAATATTTGAACGGACAAACTTCTATCAGTGCAGTATTATCTGATACAGTAGGGAAGCCAGACAAATCGGACGCACTGATAGTGATGCTGCCAGCTGTTGCAGAGTAGCCTTTAGTAAATGACGAGCTGCCTGCTGCTATGACTACATATACAGAGTCTGCACCACTAACTGTCGATGAGTTGAGCGTAAGTGTAACACCGCTTGATTTAGTAACACTTGTTGGTAATGTACCTGAGTAATTAGGGAAAGTACCTGTATGGTCATATGTGAAAGCCGCTACGCTACCGGCACCACCAACACTCCAACTTGATTTAGAGCTTGAGCCACTGCCGAAGTTAAGGCTGGATGGTGTCATACCCGTAGTAGCCAGTTTGTTGTACGAATTATTAGTTTGCTTTTCTAGAGTGGTACCATTTACAGATACTGTACCTGCATCGGCAAATGTTGTACCGCCTGGTGTAGAATAAAATACAGCAGTACCTATTTCAGAAACTAATGATACAGGAATGGGTGAGCCCGCAGGCTGTGTGGAATAATCCATCTTGATGCTGATAAGTGCACCGCTGATATCGTTGCCCGATGGTGTAGGTGTTGGTGGTGTTGGCCCGCTGGGTGTTGTAGGCGTTGTTGGAGTAGTTGGTGTTGTAGTAGTTGTTTTTTTATCGCAAGAGCTTGCGAACATGATCATTGCAGATGCTGCAAATAAAAATAACTTTTTCATATTAAGGAGATTTGCGTTAACAATAGATTTATCCATTGCTACAAAAGTAGAACCACCCGTCAGGCGGCTCAATACAATTATGAAGGTATTTTTATCTACGTACCAGCACGGATGCGTTATATCAGGTTGCGCTCTATTGCATATTTAATAAGCCCTACAACGCTTTTATTATTGGTTTTGCGGAGCATATTTTTGCGGTGTGTTTCTACAGTACGCTCGCTGATGAATAGGGTGTCTGCTATTTGCGCGTTACTATATTCCTGTGCTATCAATTTCAGTATTTCCAGTTCTCGTTCAGTCAGCCTGGTTTCTTCGGGTTCGTTCAGCCTCTTTTGCTGTTGCACCACCATCGTAGTTATTTTCTCAGATACTTCTGATGAGAAATACATTTTGCCTTGTGCCACCTGGCGTATGGCATCTACCAATTCTTTATCATTTACATTTTTCAGCAAGTAACCATTGACACCTGCTTCTATCATATCCATGATATGCCCTGCATCGTCGTGCATGGAAAGTGTAATGACAAATATATCGGGGTAAAACTCTTTTATTTTTCGGGTAAGCACATCGCCAGCCATGCCAGGCATATTGATGTCAACTAACGCTACATGGGGTTTGGTGTTTTTAATATCATCGAAAAGTGCTGTACCGTTGTCGTACATACCGGCTACTTCAATATCTGCATGTTTTTGCAACATGGCACTTAAACCATCCAGCAATATGTGGTGGTCGTCTGCAATTACTATCCTTGTTTTGCTCATACCTGTTCAGGTATCGGGGGTGTAAAAAATCAAGGGGTTAGCCTTCGTTATCCTTGCCAATATACAGAAACAAGTTTGCAGATAAAAGAAGCTTTATTATCAGTTTGCTATTTTTTGGCTGTTGAGTATGCCTTCCAAAAACCACAGCACATCCCCCATATTCTTTACCCTGTCTACCAGCAGCATAAAGTTTTTGCCTACTTGTTTGAGCCTTGCATTGTTGGTATGCTTTTGTATATACGCCATCATATGGTTGAAGGTAGCAGACTCGAAATAAGGTGAGTCGGGGTTGCTGACAAAGTACAGGCGCATTTGCTCATTTTTCAGAATAAGCTTTTCAAAGCCAAGCTCTTTTGCTATGCTGCGGCAACGTATAGTTGTGAACAGCTCCTGTACCTGTGGCGGTATTGGGCCGAAACGGTCTTGCAATTCGGTGGCAAAAGCGTTTAGTTTTTCTTCGTCTTCTATATCATCCAGCTGTGTATAGAGCGATAGCCTTTCTGTTATACTTTCTACATAGCTATCGGGTATGAGTATTTCAAGGTCGGTATCGATTGTGCAGTCGCTTACATAGTCGCGCTTACGTTCCAGTTCTTCTATGAATACATCTTTAAAATCACTGGTTTTCAATTCGCGCATGGCTTCTGCCAGTATCTTCTGATACATCTCAAAACCTATCTCTGCAATAAAACCACTCTGCTCGCCACCCAACAAGTTGCCCGCACCGCGTATGTCAAGGTCGCGCATAGCTATCTGGAAGCCGCTACCCAACTCATTAAATTGCTCTAATGTCTGCAGGCGTTTGCGGCTATCGTTTGGTAGTGTGCTGGTAGGGGGTGCTATCAGGTAGCAAAATGCTTTCTTATTGTTACGCCCCACACGGCCACGTAGCTGGTGCAAATCACTAAGCCCGAACTGGTGAGCGTTATTGATGATGATGGTGTTAGCATTTGAGATATCAACACCGCTTTCTACAATATTGGTGCAGCAAAGCACATCATACTTCTTCTCTATAAAATCAAAAAGTGCTTCTTCCAGTTTATGCCCTTCCATCTGCCCATGCGCCATACCTATTTCCAAATCAGGACATAAATTACGTAGCAGGTTCACCATCTCCGGCAGGCTTTGTACACGATTATGCACAAAATAAACCTGTCCGCCACGTTCAGCTTCAAAATATATCGCATCGCGGATTGCGTATTCGTCAAATACCATTATCTCTGTATGTACAGGCTGGCGGTTGGGCGGCGGTGTGTTGATGATACTCAAATCGCGTGCGCTCATCAGCGAAAACTGTAGCGTACGAGGTATGGGTGTAGCAGTAAGTGTGAGTGTATCTACATTAGATTTGAGTTGGCGGAGTTTTTCTTTCGCAGCTACGCCAAATTTTTGTTCTTCATCTATTACCAGCAACCCCAAGTCTTTAAACTTAACGTCTTTACCCAACAAAGCATGTGTGCCGATAATGATGTCTATTTTCCCCTCTTCCAACTTTTTAAGGGTTTCCTTCTTCTCTTTGGTACTCTTAAAACGGTTCACATAATCTACGGTACATGGGAAATCGCGCAAGCGTTCTTTGAACGTTTGATAGTGTTGAAAAGCTAAAATAGTTGTAGGTACCAATATGGCAGCCTGCTTGCTGTCGCCCACTGTTTTGAAAGCAGCACGTATGGCCACTTCTGTCTTTCCAAAACCAACATCGCCACATACCAATCTATCCATTGGCGATGGCGACTCCATATCACGCTTTACATCGGCAGTAGCTTTGCTCTGGTCAGGTGTATCTTCGTAAAAGAAAGATGCTTCCAGCTCTGTTTGCAAATAACTATCTGGGCTGTGTGCAAAGCCTTGTGATGCTTTGCGTTTGGCGTATAGTTTTATCAGGTCGCTGGCTATGTCTTTTACCTGCTTCTTGGTTTTATTCTTCAGTTTTTCCCAAGCATCACTACCGAGTTTGTTCACTTTGGGTTGTGTGCCCTCTTTACCAGTGTACTTACTTATTTTATGCAGCGAGTTGATATTTACATACAACACATCATTATCACGGTAAATGATGCGGATAGCTTCCTGCATATTGCCATTCACCTCTATTTTCTGCAATCCGCTATATATACCTACGCCATGGTCTATATGCGTTACATAGTCGCCGGGCTGCAATTCGCGTAGGGCACGCATGGTAAGTGCTTTGCCCTTGGTATATGCTTGTTTTACTTTGTATTTGTGGTAGCGTTGAAATATCTGGTGGTCGGTATAGCAGAGTATTTTCTTTTCATGATCTATATAACCTTTGCTGATAGCAGTAGGTAACGGCACGAAATTTATCTGCGCATTCAGGTCTTCAAATATGCTACGTAGGCGCTCAAGTTGCTTGGGGTTTTCTGCAAAGATGTATGGCACATATTGTTGCGCCCCGCGTTTTTGCAAATCATCTATCAGCATATTAAACTGCCTGTTGAATACGGGTTGTTCTTCTGTAGCAAATTGCAGTGTTGTTGGCTCATCTCCAGTAATACGCTCCAGTGAATGGTTGTACCATTCTATCAGATGGCGTTTCTTTACCTGTGCTGCCCATTGTTCACTGGTTTCAAAATCATCTTTTGTCAGTTCTTTTATCCAGTCTTCATCGTGGTCTATGGCTATCTGCCCGAGTGTAAAACTATCGGGCAAATCATGTTCCATCTTTGCCAACCTACCAATGGTGAAGTCAAGGTCTTTAGCCCATACTATCGTGTTCTGCGGCAGGTAATCGAGCAATGATATTTTTTCTTTGGTGTCAAATTTAGTTTCGATGTTCGGTAAGATAGATACTTGTAACAGCTTACGCTCTGACAGTTGTGTTTCTGGATTGAAAATACGGATGCTGTCTACTTCGTTGCCAAACAATTCTAACCTGTAGGGATGTTCATTGCCGAATGAATAAATATCGAGTATGCCACCACGCATAGCAAACTGTCCCGGCTCATATACAAAATCTTCACGCTTAAAACCAAGCTCTACAAATTTTTGCATCAAAGCATCTACTTGCAGGTTTTCACCTACTTTGATGCTTATCATATTGCCCGATAGCGTTTTGGGGTTCACTACTTTTTCAAAAAGTGCTTCAGGGTACGTAACCAATACTTTTTTATGTACACGCTCACCGCTGAATTTGGTCAATGCTTCCGTTCGCAGCATCACATGGCTGCTGTTCAGCTCATTGTAATGTCCGGCTCTTTTAAATGAGTCTGGAAAGAAACAAATATCCAGCGCACTTGTAAGATGTTCAAGATCGTTATGAAAATAAGCGGCTTCTTCTTTGTCATTGAGGATGAAGATATGGCTTACATCGCTTTGTTGCCAGACAGATGCAGCAACCATGTTGACAGCAGAGCCACGCAGATTGTCTAAATAAGCGCGGATACTCGGTTGGGGCAATGAGATACCAGCCGCTAATTGTTTTAAGCGGATATCATTTTGATACAAACCCAGCAACACCTGCAAATTCATGCGGGTGCAAATTTAGGGGAAAGCAAGCAGTAAACCTCGGATATTAACCGTAACTTCAACATCAAACTAATGGGTATGAAAAACACATTGTTTCTTATTACAGCAGCTATTCTATTGGGTTCTTGCAGTGGTTGGGATGGTGATAGCAAAAAATCTTTTCATAGTAGTTGTGTAGAAAGTATCAGAGGAACAGGCAAAACAGAAGCCGAAGCTAAAAGCACTTGCGATTGCAGGCTGGAACTGGTGATGAAAAAATATCCCAGTGTAGAAGAAGCATTAGAAAACATGGACAAAATAGCTACTGACCCTGAAATAGCTGCCTGTAAGTAGTATTATAGGCTCCTTATACGATATATACGTAATCTGTATCTTGTATTATTAGCTGGATTTCTAGTGCCCTTAGTAAAGTCTCGGCAAGCAATTTCTTCGCCTTTAAAGAAGGTTATACTTTTAGTTTTTTCAGGCGGTTTGTCTGCTAATATCAAATACGCTACACCATATTTTTGTAACATATTTTTTAAAGTTACAGTATCTGCATTAAGGTATTCTAAAGGAAAATATCTGCGTGGCAACAACGACCTTGACCTGACATCGGTACATATTACCACATCTTGCGGCAGCATACTGTCTATCCACCTGCTCTCTGCATAGCCCGTAGCATATGCATTCATCACTTGGTGTCTGCCGTTATTTGTAAGTATGCCTTTTGACAAATGGACGGCGGCTATTACAACCACAGGTAAAAGGATTAAGAATTGTATCTGTGCGATGGTTGATATATATGATACCCATTTGCTATTACTGTTAATTAATACTATTAATGTTGCCGACCAGTAAAACGACTCCAGAAAAAAGCGTGCGGTATGTTGCCCAAATAATACGCTTAGTAATGTTAGTAATATAATCATTGATACCCCCGTGCCATGCTGTTTAATAAATCGAAGTGGTACGATAATGATTAAAGCACTTACACCCATGATGGCAGATAAAAAACCAATGCTAGATGGAATGAAAAAATTAATGGGGAAAGGCAGTTTGTTGTCTGTAGTTGTTTTCAGTGCTTTGTAAAAGTCAATAACTACTTTATCGTCTGATAAATAGCCTGACAGAATAGGAGATAATGGATCTTTGTAAATGAAATATTTTATTGTAAATAGTGGCAATAGAAATAGTATAAATACTGTTATTAGCCGAAAGGTAAATGTGACTTTTTCATGTGTTCTATAAATAAAAAAAAGAGCTAAAATGCTACCACTGATAATGAATGAATATTTAATGCCTATTGCGAATAATAGAGTGCCTGCAAATACCCAACACAATCGTTTATCAATGTCTTTGTATTTAAAACAAAACGCATAAAAGCATACTGTAGTAGCTGCAATGCCAGTTAATTGGTGCTTTTGCGTAGCAATAAGAAATAATAGTATTGGTATGCTTAGGCATATGGAAGTTATTTGGAACTGTTTGTCTTTTTGAACTGACGAAGTAACAACTAATAACATCCAGCATAGTGCTAAAAACTGGATAAATGCCCCAAATTGCGCGCAACCTATTGCGAGGCCAAAAGTATTCAATAGCTCACCGAAACCGAATAGCCTGAAATGAAGATTGTCGGGATTGAGAAGAATACTGTTGTTATTTAGTATCTCAACTGGTACACCCAAATGATAATCGAGCGAATCGGCATCTGTTGGCGGTGTGGATGAAATAAGAAAGTATGCCCCAAGTGTCAGTAATAAAATATACTTAGTTAGCTTGCCTATTGTGTTGTCAGAGTTAAAGGGGGAAAACACCACAAAGTCTTTTAATGCTGCTTGTCTGGGCAATAGAATAATGCCGGTAATTATTATTGTGCCTGCAATAGTTCTGTAAACGGGTTGGGTTGCCAAATGCAAGAGCGGTAGCAAAAGCAAGAGGTTAACAAATATTAACAGGCCGGAAAAAAAATAGAGTGCCCTTGCCCACAATTCTTTCCTTTTGAAAATAGCTATGCCCGCAGCATCAAAAACAATCAATAAACTAATACCTGTCAGCCATGTAACAAATGCTGCTAGCGGAGCACTGATAAGATAGCTATTCAGGTTTTCCATTATTGTATAAATCTGGCATTTACTGCAGCCATTTTGCGCAGCAGTACACTAGCGCGATACCTGTCTTCGCGATAGTCATTATACAAATTATCCAATATCGCTAAACATTTAGCAGCACCCCATTCATCGCACCATTGCAGCAGCCCTTTAGGGTAGTTTACACCTTTTGTCATTGCCAATTCCAAATCCTGTACTGACGCTATATTCAGATGCAATGATTCTACTGCTTCGTTTATCAGCATAGCAATGATACGCTCTGCAATTTTATTACCGAGAGCAATATCTTTATTTGGCTCTGGTTGTACAACACCTTCTGCATAATTGTAAAAACCGCGCCCGGTTTTGCGCCCCAGCCATCCTGCTTCCAATAATCTTTTTTGAGAAAATGATGGTTTATAACGAGGGTCGTAAAAGAAAGACTGGAAGACAGTTTCCGTAACTACATAGTTTACATCATGCCCTATATAATCTGTCAGTGTAAACGGTCCCATACGGAAACCCGCTATTTCTGTCATTGCCCAGTCTATTGTTGGTATGTCTGCTACGCCTTCTTCATAGATACGTATCGCTTCGCCATAAAACGGACGTGCAACACGGTTAACAATAAAACCAGGTGTATCTTTAGTTATAACAGGTGCCTTACCCCAAGCCGCCATCATTGATTTGCAGGCATCAACTAATGCAGCGTCTGTCTGAACTGCAGGTATGATTTCAACCAATGCCATTAGTGGCGCAGGATTGAAGAAGTGGAGTCCGATAACCCTATCAGCTTTTTTGCAGGCAGCCGCTATGGAAGTAACGGATAGTGATGAAGTATTGGTTGCCAATATACAAGATTCACTAGCTACCGCTTCCACATCTGCAAATACTTTCTTTTTGATGTCAAGGTTTTCAATGATTGCTTCTATTATCAAACCACAATCAGCAAACGCAGCTATATCAGCAGCATATGAAAAGCGGCTCAATACTTCATCAGCGTTGGTGATTTTCCCTTTTTCTGCCAGCTTGCTGATGGTAGCAGCCAATGATGCTTTTGCTTTATCCAATGCAGCAGCATTGGCATCAAACAACACTACTTTATGCCCAGCCATGGCTGCTACTTGTGCTATACCGCTACCCATTGCCCCCGCACCTATTACACCTATAATTGCCTCTTTATTCATTGATTGCTTTTTTCTTAAACCCGAAATTAACAAGATATACGCCTGTAAAAATAAGTATTGTAGCCAACAACTTTATCCATGTCAGTTGCTCGCCTATTACTACCATTGAAATGACAGCTGCAAAAATGGGCTGCAGATAAATATATGCTCCTGCCGTCGACGGGCTTAGGTGCCTTAATGCGTAGATGTTCCACAAGTAGGTAAAGAATGTAACACATATGACAATAAATGCAACAGCAACATAGTCGCTCGTTTGAAAAAAAGACCAATCAATAGCTGCAAATTGCGGATAACCGAATGGCAGCACAAACAGAAACCCGAAAAAGAAAACCCAACGGATAACTATAATAGGTCGGTAGCGTTGCATCAATGGTTTGATCATTACCAGATAGATGGCGTAAGATGCCGCGTTCAGAAATACAAACAAATCGCCCATGGCGGAGTTGCCCGTCATGGTAATTTCTTTACCAGCACTCATCAACAGGAAAGCCCCGCCAATACCCATTAACAAACCAATAGCTTTTTCCGTCTTCAGACGTTCTTTCAACACAAACAAAGCGATGATAGTAATTAGTAAGGGTGTACTCATCATAATGAGTGATGCATGTATAGGAAAAGTGAGATTCAACCCAAGAAAGAAAAGCATTTGGTTGAGTGCTACACCAAATAGTCCACCCAATACTAATACCAGCCAGTCTTTCTTTTCAATTTTTGTACGGAATTTTTTGCCCCCCAGATAACTCAGCCAAAACAGTACCATCACCACACTGACACGGATAAAGATGAAGCCCAAAGGTTGTATCAACCTCGGCATAATGTGCTTGGCAACTGTGAAGCCTGCCCCATAAAAAAGGTTAGCCCCCAAAAGTGCCAGATGTGCTTTGACACGGTCATTCATTGGGCGCAAAGATAGTATGCAGTATTGAAAGCTACGATTTACAAACTATCCAGCCAATCATCTACCACCCCTATGTATTGCCTGTGCGGGTTTTGTAGTGATGGCATATTGAATGGAAAATCTTTAATATCTGCAAGTACTGTATTTAATACGAATTCGTTTTGAGATACACAATAATACATCCCCTCTTTATGAAGGTGTTTACCAAGGAATATTTGTTCCGTTTGCCCGGGAGTAGGTATTAATACTGCTTTTTTGCCCAATACAACCAAGTCCATGATAGTAGAATATCCGCTGCGGCATATTACAATTGATGCATCTGCTATCAACGGTTCCAATATTTCTTTGGTCAGGCGTTTATAATAGTTGATGTGTGTGGGAATAATTCCTTTATTGGTTACACTGTCGATACCCTCAATAAATACAATTTTCCCGTTATGGCTCTTTATCTGCTCCCATAGCTTATCGGCAAGTATTGTTCTTTGTGGTTCAGGACCGGAAAGTAAAACCAATATGTGTTGTTCAGATGTTGAGCGTTTTTCTATCTGCGATAGCAGCCCTATGTACTTAGCATTGGCTGGCATGATAGCAGGATGTGCCAGTTTACCTGCCAGATTTGGTGTGCCGGGTACATCTACTACCCAGCAAGCATTAAATTTTTCCAGTCTTTTATAGTGTATGCCTCGAAGCAGATTGTCTATCAGGCTACCCATTCCGCTTTGTGCAAGTAGCTGATGCGTCATTATAACAGATGGTATTTCCGGGTGATGCATACCATACCTGTTATCTGATATTATACCATCATAGTCATTATTCGCTACTTCTTTCAGCAACCACTTTTTTTCCGCTTTTATGGTTTTAAGCAAAGCAGGTAATTGTTTAAACAGGTTCGGTAAGAAGCCGGCACCACTATTACTGTATTGTACATTATAGCCTTCAATATGTATGGTGCGGATGCCCGGAAAGGTTTCACTGATGTACTTCCGCTGCCAATCGTTGCCTGCCAGAGTTACAGTGTGTCCCTTGCCTTGCAGGTAACGGATGATAGGTACACAACGGGTAGTATGTCCCAGCCCCCAATCTAGGGGACATATTAATATATGTTTAGCTTTTTTGATAATGTGGAATACTTAACTTTACAAAAGTAGATTTGATGTACATGAAAAGAAACAAAAACTTTGTTTACTTGTTACTATTAGGCGGGTTGATGATACTAATAGACAGTTGCGCCAGTGGCAAAGGCTGTGGTTGCGGTTCAGATATCAACAGGGTGTACAAATCGCCCAAGCGTTTTCATTAATAATAATCCTAATAATGCGAAGTGTTTATGTGGAGCGGGCAACAAAAAACATGGATTCATTATAGAAATGACATTGTAGCATCTGATGTCAATACAGCCATATTCCTTTCAGGGTACTTGCGCCAAGTAAGCATACATAGGCTGTATGTGAACAGTATGGAGATTGCAGACTTGCAACGTTATAAGCTCATCAAAGAGCATAAAAAAGTAAACATGGCTATTAGAGAGCGTTTGAAGACGCCCTTTGTATTCACCATTAATAAAAACTAAAGCTTTACGTCTTTATCCTTTTCTGTCTCGTTGCCGCTTTTGGCATCTTTAAATTCTTTCACGCTCTGTCCTAAACCACGCGCAAGCCCGGGTATTTTCTTTGCCCCAAACAACACGATGATTATAACGAGTATGATGACAATTTCCCATACACCAGGCACTGATAACAATATAGACATGATGTTTATTTTATCGTAAATCATATAATTCAAAATAAATATACTACTCATTGTCAGGCATTTTTAGTACCCTTAATAAATAATATTGCAAAGAAAGCGAAAATTTTATGCCTCGAGGCTGTGAAAAACAGATAACATATATTAGATTTACTAAGCACAAAGTATAAGGTTTACCACAGTATGACGGCTGGGAGCCTTATGATTTGATTTTTTATAGATACAGGAGCAATATTATTAGTAACAGCTACTTATGAAAGAAGTAACAACGCAAGACCAGAAAGCGCATGAAAATGCCTCTTTGTCGCGCAGGAAATTTTTGAACTATGCAGGTGCTATTGCAGGCGCTGGTATACTCATCGCATCATGCAAAAAGGAAGATGATCCAAAGCTTGTAGAAGAAGGTGCAATAGATCTCGGCTCAAACGATACTGGTTTGCTAAACTATGCTTACCTGTTGCAACAACTTGAAGCGGCATTTTACATTGAGGTAGTTAAAAACCCATACTCCGGCATGACAGATACAGAAAAAGGTTTTTTTGTAGCCATGCGCGACCATGAGATTGTACATCGTGAGTTTTTAAAAAACTATTTAGGTACTTCTGCTATACCGCCAAGCATTGAAAATGATTGGAGTTCAATAGATTTTAGTTCTAAAAACAGTGTGTTGGCTAAAGCCAAGTTTTTTGAAGAGACCGTAGTTGCAGGATTAAGTGGTATTTGTAAACTACTTATTAGTGAAGAGAATATACAAGTCGTAAGTAAAATGGCAGTAGTTGATGCAAGGCATTCAGCTATTGTAAACAATTTTGTTTATCCTAATACATTTGCTGAAAAAACAGACGGTAACGGAATGGATGTACCGCAAGATCCGCAAAGTTCATTGGATATAACACGCCAGTTTTTCAAGAAAAGTATATCAGGTGCTAATGTGCCAAAATATTAATACAGCTTAAAGATGAAACTCACAGATATATTAAAGGAATTTGAAAAAGTACATCCTGAAGCATTTGAAGAAAAAGCTGACAGGAGGCATATACTTCGCAATCTTGGCTTCAAAGCGGCTAAGATAGTATCTCCTTTTGCCATAGCCGGTATTACTGTAAATAAAGCAGCAGCAAAGACAACGGATATATTGGCAGAGGCAATAATTTTTCTGCTTAATATGGGATACCTGCAATCAGAATTTTATAAACAAGCACTGAGTGTTGCAGGTCTTATACCCGAAAGTGATAAAGGGGCTTATCAAAAAATATTGAAAGATAAAAATGCACAGGTAGCTTTTTGGATTTTTTACCTGAATAAAACAAACAATGTTGTACCTACTAAACCAAGCTACGATTTTACCGGCAAGGGTGCTATACCTAAAGCCATGTCTGATTATAAGACATTCTTGTCTTTAGCGCATGCAATAGAAGATGCCGCGGTACGTATGTATCTGACAGGTATACACATGTTCCTGACTAATAAAGCATTCCGTTCTGATGCCATGAATATGGCAACTGCCAATGCACGTCATGCAGCACATGTGCGTTTTTTAAGAAGAAATACAGGTGTTGATATGATGCCTTGGGTTACCGGCACTGAGGCTAATTCTCTAATCGGTGAAATAAAGAAAGCTTATCAAAATGAAGACAACACAATTCAGCAGAAAATAAACACTGTTGGCATCAATGGTTTCGATGTCTCTTTTAATGCGGCTACAGAAGCAATGGATGAACCAATGACAATGGCTGATGCAGAGATATTTATGCGTCCGTTTATTGTATAATATTCATTCTGTTACACATAATTATCAAGGGGCTATATGCCCCTTTATTATTGCGGGTCTATATCTATCAATATTTGAAGAGCATTGTTACCGCGTTCAGACGTAATGTTTCTCTTTTCTATTGCTATTTGATGCTTCACATTTTCCAACACTTTGTTATCTCTTTGGCATTTTACCCAAACTTCCTGAATGTACTGATTACGAATGCGCGGCACTAATGCTGGTACAGGTCCTTGTACTGCAATGCCATTAGTAGTTGAAAGCACCTGTGACATGCGTATAGCAGCCTCAATAGCTTTGGGTTCGTCTTTGTGTTTGAACGTAATTTTGATAAGTCTGGCAAATGGTGGATAAGCAAAGTACTCACGGTATTTTATTTCCTGTTCATAAAAAGCATCTACATCGTGTTGCTGTACCCATTGTAATACAGGATGTGTAAGATTGTATCCTTGTATCATTACCTTGCCGGCACCATCAGTTCTGCCGGCACGCCCGCTTACTTGTTCCATTAGCTGAAACGCCCGCTCGTTCACCCTGAAATCGGGGTAGCTCAATAAACTGTCGGCACTTAAAATACCCACTAATGATACACCAGCAAAGTCAAGCCCCTTTACTACCATTTGTGTACCGATGAGTATGTCAATTTTTCGCTTTTCTACCTCATCCAGTAGTTGTTGCATACTTTGTTTGCCGCGCATGGTGTCAATGTCCATTCGCGCAGTACGTGCTTTGGGGAAGAGGGTTTGTATTTCTTCTTCTATTTTTTCTGTACCAAAGCTCTTGCTTTGTATGCGGTTGCTGCCGCACGAGGGGCAAGTATGTATGATGGCCGATTTTTGACCACAATAGTGACAATGTAGTTTATCGGTGCTTTTATGATACGTAAGCGATACTGCACAGTTTTTACATTGCGGTACCCAACCACACATTGTGCATAGCTGAAAAGGTGCGTAGCCCCTACGGTTTTGAAACAGAATGACTTGTTTCTTCTTCTCTAATGTTTCGGCAATGGCCTTGAACAGGTCTGGGGTTATGAGTTTGATGCTCTGCTGCCTGAATTGCTCAAGGGTAGCAGCATTTATCATTTCTATAGATGGCATCTTCACCCCCATGTATCGCTCCATCAGTTTGACGTGTGCATACTTGCCTTGCCTGGCGTTATACAGGCTTTCTACAGACGGTGTTGCAGAGCCTAATATCGTTTTTGCTTTGTGCAACGATGCAAGATAAATAGCTGCATCGCGCGCGTGGAAGCGAGGTGCGGGGTCTTTCTGTTTATAAGAGCCATCGTGTTCTTCATCTGCAATGATTAAGCCCAACTGCTGATATGGTAACCATAATGCAGACCGTGGCCCTATCACTACTTTGTATTTACCAAGCCGTACTTTCTCCCATATCTCTACCCGCTCATTATTACTGAAGCGCGAATGATATACCCCTAATTCCTCTCCGAAATAGGCATATAGCCTGCTCACTAATTGTGTGGTAAGTCCTATCTCCGGTAGCAGAAACAATGCTTGCTTACCCTGTGCTATACACTCCTTTATTTTATGAATGTATATCAGCGTTTTGCCGCTGCCTGTAACACCTTGTAATAGTGCGACATTTTTTTCTTGCAAGCCTGTCGTCAGTTCATCATATGCTTGCTGCTGCGCTGGTGTAAAATCTATTTCTTTATTCACTACCTCGCCTGTGTATTGCAGCCTGTCGGTATTGCGTTCTTCAATCTTAAATATTCCCTTGTCTGCCAAGGATTTTATTTGTGCGGCATTAGCGCTGCTGCGCTCCAATAAATCAAATTGGCGTACAATTTTGTTTTTGATACTTAACTCAGTGTATGCCATCAATACATCTAACTGTCTGGGAGCACGTACCAGTTCGTTAAACAGTTGATGCATTGCTTCCTCATTACTATACTGTTCTGCTAGTGATACTACTTTTTCCGTCTTCGGTTTGTATGTTGGTTCCAGTTCGTCGTGTATCTGCACTACTTCTTTTTCAATTAGCTCGTTTAGTACAGATGTCAGGTGCCTGCTCCCTACCAATCCTCTTAACTCGCTAATGCTCAGTTCTTTTCGCATTTCCAATGCCTCTGCCGCAGGATATGTTTCGTTGCTCCATTCATACACTACATCATCATGTACTGGTGCCCATTTCAAAGTGGTTTCTCCGATCAGTTTCAGATGAGATGGCAGCGCAGATTGCATTACCTCACCGGGTGCTGCAGCATAATAATATCCTATCCATTGCCAGAAGCGTAGTTGTGTATCATTAACAATCGGCTGTTCGTCTATTATGTTTTTAACAGGTTTTACTTCATAGGCTTCTGGTTTATCATTATGAAGCCTTGCCACGATGCCTGCATACAGCTTATTTCTGCCAAGCGACACTTCTACCCGCATTCCTACCTGCAACAGTGGTTGCATATCATGCGGTATGCCATAGGTAAGTGCCTGCGGCAGATTGAGCGGCAGTATAATATCTGCGAAACGCATTGCGTCATGCTTACCTGAAAATAATAATGGCATAAAGATGCAAGTTAATTTATGTGAGGCTTAAGTAGTTGCACATGCGCATAAATTAAAGCTATGCTATGCATCAGCCTTGCAACTATGTCCATTTATATAATTAATTGTACCTTCGCAGACTAAACTATTGCGACGAATGGCAAAGCAGTCTGAAAGAAAATGTTCCTTTTGCGACCGTGCAGAGAGTGATGTAAATATCCTCTTCACAGGTATGAAAGGTAATATATGTGACCAGTGTATAGAAAATGCTCATCATTTATTGCAGGAAGCTAATGGCGAATTGAATAAACCACAAGCCGGCAAAACAGACCTGCAACAACATAAGCTACATAAACCCCGCGAAATAAAAGCATTCCTCGACCAATACGTGATAGGGCAAGACGATGCCAAAAAAGTATTGGCTGTAGCTATGTATAATCACTACAAACGACTTATGCATCCTGTACAGGATGATGTTGAAATTGAAAAATCAAACATCATCATGGTGGGAGAAACAGGCACGGGTAAAACATTGCTGGCCAAGAGCATTGCTCGTTTGTTGCAAGTGCCGTTTGCTATTGTAGATGCTACTGTGTTTACAGAGGCTGGTTATGTAGGCGAAGATGTTGAAAGTATTCTTTCTCGCTTATTACAATCATGCAATTTTGATGTAGCTGCTGCAGAACGCGGTATCGTATATATAGACGAGATAGATAAAATAGGCCGTAAAGGCGATAACCCATCCATTACCCGCGATGTGAGTGGTGAAGGTGTGCAGCAGGCGATGCTGAAACTGTTGGAAGGTTCCGAAGTACTGGTGCCACCACAAGGCGGACGCAAACACCCTGAACAAAAGATGGTGAAAGTGAACACCCAAAACATTCTGTTTATTTGCGGTGGCGCGTTTGAGGGTATCGACAAAATGATAGCCCGCCGTGTGCAGACATCTTCTATAGGCTACAAAGCCATTAAAGAAACCAACGAGATAGACCGTGCCAACCTGTTGCAATATGTAAATGCACAAGACCTGCGCACTTTCGGGCTGATACCCGAATTACTGGGCCGCCTGCCGGTGGTTACCTATCTGAACCCGCTTGACCCGAGCGCGCTGAAACGCATATTGACAGAACCTAAGAATGCGCTCATCAAACAGTATAAAAAGCTATTTGAATACGAAGGTGTGAAGCTGGAAGTAGAAGATGCAGCATTGGACTACATGGTAGAAAAAGCTGTACAGTTCAAACTGGGTGGACGTGGGTTGCGTGCCATTTGCGAAATGATACTTACAGATGCTATGTTCGACCTGCCATCAGAAAAGAATGAGGAAGTATTTTATCTCTCGCTCGACTATGCTAAGCAGATGCTGGAACATTCTAAACTTGAATACCTTAAAGCCGCATAATCAGATTTTTCAACCCCATAATACATACAGAATATGGAAAACAATTTGCTGGAACAACTGAAAGCCAAAGCAGGGCTGAATGAAGAACAGGCATTGAAAGCCGTTCAAACCATTGCCGAGTTTATTAAAGGTAAAGTACCCCCTATGATGCATGGTATGATTGACAACTTCCTGACTGAAGATGAGAGTATAATGGATAAGATGAAAGACATGGCAGAAACAGCTAAAGAAAATATGGAAGGCTTTGCCAAAGAAGCAGGCGATAAAATGAGCGAATTTGGCACTAAAGCACAAGATGCCACAAAAGATGCACTCGACAAGCTGAAAGGCTTTATGAAGAAAGACTAAGGGAAAGAAGAATATTCAATAACAGCCTCGTGAGAAATCACGAGGCTTGTTAATTAAATAATATATATGCGTCAATACTGCCGATTCGGTTTTCTTCTTTATTGCTATTGATGATAACTTGCTTAATAATGATTTTACTTTGTCTTATTCCTATACCAATTGCAGTCATTCTGCTTGATGGAATATCTGAATGTCTTTTGTCATTTTTTTCAAGTGTATCAAGTATTGTATTCAAATCAATTTTGCATTGTAATTCGCCAAGCCTGTCTATAGTTATATACGCCTCATGTCTTTGATTTGTTATGATTAATCTAATTGAATCAGATTCAGAAATATGGATAACTGTACTTTTGTCAACATGGTCTAGATTATTGTTATCGTAGTAATGATAATCATAAATATATCTATATCCCGAGACATCTGTACAAATATCGTCATCAATAGTAAAGCTATGGCTACTGTTTTGGTAGTAAATCACGTCCTCAGCACGTTCTATATGCAGCATCACTACCAGAGTATCATTCATCTGGGCTTTTTCAAGCCATAGTCTGCTTTCTATTTCTTCATTCTTATGCTTATTACTGATGTATGCGTTTAATTTCTTCAGGTCAGTAGGATATATATGTTGCAACTTTGGAACATCTTTTCTATCTACAAAATATTCAAGTATACTTTGTATGTGCTGTATATCATCGGCACTTACTGTTTTATTGGGTTGGGTTATAGTACTACCAGATTGATGTATATTGTATTGGGCAAGTAGCTTTTCGAGCCGGCTTAATTGACTGCGTTCAGATACGCTAAAAACATTCCATGGTCCTATCAGCGATAAAACACCTATAACTGCTAACGATGCAGGAATGACTTTTATGTTTTTCTGCCCTGAAAATATATTGTATAAAGCTATAAATGCAAGCCACAATCCTAACAGCATCAGGTAGTACCTAGGTTCTGTAATGCCGTATTGCCTTACTCGTACGCCAATTGCAACAAATAATAGTACAATAAGCGGTAGTATGGCAATAAAGAAAAAACGGGCAAAAAACCTTACCCAAGCATTTTCTGCATCATCCCGTAAAGGATATACTAACAATACTGCCAGTATGCCGATTACCGAATAACACATAATTAGCATACTCACCCATCCTTTGGGCAAACTCCATTGTACTAGGATTTTTAGACCATATGCGTAGAGTATCAGCAGGTATAGAGTAGCTAATGGTATTAAGATATATTGTGTAAATATTTTAAGCCCTTTTGGAAATATTTTTTCAGTATTCAATACTTCGTAATCTTCGGGAATACCTGACAAGAAAAACCATGTATTGAATATGCTTACAATCACAATCCATATATCCAGATACATTCGCTCATTTACATCAAACTTGAAAAGTATGTTCACAGCTGCAAGTGCTAAAGCCAACCCACCATATAGCACCACAGAAAAGATTGCAGAAATTATCATGCGGGCATACATAGATTCATTAAACCGCCAGAAACCATATCGTTCACCTTTATTTATATAGGCCGCAAGCGCAACCCACAAGTGTACTACTACAATCAATACCAAGTAAATAATCGTTTCCTTTAAATCATCAAAAAATGTATCGGGCGAATAAAATAAACAGTATACAATAGCAAATAATACTGTTAGCGATTCCATTAAGCCTTTGCGGTTTCTGGTGGTTCTTTCAGCGAAAAGTATGCAGCCTAAAGAAAACGGTATACTTATTATTGATGTGAGCAGCAGTTTAGTATAAAGGGTGTTATCGTCCGATTTGTTTTCTACCATCATAATAGCAATGACGCAACTGCAAAACGCGAAAAAAAGCGGCATGTAAAACCTATTAAGTGATTTCCATGCTTGTTCTGCAACATAATCTATAGAAGGAAATTTCATAAGTGGTGGTTGTGTATTCTAAAATTACTTATAAAATTCTGTAAACTAACTATAAAGGATATTGCAGCACAAAGTGCTGCTTTTCTTTTATATCAGGGTTTTTAACCAGCAGCCCTATGCAATACAAGTCTATACTGATGATATAGGATTGGTTACCTCTAAGTACATCCCACATAGCAGTACATTGTTTGTTACTATGTATGTTGCGTATAGCAGTTATAGTATGCTGTTTAATATTAGTTGCATCATCTACCCAGTAAACGCCATCGCCAAAATACGCATTAATGCGTTCTTCAAGGTTTTGTGCAGATTTTTTGGCGAGGCAATTATCAATAAACGCATATACAAAAGGAGAGTGTATGCCATGCCTTGTTTTGGCTTTCCACCTGTAACGAATATATTGTAATAGGGCATGCATGTCCTTACACTTCTTTTATCCTCTCCCACTGCTGAAAGGTAAAATCGTAAGCATGTTTTTCGTCGGCTTTGTGTTCTTCCTGCCACACAAGCTTCCAGTGTGCATGATTGATATGGGGGAAAAAAGCATGGGCATCTTCAATAACAGTATGTACGCGTGTCAGGTACAGCCTTTCTATCAGGTGCATGGTTTTTTCAAATACTACCCCACCACCTATAATGAATCCTTCTTCCATGTTTTCCTGCTCCATACGGATGATGGCTGCATCTATATCGTTGTACAATAACACGCCGTCAGGTAGTTGTAAATCTTTCTGCTGAGAGACTACAATATGCAACCTGTTTTTTAACACACCGCCCAGCGACTCAAAAGTTTTACGCCCCATCAACATCGGTTTGCCTAACGTAGTGTGCTTGAAGAATTTTAAATCATCGGGCAAATGCCATGGTAATTGGTTGTCTCTTCCAATGGCATTATTATCAGATATGGCAACGATTGCTGAAAGTATCATTTGAAGGCAAAAGTAAAAAAGCAAAATCAGTTTTTAGTTTTGCTTTATTCTATTTTATACAGCCACCGGTGCTTTAATATGTGGATGTGCCTGGTAATTTTCCAACGTAAAATCTTCGTACTTAAAATCGAATAAGTCTTTTACCTCAGGATTCAGTTTTATGGTAGGTAGCGGATAGGGTGTTCTTGTCAGTTGCAGTTTTGCTTGTTCTATATGATTGCTATACAGATGTACGTCGCCAAAAGTATGTATAAACTCACCATACTTGAGCCCGCACACTTGCGCTATCATCATGGTAAGCAATGCGTAAGATGCTATGTTAAACGGTACACCTAAAAACACATCGGCACTACGCTGATACAACTGACAGCTTAGCTTACCATTAGCAACGTAAAACTGAAATAGTGCATGGCAAGGTGTTAACGCCATCTTATGTAGGTCTGCCACATTCCATGCATTCACTATCATTCTACGGCTATCAGGATTGGTTTGCAGCGTATGCAGCAATGTTTTTATCTGGTCGTGTACCTGCCCGTCTACACCTTGCCAGCTACGCCATTGATGACCATATACCGGACCAAGGTCGCCATTGGCATCTGCCCATTCGTCCCAAATACCAACACCATTGTCTTTCAGGTATTTTATATTGGTATCACCTTGCAAAAACCACAGCAACTCGTGTATAATAGATTTCAGGTGCAGTTTTTTGGTAGTTACCATCGGGAAACCATCTTGCAGGTTAAACCGCATCTGATAGCCAAAACAACTGATAGTACCTGTACCCGTACGGTCGCTTTTCGCAACACCTGTATCTAATATATGCTGCAGTAAATCTAAATAGGCTTGCATGGGTATTCTGTTTGATTAAACAAAATTAGTAGTTAGAGACGTAGCTTTTTTAATTATTTACTTACGGCTTATTCACATCTTATTATTGAAAATCAATATTATTGTATGTTGAAAACAAACATGATGTCAAATAAAAAAACCTCAAATGCCCGAACTGCTGAAAAGATATGTCTGGCATTATTCTTTCTAATACTAGCTATCGGTATTGCTTTACGTTTTTATCAACACCTTATGGGCAGAAGCCTTTGGGAAGATGAAGCCCATATAGCTCTGAATTTTATGTATTTCGGCTACTTGGGCCTTATGGAGCCCCTGCAAAATTACCAAACCGCTCCTATTTTCTTTTTATGGTCTGTAGAAACATTCTGTAAAATTTTCGGTCCGGGAGAAATATCACTCAGAACATTCCCTTTTTTAGTATCTATTGCGGCACTGCCATTTTTTTACTTCGTTGTAAAGAGGTTATCAGGTAATTTATTGACAGCCATTATATCATTTACAGTATTTGCGCTGAATATTTCAATGATTTATTATGCTTCAGAAGTCAAGTCTTATACTATAGATGTTGCTATATATATATTCATCCTCTATCTTCTTTTGTCTGATCACTCCTTTGTTGCCAGACACAGAACAAAACTCTTAGCTGTGGCTGGATGTTTGGCTATTCCTTATTCCAATGCCTCTGTAGTGGTACTTTTTTGTGCAGCATTATATATGATAGCAACTGGCTGGTCAAAAAAAATGAACGAAAATAAAACAACATTACAACTAGGCATTCCTACTTCTCAGTTGGTAATATTCGGAAGCTGGACTACAGTCTGGTTAGTAAACTATTTCAAGTTTATACACAATCACCTGTATGCAGAGGGTATGAAGAATATATGGTCATGGACATTTTGTCCTACACCTATTTTTGGTAAAGAGTTTTCAGACTTTATAAGAATGCGCATTGATGATACCATCTTTACCGAAATGCTTTTTTTTACGGATAAATATTACTTCCCACAAATACTCTCCGCATTAGTTGTTATCTCTGTTGTGTACAATGTTTACAAAAAAAACTGGGCCCTACTTCTCTTTACCATCCTGCCTATTTTGCTGCATTTGGTTATGTCTATGTTTAAAATGTACCCGTTTTTTTACAGATTTATTTTATACTTACTTCCTCCTTTTATCATTTTAGTATCAAGCGGCGTTTCAGCAATTGTCAATTTATTCCCACGAAAGGTTGGTAATATTATTTCTGTACCTATTGCATTAGGTTATTGCTATTGCTGTACATACATATCAATTGAAAATTTCCCATCCTGGCGACGTGAAATTAAACCTGTTATATCATATATGAACAACAAATATCCCGATAAGAAAATAATCGTTACAACACCATTAACACTCTATACTTATTATATGGATAGAGGAATTGCAAAAAACAAAAACTTAATACCCATTAAATGGGGTATTAAACCAGATGAATATTATAATAGCGACATCATTAAACCGCTTAATGACAGCTATTTATTACTATATTCCGTAGACGGATTTGCAGATGGCTACAAAGATGTACTTAACAGCTTGAAAGAAAAAGGGTTAATTCTAAAGCAATTTGAATATAAAACATACGGAGTAGCAGAAGTGAAACCACTACTGAATCAATAGGTAACTTTTAGCCGATTAGACAATTACGTACAAGCTTTGTACTTTTGCTGGCAGTATATAAAAAAAGCTGATGAGCTACACACTTTCGATAGTGATACCTGCCTATAACGAAGGGCGCACCATTCACTTTATACTAGATAAAGTGAAAGCGGTAAATTTGATAGGTGGTGGCAAAAAAGAAGTCATCATTGTTAATGACTGCTCTAAAGACAATACTGAAGAAGCGATACTTGCATACAAGCAAGCAAACCCCGCATTACCAATAACATACTATAAACATGAGGTAAATCAGGGTAAAGGTGCAGCTCTGCATACCGGTATCTATAAAGCTACGGGCGATTATGTAGTAATACAGGATGCTGACTTGGAATACGATCCGGAAGAGTTCAACATACTTTTGAAACCTGTACTTGACGGGTTTGCAGATGTGGTATATGGTTCGCGCTTCATGGGTGGTAATGCGCACAGGATATTATTTTTTTGGCACTCTATAGGCAACAGGTGGCTCACAATGGCTTCCAACATGTTTACCAATCTGAACTTAACGGACATGGAAACCTGTTACAAACTCTTTAAAAGAGAGATGATACAGAGCCTCAAACTTCGGGAGAAACGTTTTGGCTTTGAGCCGGAGGTAACAGCTAAAATATCACGTATCCCTAAAGTACGTATATATGAAGTAGGCATATCTTATTATGGGCGCACCTACGAGGAAGGCAAGAAAATAGGTATGAAAGATGCTTTCAGGGCATTATATTGCATAATAAAATATAATATATTCAAATAGTATGCCTGTCATATTGCCTGTAAAAGGCGTTTCTGCACAAATACCAGATAGCTGTTTTGTAGCACCCAATGCTACGATTGTGGGCGATGTGCAGATGGGCGAAGATTGCAGTATATGGTTCAACGCTGTAGTGCGGGGCGATGTTAACAGCATACGATTAGGTAACAAGGTAAATGTACAGGATGGTGCTTGCATACATTGTACTTACGAAAAAACAAAGACCATAATAGGTAATAATGTATCAATTGGGCATAATGCTATTGTACATGGCTGCACCGTAGAAGACAACGTGCTTATAGGTATGGGGGCCATTGTGATGGATAGGGTGAAGATTGGTGCTAACAGCATTATAGCAGCAGGTGCGGTAGTTTTGGAGGATACAGAAATACCCCCTAGCAGTATCTTTGCAGGTGTTCCAGCTAAGAAAGTGAAAGATATCAGCCAAGATTTATTAAAAGGTGAAGTAGAACGCATAGCAAATAATTATCTTATGTATAGCTCATGGTTTAAATAAGTATAGCTTCTACCCCCGATAAGTTTTTTTTATTTTTATTAAATATTCTTGCTGTTATCTATTGCATACCACAATAATAGAATATACATTTGTTCATTAATTAAAACACGCGATCGATATGAAAAAACTGATCCTTGCTATGTTGGCTGTAGCTACAGTAGGTACTGCTAACGCACAAAAAAATACAATTCTCGTTTACGGAAATGCCGGTGTTAATTGGGATAAGACTGACAATGGCGTTGCAGGTACAAATGAAGGCACAAACTGGAACATCAATCCTGGTGTCGGTTTTCAATTCAATAATCATTTGACTGTCGGTGTACAGGGTGGTTATGGTGCTTGGAAAAATGTTAACAGCATCCCTAATAGTAAAGTAACTACTACAGATAGGGAATGGACAGCTGGTGCTTTCTTCCGTTATACTCAAAACTTCAATCCTACTTTCTTGTGGTGGGCACAGGTTGATTTAGGTTATGTTTCTGGTAAAGAAGGAACTGAAACTATAACTACGGTAGGTACTACTACTACAGTTACTAACCCAACTGATATGTACAATGGCTTTCAAGCTATGATTACGCCTTCATTAGCTGTTAATGTAAATAAAGGTCTTGCTTTGAACTTCGGTATCGGCGGTTTGGGTTATCGTACAATTACTTACGATAAAGCACCAACTACTATTAATAGTTTTATGGTAACTTTCGGTCAGCAGTTCCACGTAGGTATCTCTAAAAACTTCGGTTGCAAATGCGGTAAGTCTCGCGGACACCGTGAGCCAGGTATGGAGCACCGTAAAATGAAAAAATCAAGTGATGATGATGACGAATAGTCTAATCTGAAAATAATTAAAAAAGCCTCCATAATTGGAGGCTTTTTTATTGCTGTCAAATACCTCATAAGCACCTCTTTTTTGTAACTTTACACTCCCGAAATACTGCATGGGTAATACATATGCAGGTTCTTAACAACTGAACAGATAGATTATGTCTTATACACCAACAAATAAAGTCCGTATCGTTACTGCTGCTTCATTATTTGATGGGCATGATGCAGCCATCAACATCATGCGCCGGGTGATGCAAAGTAGTGGTGTAGAGGTGATACACCTCGGTCACGACCGTAGTGTACAGGAAGTAGTGGACTGTGCCACACAGGAGGATGCCAATGCGATAGCTATGACATCTTATCAGGGTGGGCATGTGGAATACTTCAAGTATATGTACGACTTGCTGAAAGAACGTGGATGCGGACATATCAAAATATTTGGTGGTGGCGGCGGTGTCATACTCCCTTCGGAAATAGATGAGTTGCACGCTTATGGTATTACACGCATTTATTCTCCTGATGATGGGCGTGCTATGGGCTTACAAGGGATGATTGATGACCTAATACAACAAAGTGATTACCCTACCGGCAATCAATTAAATGGTGAGGTAGGTCATTTGACAGATAAAGACCCTAAATCAATTGCCAGGCTGATATCGGCTGCAGAAAACTACCACGATCTGCCCGAAACACAAGCTATGCTGAAAAAAGTAGAAGAAACGGCAGCAAAATCTACAACACCTGTATTGGGTATTACTGGTACAGGTGGTGCGGGTAAAAGCTCGTTAGTAGATGAGTTAGTACGCCGCTTCTTGCTCGATTTCGAAGACAAGAACATAGGCATCATATCTGTTGACCCGTCTAAAAAGAAAACAGGCGGTGCTTTATTGGGCGACCGCATACGCATGAATGCCATCCGCAACCCGCGTGTATTTATGCGTTCTATGGCTACCCGCCAAAGCAACCTAGCAGTATCTAAACACATACAGGATGCGGTAAACATATTGAAGGCTGCTAACTACGATTTAATAATACTCGAAACATCGGGCATAGGCCAGAGCGATACACAGATTACAGATTACAGCAACCTGAGTATGTATGTGATGACACCGGAATACGGTGCTGCTACACAGTTGGAAAAAATAGACATGCTCGATTTTGCAGACATTGTTGTCATCAACAAATTCGACAAGCGTGGTGCGATGGATGCACTGCGTGATGTAAAGAAGCAATATCAGCGTAATCACAAACTATTTGATAAAGACCCCGATGAGATGCCTGTATACGGCACCATCGCGTCCCAGTTCAACGACCCAGGTACAAACACTATGTACAAGTCGTTGATGGATATTGTGGTGAAGAAAACAAATGCACCTCTCAACTCCAGCTTTAAGATAAGTGACGAGATGAGTGAAAAAATATTTATCATACCACCTGCCCGTACCCGCTACCTGAGCGAAATAGCAGAAAACAATCGTAAGTACGACAAATGGGCAAAAGATCAGGCTGCCATTGCACAAAAATTGTTTGGCATTACCAAAACAATTGAAACAATACAAACTACTGATACAGATGACAAAGACAGGCTTATAAAAACATTGCAGGAAGTTTATGCAAAGACCGAATTGGAATTAGACCCTAAAAACAAACACTTGCTGGAGAATTGGGATAAAAAGAAACACCTGTTTACAGACGAGTACTACGTATTTAAAGTACGCGATAAAGAGTTGAAAATAAAAACTCATACAGAGTCTTTATCACATACACAAGTGCCTAAAGTAGCGGTTCCTAAGTTTGAAGCATGGGGCGAAATACTATATTGGGCATTAAGTGAAAATTTTCCGGGCGAGTTCCCGTATGCAGCGGGTATCTATCCTTTCAAACGCGAAGGCGAAGACCCTACACGCATGTTTGCAGGCGAAGGTGGGCCGGAACGTACTAATAAACGTTTCCACTACGTATCATTAGGTATGCCGGCAAAACGTTTAAGTACAGCCTTCGATAGTGTAACACTTTACGGACAAGACCCGGACCATCGTCCTGATATATATGGCAAAGTCGGCAATTCGGGTGTAAATGTTTGCTGTCTTGATGATGCGAAGAAACTATATAGTGGGTTCAATCTGGCAGACCCTAAGACGTCTGTATCCATGACAATTAATGGCCCTGCACCAACCATTACTGCCTTCTTTATGAATGCAGCGATAGACCAACAGTGCGAGCTATACATAAAAGCAAACGGACTGGAAGACGAAGTAAATAAGAAGATAGACGCGATATACAAAGAGAAAGGCGTACCACGTCCTACTTACAACCCATCAGTATTTGGTGGTGGCGCAGTAGGTTCATTGCCTGAAGGTAATGATGGGCTTGGCTTGATGTTGCTCGGCGTTACCGGTGATCAGGTATTACCCGCAGATGTATATGCTAAGATAAAAACAGATACGCTGAAAGCTGTACGAGGCACTGTACAGGCAGACATTCTAAAAGAAGACCAAGCGCAGAATACTTGTATCTTCTCTACAGAGTTTTCGCTGCGTGTAATGGGTGATGTGCAGCAATACTTTATTGACAAAGGTGTACGCAACTTCTATTCAGTATCTATTAGTGGTTATCATATTGCAGAAGCAGGTGCTAATCCTATTTCGCAATTGGCGTTCACTATCAGCAACGGATTTACATTTGTAGAATACTACCTGAGTCGTGGTATGCATATAGATGATTTTGCACCAAACCTTTCGTTCTTCTTCAGCAACGGTGTTGACCCTGAGTACAGTGTAATAGGCCGCGTAGCGCGCCGTATATGGGCAAAAGCCATGAAGTATAAATATGGTGGCAACGAACGTTCGCAAATGTTGAAATACCATATTCAAACATCAGGCCGTTCATTACACGCGCAAGAGATAGACTTCAATGATATACGCACTACGCTACAGGCGTTGTATGCGATATATGATAATTGTAACTCGCTGCATACAAACGCCTACGATGAAGCCATCACAACACCTACAGAAGAAAGTGTACGACGTGCGATGGCTATCCAGTTAATTATCAACAAAGAACTGGGGCTTGCTAAAAACGAAAATCCTTTACAAGGGTCATTTATCATTGAAGAGTTGACAGATCTGGTAGAAGAAGCTGTATTGTCAGAGTTTGACCGTATTACAGAACGTGGGGGTGTGTTGGGCGCAATGGAAACAATGTACCAACGTAGCAAAATACAGGAGGAGAGCTTATATTATGAAACACTGAAACATACTGGTGAATATCCTATTATTGGTGTTAATACATTCCTCAGCAGTAAGGGCTCACCTACCGTTATACCGCAGGAAGTAATACGTTCTACAACCGAAGAAAAAGAATTCCAGATAAGTACAGTACAAAACTTATGGAAACGCAGTGGCGATAAAGGACAAGACGCGCTTCGCAGACTGCAACAAACAGCCATACACAATAAGAATATTTTTGAAGAGCTGATGGAAACAGTTAAATATTGCTCACTTGGCCAAATAACAAAAGCATTATTTGAAGTAGGCGGGCAGTATAGAAGAAATATGTAAACTTGATTCAAAAGTAAAAATTGAAAATAGCCTTGTTGTATGCAGGGCTATTTTTTTGCCCTCACCTTATCCATCCATTCAATGCAAGTTTTTGCAAACCCGAAATGAAAATGACTGTTTCGGTATGCCACATTGCTAAAGTTTTTATGCGCAGTTTGCCAATCGGGTTGCTGTACTATCAGGTGGTCAACATCGGGGATGGTAATGTGTGTGCAATTATTAGGATGTGATGCATTAACAGTGCGCTCTATTAATTGATGTTCCAATAATGAACAGGCAATATAATCGGCGCCGCCGAAAACAGATAATACTGGACAATCTACTGCAGCCCAACTTGCAGCCATATCCAACGAGTCTATTTGCTGCCAAAAGCGCCAATGCCTGCCCCACATATTGTTATCGCCTGCTTTGTACTCTAACTCAGATGCCACTAGGCTGCTGTATTCAGGGTTTTGATACAATTCTTCTGGCGATTTCTTCAGCCTGAAAAATTCATAGTATATCTTTTGCATCCCTCTGATGAATGTTTCTGTTTCCGCATAGCTTTTCCCGTCCAACGGATATTGTACCCTGTGCATCTCTAATAAAAACTCACTCCATGGTCGAAAGACGGTAGCAAATACCATTACACCCTTAGGCTTATGCAGCTTCGCAATTTCTGGTGCTATGATGCCGCCCATAGAATGCCCCCAAATAAACAGGTTGGTTTTATCAACAAAGGGCAATGCTTCTATATACTTGTATCCCGCATCAAATACTTGTATATCGGTTACGAGGTCAGCTTCACTGCATGGCAGGCAGTTATAACTATCGCCCAATCCTGATTTTTCTATCGTCACCACTGCATAGCCCGCTTGTAGCCATTCGTTTATCAGGTGTTTATATATACCACTACTGAAGTTTTCTATACTGCCGCAGTTGTAGCCCGGTATCAGTAGTACGGCAGGGACATTATTCATCCGTTTCGGCTTGCGTGTTATGGTTCGAAGCTTACAATCTTTATAAGTCACCCAATCATACAATACATCTGCTATAGGCGATGTTTCGTAAGGACGCATCACAGCTTTGCCTGTTGTTGACTTATCCTTTCCCAGCCTGTTATATATAATAGTTACTTTATCATTTGCGCGGATGCTGGCTGCCACTTTGTTAAGGCTCGCAGCATCTGTTAGTTTTTGTCCGTTGACATATTGTAGTGTATCTCCTTTTTGCAATCCAATTACGGCAAGGGTTGATGATGGTACAACACTGTCAGCCACTACACCATTAATAGTATATCTACCAACAATACCTAATATAGCTTTGCGCTGTATATCTTGTGCACGTACGCTTAGCCAGATCAAACAGCATAACAAACTCAAAAGGTATTTCATATAATAAAATTTCTTGTAAAGTACTATTACGGATATCCATTTCATTCACCCTCATAAGGGGATAATTTTCACCGATTATTTTTGCCTGTTAACCGACTATCGCTCCTGTTTTGCCGAAATAGGTTTTTATACTGAAACGTCAATCTTAGCTTTGCACCGTCAATACCGATAATGCAATCTGATGAAACAATTTTTATTCATTCCCGTACTACTGTTATCTGTCACTACATGGGCACAAACTACCATAAGTGGTAAGATTACCGATGAGAAAGGTAAGCCTGTGGTAGGTGCCAGTGTGTACCTCGACAACACGCTTGATGGTGGCACTACCGATAGTGCCGGCAATTTTAAGTTTAGCACCACCGAAACAGGCAATCAAACTATTGTAGCCAGTGAAGTAAGCCACGAGAATGCTGGCATGCCTATTACTATTAACGGAGATGTAACTGTTACGCTAAAAATGAAAACAACCTCTAGAGAGTTGGAGAATTTTGTAATCACGGCAGGTTCTTACGAGGCATCAAATAATAATAAAACGGTACTTACCTCTCTTGATATTGTAACCACTGCAGGCTCGCAGGCCGATGTGGTGCGTGCCATTCAAACACTTCCCGGTACGCAGCAACAAGGTACACAGGCAGGGCTGTTTGTGCGTGGGGGCGATGCTGGCGAAGCAGCCGTAATAGTGGATGGTATGATAGCACAAAACGCGTTTCTTACTACTGCACCCGGTGTGGCTGCCCGTAGCCGTTTCGGTCCGTTTCAGTTCAAAGGTATTGCTTTCAGCAGTGGTGGCTATAGCGCACGTTACGGACAGGCACTCTCATCAGTACTGGAGCTGAACAGTAATGATATGCCAGATAAAAGCACCATCAACTTGGGCGTGAATATGGCAGGTGTGTATGCAAGTGGTTCTAAGTTGTTCAAAAAAACAAGTATAGAGGCGTCTGCCAACTACAACAATCTAACTCCGTTCTATGGTATTGCAGAGACTAACGTAGAGTTTTACGACGTACCCAAAGGTGGTGGTGGTTCTATAAAGTTCAACTGGCAACCTAATAAAAAAGGCATCCTCAAAGCATTGGTAAATTATACTACGTTTCGTAGTGGTACACGTGTACCTGAACCATCTGATGCCACCAAAACGCTCGATTTTGGTTTGCATTCGCAAAACGTGTACGGTATTGTATCCTACAAACAAACACTGAAAGAAAAATGGCAACTTTTCACAGCAGGGTCTTATAGCTACAACCACGATGATATTAACTGGAGTGGTATCGGTTCGCTCAACAAAGACGACCGCACACAGTTTCGCGGCGAGTTGAAGAATTATACCACAACACGCCTCAGCATTTTAGCTGGTACAGAAGTACAGCATTTTATGTACGATCGCACATTCGGTGCGTGGAATACAAACTTTACAGAAACGCAAATAGCTGGCTATGTAGAGGCCGATTGGTCGGTTAAAAACTGGCTAGGTATCAAACCCGGTGTACGTTATGAGCATAGTGTATTGCTGAAGCAGGATGTTGTAATGCCACGCCTGGCTATGGGTATAAAGTCTGGCTTATATGGTCAGTTTTCAGTAGCGGGTGGCATGTTTTATCAAACAATAGACCAGCAGTATCTGATGGCAGGTTATCGGCCAAAAATGCAGCAGGCAGTGCATTATATAGCCAGCTATCAGTACATGCACA
This sequence comes from uncultured Chitinophagaceae bacterium, assembly GCA_937919945.1. GTDB lineage: Bacteria > Bacteroidota > Bacteroidia > Chitinophagales > Chitinophagaceae > Polluticoccus. The sequence goes on along the minus strand of CALESY010000035.1, from coordinate 37,663 downwards.
ACGACAGAACACTGCGTGTAGAAGGTTACTATAAAAGCTACGACCAACTGGTGCGCGAGTTTACAACAAAAACTTTCGATGCCAATTCTTTCCGTTTCCCTAACCCATATACCAACCCTGCCGACAATTCAGGCTATGGATACGCAACAGGTGCAGAATTATTTTGGAGAGATAAAAAATCTATCAAAAATGCAGACTATTGGATTTCTTACAGCTTTATAGATACACGCCGGTTTTACAAAAACTATCTGGCAGAAGCACAACCTGATTTCATTGCCAATCACAACCTGAACGTTGTTACAAAATACTTTATCGAAAAGCTGCAAACACAAATAAACCTCACATATAGCTATTCATCTGGTCGTCCGTATTTCAATCCGTTGAGTACAAGCTTTATGACAGATCGCACGCCGGATTTTCACAACCTTTCGCTCAACATCAACTATCTACGTTCTATAGGCAAATGGTTTACCGTGATATATGCCGGTATAGATAACGTAACCAACCAGAAAAACATATTCGGATATCGCTATGATGGTGCAAACAACAGATACGAAATGCGTCCTGCCATATATCGTTCTGTATTTGTGGGTATCAACTTTTCACTAACTGCTTTTGACAAAGACGAATTATAAACTAAATAATCAATAAAAATAAAATCAATGACACGCTACATTATCTTAACGGCAATCGCTGCATTCAGCTATGTAAACTGCCACGCACAAGACTACAACGAAACTTTGAAGAAAGCATTTATCGCTTTCGACACAACAATGGACTATCAGAAAAAACTAGAAGCAAGCAATAAACTGAATCTGATTGCCAAGAAGTGGAATAATGAATGGACATCGCATTTCTACAATGCTTACGCGAAAGCACAACTATCCTATATGGAAAAAGATGAGGCAAAAAAAGATGCCTATGTAGATGAAGCTGATAAAGAACTGGGGGAAGCTGTGACTATCATCGGCAAAGACAACGACGAGACATTGGTAATGGCAGCACTGGTAGCTAATGCACGCATGGCTGTAAAACCACAAGCACGCTGGCAGAAGTATGGCAAACTGTTTGAAGAAAACCTGCAAAAAGCAAAAGAGATAAATGCTGAAAACCCTCGTATTTATTATCTGGCGGGTACTAGTAAATTCTTTACACCTAAAATGTTTGGTGGCGGTAAAAAGCCTGCTTTAGAATATTTTGAAAAAGCGGAAGGCTTCTTTGCTAAAGAAACAGATGCTGATATGAGCAAACCATGGTGGGGCAAAATGCAGAATAACTTTTTCCTGAATGAATGTAAAAAAGAAGACAAGGAGTAATAAGACAGGATATATTCTATAGTTGAGTATTTGAATAAAAGCGGCTGAAATCGATAGCCGCTTTTTGCATTTTATTACGTATTGTTTTTCAATAAATTAGGCAATAACATAAACCTGCATTGAATATGTTAAAGCATTTTAGAGCTTATTGGTATGGTTTTTTGTTACTGTTTTATGACAGACAATTGTTTCACCCCAAAATTCGATACGTATGAAAAAGATGAGTTTTTTAACGATGTCCGTTACAGCTATTGCATTATTATCAGCAACACTGTACGCATGTAAAAAGGATGATGCAACCAATCAGTCAACACAAACGGCTAAAGTAAGCATGCACCTTACAGATGCACCTGCAGATTATGATGCCGTGTACATAGATGTACAGAGTGTAGAGGTAACGATGGAAGGATCTGCCGCTGTGGTAATACCTGCTATACGCCCCGGTGTGTACGACTTGCTGAAATTCCGAAATGGTATGAATACTTTGCTGGCAAGAGCAGATATACCGGCAGGTAAAATCAGCCAGATGCGTCTGATATTGGGCGCCAACAATAGTGTGGTTGTGGATGGGCAAACATATCCGCTGAATACACCATCTGCACAGGAAAGTGGCTTGAAGCTGAATGTAAAACAAGAGTTTGTAGCTGGTGGCGCTTATGATGTTTGGATAGACTTTGATGCTGGTGAATCCATTGTAACAACAGGTAGTGGAAAGTACCAATTGAAACCCGTAGTAAGGGCATACACAGCATTGAAGGATGGACGTATAAAAGGGTATGTGTTACCAGGTGCTGCATTGGCTACGGTCTATGCCACCAACGGTACGGATGTATATGCTGCCATACCTGCTGCTGATGGCTTCTTTATGTTCACAGGCTTGCCTGAAGGCACTTATACTATAACACTGGATGCAAGCTTGGTAACATTTACTGACGTCACAATCAACAACGTACTGGTAAAATTCGGTGCAACAGCCGATTTGGGAATTACCACTCTGAAACCATAGTGTATCAATACAATTATTCATAAAGGGAGCATTAATGCTCCCTTTATCTGTTTTTAAAATATTGCACAGCTACAGTATCAATTTTTATATCAGATTTCGCAGACAAGTATTCAGCAAATTGCATTGATTTCTTAATATCATCAAAGTAAAACCCCGGCTTGAAAGTATCACCATCTGTAAAATAGAACACTGCAATTTTTTTAGGGTGTATTATTCCATCTCTGTCTTCGTACGATTGATAATAATGTATTGCCTTTAGCTCATTGTAACGATAAATCCGTTCATTAAAATCTACTACTGTTTTTATAGTAAATGTCTTTTCTGATGTTACTATTTTAGCTGTTAGAAAAAATGGATAGAGAGGAAGTGAAATGATAAAAAATATCTTACCGAACCATATACCTGCTTTTCGGTTATCATATTTCTGTGAATGGTTATAATAATCAAAAAACTCATCTGCATTATACCCTAAGAGCAATCGCATAACAGCTTGCGAAACAAATATCAACGTAGCAAATGACCAAAAAAATGTCACTACTCCAACTGTAGATACGCTTGGTGGGTAAAACCTATCACCCTCTCCTAAAAACTGATTATGAAAAAATACAGTTATAGGATGTAAGATGTAGGCATATAAAAAGGGAAGTGTAAAAAACAAACCTAATGCTATAAATACATAGGCTACTTTCCAGTGCTTGTACTTGCTATCAAGTAGTTGTATTTCCTGATAGTTTTTTTCTGATTGGTACGGAAATTTGCGTATAAAATAACTTAATGCACCATGTGAGGCTAATTCAGAGAGCATACTACTTGAAGGATAATATTGGTTAAATATAGATTATAGATTATTTTCAATACGTCTAATGTATTAATGCAAAACATGCAGCGCAAAATTATTATAATATTAGTTGCTCTGTGCGCTTTCGTACTGGGTATGAAGGAGCTACGCGAACCAGATATATGGTGGCAACTGTTGGCAGGCAGATGGATGATTGAAAACGGTGCGGTAACACATACCGATATGTTTTCTTACACCATGCAGGGTGCGCAATGGATAAATGTAAAATGGTTATACGAGGTCATTATAGCATTGTTTGAAAAAGCCATGGGGCCTGAGGCTGTTATGTTATTGCAGGCTACTGTCAATGTAGCTATTGTATATTTTCTATGTCGCGTTATCAATTATATATCAAAAAACAGAGGTGTACAGCCTTCCGTTTTGTCCTTAGTTATTGCACTATTGGTATTTCTTGCAATATCTGAATACCGCATGGCTGGCCGCCCAGAAATGATAAGTCACCTGCTGGCAGCAACATATTTATATATACTATGGCGAAATCCGTCATTGTCGTGGAAGGCAATTCTCTGGTTTGTACCCTTGCAATGCTTGTGGGCAAACATGCATGAGGGCTATCCTGTTGGTGTTGTTATCATCGGCACAATTGTAGTCGGTAATATGATTTCGTTTTTTATTACAAGAGATAAAGCAATATTGCAACAAACAATTCGGATAGGTGCAGTTGCTATACTCGCTGTCTTGGCTATTCTTTGCAATCCTAATGGTATAGTACTGTGGAAGCAACCATTTGAAATTTACCGCCAGGTATGGGCAAATAAGTACACTACAGAGTTGTATGATTATACAGTGCCGCAATACTGGACAATACAAGCTAAATGGCATATAACAATATTCGCAATAGTGGCTTTGTATTGGTTAGTATCTATTGTAAATGCCTTTAAGCAGAAAAATATAAAAACATTTTTTACGCCCGTCATTACAAGCTATCTCTTAGTCATTCCTTTATTAATGTATTTATCACTAACTGCCAATAGAAACATACCTTTTGCGCAAATAGCATTCATCCCATCACTTCCATTAGCACTGATGTCATTGGTACAACTAAGAGCTATTCGGGAAAACAAACTATTACAAACTGTTTCGTCTAAGGCAGGTATAGTTGCTATTGTAGCTGGTGCTGCATTTTACATCAGTATCATTAGCAATGCCTTTTACAAGTTCACTGATAGTCCCAATAAATACGGCATACATACCAGCCTGCTAAAAAACCCTACGGGCGCGGTGGAATTTATAAAACAACATAATATAAAAGGCCCTGCTTTCTCCGATTATTTCGTTTCGTCTTATTTGCTGTGGAGTATGTATCCTGATTTCAAATCTTACATAGACTTGCGCGATTTGGATGTATTCCCTGTCAAGTTTTTTGACGAGTATTTCAGTCTTTACGAACAGCCTGAAAAATTCAGTGTATTAGATGAAAAATATAATTTCAATTATGTGGTATTAAATGCATCACAATTAGCAGGCCTGCAGTTTGATTTATATTGGAAGGAAGGGTATAATTTAGTGTATGTTGACCCGGTATCCGTCATCTTCCTGAAACAAAACGAACAAAACAAAACTATCAATAGCAATACATCAATACAAAAACTATTTACATGGCCTGCAATTCCTGAGAATGCAGCATGGGCCAGTTTGCTTACAAAGGCTATGAACCCCTTATATCATAATTATGAAGAGGATGAAGAAGCACTGCAACAAGTTTACGCCTCAAGGTTTTACAATCAAGTGAAAAATTATAAGTTATCCATGCAGGTATTAAAAAATGCCTCGACTGACAATGTAAAATCTTTGGTAGCTATTGGGCAAACATACCTGCAATATGCAGGTGCAGTACAAAACCCTGCAGAAAAGAAAAGTAAAGCAGACACTGCAGAGATGTATTTAAAACAGGCATTGGAAACTGATGCTGATGAAAAAACGGTACACAGTAGTCTGGGTTCTCTATATGCGCTAAAAGGTGATTTTGAAAATGCTGCTCAACACATCGGTATTTTTCTGAGCATGGATAAGTCTGGAGATTATATGTACTATCTGTATGGCTACTGCAACCGTGCTTTGTGGCAGGCAGGCGATGCAGATAGGTTGGATGATGTCATCAAATCTATGAAAGCATCTTTGCGACTGAACCCCAATAATGGTAAAGCGTATCTGTATATGGCAGAGGCGTATGTTGCAAAGAACGATAACGACAATGCAAGAATACATCTGAATGATGCTATAAAATCTGGTAATCCATGGACAGTTGAAGAACAAAAATTATTGGATAAACTAAGACAAGAATTATCAGTTCAGTAATTTTAGCAACAAATACGTTTGGTATGAAAAAGACTATTCTTCTGCTTGTATTAATATTCCTTGGCATTGCATCCTACGCGCAAAACTTCAAGGCTACACAGCGCGAACAGGAAAAGACAATCAAAGCTGCTTACAAGAAAAAGAAGATAACAGAGTTGGAGTATGAAAAACTGATGCGTGAGCAGGAAGTCATTAAGCAGACTATGGAAAAATACGAGGTAGACAAACACTTAGACCCTCATGAAAAAAACGTACTGCACGATAAGCTGGGCAGAGCTGAACGTCGTCTAAAACGATACAAGACCAACTCAGAAAGGTATTAAAAGAAAGAGAGCCGTATTAGCGGCTCTCTTTCTTTATTAAAACTCTACTATAAATCCTATTGTAGGGATTATCACAGCATCGTTTTCTCTGAGTATTAATGGTACGGCGTTGCTGCCATCACCCCTTACTGGTTGTCCGTCTGTTGTTTGGAAAGCGGTATTGTCTGCTGTGCGTTGGAATGTATAGCGTGGATATTCCGGCTGCACACTGCCATATACATTGCTTACGTCCAGAAATAAATCAAGGCTCCACTTTTTGTAATTCCATTTTTTATCTATCCGCACATCCATCGAATGGAAAGAACCTAAGCGTAACTGATTGAATTGGCTGAAATCATTGATGCCTACACCTGTCGACAGATAATTACGTTGAGATGCTGCCATATCAAATGGAGTATACGGCGCACCACCCTGATAACGGAATTTTACACCCAATTCGTAATTGCGTCTGAATTTGTAACCCCCGATAAATGATAGTAAGTGTGTATTGTCCCAAGAGGCAGGTGTGTATTTACCATTAGCATTCGTAAACTCACTTTTGTAGTAGGTGTAAGAGAGTATAGCAAAAAAGTTTTTCGTAAACTTCTGCTGAAACTGAAACTCCAAACCATAGCTGCGCCCCAACCCTGTAGATGTTACAGGTTCATTACCCAATACGCTAAAGTCACCACCTTTATTAGCTAAAGAAATACCATCTATAGCAGATATAGGATAGAAGTCATACATCTTATAAAAACCTTCCAATGTAAAACGCATACCTGCTTTAGGTATAAATTCGAAACCCGCTACAGCATGGTCGCTCTGTATATAGCGGCTGTTTTTATTTACAGATACACCCGCCTGCTTAAAGCCAAGTACCGTATAAGTAGGTATCTTATAATACCTGCCAAGCGAAGCGTTGAACTTCAGGTTCTCTAACAACAACAAAGATGCTGCCAATCTGGGCGATAATGTATTGCCAAGATTATTTCCATCTGTTGTAAAGCTATTACCATCAGTACGTAGTCCAAACGATAGATTAAGCCTGTCTTTGAAAAGGCTGCGTGCCACTTGTGCAAACGCACCATATCGCCATAGGTTAAGTGATGTGTTGGCATTAATAATAAATGAGGGTTGCAGTATCACACCATTCGCATCTCTTACTTCTGCACGTACCCTGCTATATACCTCGTTTTCAAACTGTCCGTATTGTGCCACTATACCCCAGCTATAGCTCCAGTTGTTGTAGAATTTATTGTATTCAAAGCGCATTTTGTTTTCCGCTTCTGTACTGCGTATGCGTAGTATGCGTTGACTCTCTACGGGGTTTTGGTTGTCTTCAAATCTGTCAAGTTGGTTGTTCAGCATATTACGGCTGAATGTCAGGTTCCAGTAGCCTTTTTTCATCAGGCCTTTCAGCCCGTAGCCATTAGTGTAGTTCCATTGTTTGATGGTAGGGTTGCTCTTAATGATATAAATATTTTCAGGGGTTTGTTCTTTTGGCGTCAGAAAACCGAAATCATCTATCGCTCCAATACCTATGGTATAAAATGAAAGGTTCTTATTGATTTTATAATCGAGCTTGTATTGAAAATCCCAATAAGACGGCTGTATAGGTACCTGCAATGCTTGAAACAATAATTGCAAGTAAGAACGCCTAGCTGATGCAAGGAACGACACCTTATTATTGATAGGCCCATCTGCAGTCACTGCAACTTCTGTTGCACTCAGGCGTACGTTGCCTTGTATTTTTTCGGGGTTGGCTTTGCGTTGTTTCATTTGCAATACACCAGATAGCGGATTGTCAAACTTAGACGGGAATGCACTGGTGTACAGCGTTACATCTTCAATAAAAGAAATATTGACAATACCTGTAGGCCCGCCTGCGCTACCTTGTGTAGCAAAGTGGTTGATGACAGGCACTTCTATACCATCCAGATAATAGACGTTTTCGTTTGGCGCGCCACCACGTATGATGAGGTCATTTCTATAACCACCTACAGAACCCGATGTTCCGCCCACACCTGGGAAAGCCTGCACAACACGCGATACGTCGAAGTTACCACCCGGGTTACTTTTAATTTCCTGTGCAGATAATGATTGGATAGATAAAGGTGTTTCCGCACTTTTCTGGAATGGATTGGTGCGTACAACTACTTCATTGAGGTTTATATTATTGGCTTCCATCTCTATACCCAGCACTTGCGCATTGCCCGATGTAACAACTATGTTATACAACACTTGCGGCTTATAGTCCAGAGCCTGTATTTTCAGGTTGTACGATTTTGGTGGGATATTATCCAGTCTGAAGTTGCCATCCACATCCGTTACCGTTCCCAAGCTCGTACCCTCAAGGGTTATAGTTACACTCGGTATAGGCTCTTGTGTCTTTTTATCTTTTACAGTACCGTTAATTATACCTGTAGGTTGTGCATACGCACTGATGGTAATCGTCATCAATGTTAAAAAACATAGTAATCGTCTTAAAGTCATAAATGTTGTTTTTACGATTTGCATGATTAATTGTATAAATAAGTAAATAATACTTTTCATAGCTTAATAGGATGTTTTCAAACTATTTAAAAGCAAAAAAAGATATTTTCATACTATTTACCAAATATTTTAGAATGTTTTTGTACTAAATTTTATATTTTCGTTGTTATATAGGATTAAATTATCGTTTATGCCTTACGATTTTCTTAAAGAGCTGATAATATTCACCGAGCAATATGAGGCGGATATTGATGGCAAAGTAACCCCGACAGCTAAAGATTTTGCTGTATGGTTATTCAATAAAACAAAGTCGCACCGTTCTGAAGACATACGGATGGGAGATGCTCCGTATGAGGAGGTTGAAAATGGAAATAAAATAGAAACTGAAATATCCATACTAATTGTAAATATGTACCGATATGCGAGAGTGTACTCTAAAAAAGCATTAGAAAACACACCCTTACAAACGGTTGATGAATTCGGATATTTAGCAACACTTCTTACCTATAATTGTTTAAAAAAAACCGAGTTAATTGCTAAAAACATTCACGAAAAGCCTACAGGCATGGAAATAATAAAGCGCTTGTTACAAAATGGGTTGATTGACCAGTTTGATGATGAACAGGATAAACGTAGCAAACTTGTTAGGCTGAATGATAAAGGAAAATATTTATTATACAGTATTTTCGACAAGATGGGTAAAGTATCAGATATTGTTACGGGCGACCTTGAAAGGGATGAAAAAATCCAATTACTGTATTTTTTGAAAAAACTGGACAGGTTTCATCATCATATATTCACAAACGAGAAAGAAGAAGTTTTACAAACCCTTACATAATATAAGTATGAACTGGCAAAGCCTATATAGTGTAAGACGTACAAATGATTGGGATGGTAAAATACTAAACCCGGACAGCGTGCGTACTTCTTTTTTGCGCGACTATGACCGCATTATATTCTCATCTGCCTTCCGCCGCTTGCAGAATAAAACGCAGGTATTTCCATTACCAGGTCCGGTGTTTGTGCATAACCGGCTCACACACAGTCTTGAGGTTGCATCTGTTGGACGTTCACTGGGCAAGGCAGTTGGCGATGCTATTGCCGAAAAGTATAATAACGAAACAGACGACTTCAAAGAGTTTTATAAATACGAACTACCCAGCGTGATAGCTGCTGCTTGTCTGGCACACGATATAGGCAACCCGCCATTCGGCCATTCTGGAGAGGATGCCATCCGTACGTTTTTCAGGGAATTGGAAGGTGATGCTCATAAAATAATACACGATAGTCTGAGTGATAATCAACGCAGAGATTTTGAATACTTTGAGGGCAATGCCAACGCATTACGAACACTCACAAATAATTTTAACGAACTGGAAGCTGGTGGGTACAGGCTTACATACAGCACGTTGGCTGGTATTGTAAAATATCCTTCCTCATCTTCAGAAGGCTTTAATAAAACGACGGGGCTAATAGCCACAAAAAAATCAGGCTTCTTTGATAGTGAGATTGCTTTGTTTGAAAACATCGCTCAAACATTTGCACTACCTAAAGTTGAGGGTTTCAATCATGTATATGCACGTCACCCGTTTGTGTACCTGACCGAAGCGGCAGATGATATTTGCTACCGCATAATAGACTTGGAAGATGCGCACCGTATGCACATTGTGTCGCTGCAAAAAATCAAAGATTTGTTTTACCCGTTCTTTGAAAAAGAAACAGGCTACGATGGTATAGACTATGTAAGCCGCAAGGTAGATAATCTTGTGGACGACAACCAGAAAGTACAGTTTATACGCGCCAAATGGATAGGGTTGATGGTGGGCAAGTTGTCTGCATTATTTATGCAGCACGAAGATGCTTTGCTTAACGGCAGCTTACAAAAAGACCTGCTATCTTGTCTACCGGATGAATACACAGCACTGATAAAAGAGATAAATACTTATTCGTACAATCACATATATAATTACAAGTCGGTAGTAGAGATAGAAATAGCAGGCTACAACCTGATAGGTGGATTACTAAAAGAATTTATACAAGCCGTATTGCATCCATCACATACCAAATCAGGTAAAGTAATACAACTGATATCCAGGCAGTTCCCCATCACGCAGCAAAAAGAAAACCTGTATACGGATGTGCAGTCGGTGGTAGATTTCATATCGGGTATGACAGATCTGTATGCTATAGACCTGTACCGCAAAATGACGGGCATCAGCATACCACAGTTGCGGTAAACACTTATTAATCTTATGTGAAAAAACATACACGCAAATGCTGGCAGTTGTTTTTCACCTACTTTTGGCGCATGGCAAAAACAGTATTGATAACAGGCAGCACCAGCGGTATAGGTTTGGCTATTGCAAAAGCTTATGCCTCACAGGGCAATAATATTGTCTTCAACGGCTTAGAACCCAACGGTGCTGAAATAGCAAAACAAGTAGCGGACGATTACAGCATTCAGCATATTTTTTCGCCCGCCAATATGCTGCAACCCGATGCTATCAAACAGATGGTGGCAGATGCTGAGACAAAGTTTGGTGGCGTAGATATATTGATAAACAATGCGGGCATACAGTTTGTATCGCCTATTGAAGATTTCCCTGCTGAAAAATGGGATGCTATTATCGGCATCAACCTGACGGCTGCATTCCATACTACACAAGCCGTTTGGAAAGGCATGAAAGCGCGCGGATGGGGGCGCATTATCAACATCGCCTCTGCACATGGTTTGATAGCATCAGAGTTTAAGAGTGCATATGTAGCATCCAAGCATGGCATCATCGGCTTTACAAAAACCATCGCGCTGGAAGGAGCACCGTTTGGTATTACTGCCAATTCCATCTGCCCTGGCTATGTACACACACCTATTATTGATAAACAAATCGGCGACCAGATGAAAGCACATAATATGAGCCGAGAGGATGTGATAGAAAAAATAATGCTGGACAAACAAGCCCTGAAAGAATTTATTCCTGTAGAAGCGATAGCACAGGCTGCCATATATTTGTCTTCAGACAGTGCTGCACAGATAACAGGTATAGCCTTGCCAATAGAAGGTGGCTGGAGCGCACAATAAAAACATAGCATGAACGATTTTCCCGCACACGAAAGTGCTACGATAGATAGTAACAATACGCACCTGCATTATATTACTTATAATACAGGTAAAGAACCATTATTAATGTTGCATGGCCTTACTGCCAACGCACATGCTTTTGATGGATTAGTAGCCAGTGGATTGACAGATGATTTTACAATCATTAGCCCCGACCAGCGCGGGCGCGGACTGAGTGGTTATCCCGCATTTGCTTACAGTATCCCCGACCATGCTGAAGACATCATCAACTTACTGAACCACTTAGGTATTGATAGGATAAATATTGCCGGGCACTCTTTCGGCGGGCTGATGAGTTTTTACCTCGCTGCCAATTTCCCGGAAAGGTTTAATAAAGTAGTGATACTGGATGCTGCAGCAGAGATGAACCCCAATTCGTTGGAAATGTTGCAACCTACATTGGGCAGGCTCGATAAAATGTACCCGTCTTGGGATGCCTACTTGCAAGAGATTCAATCCGCTCCATATAATACATTCTGGGAGCCGGCGATGGAGCGATATTATCGTGCTGATGTAAAGCCTACTGATGAGGGCGGTGTAACACCACGCCCTGTTTTAGCAAATATAATACAGGTGGCCATGAATGTTGGTGCTACAGAATGGGATTGCCATGTGCGTGAAGTAAAGCAGCCAGCTTTACTCATAAACGGTTTGGATGAATACACAATGGGCGAGCCGCTGTTGCCTGAATGTAAAGCAATAGAGACAGTTGAAATATTACAGGACGGTATATATAAAGCAGTTGATGGCAACCACCATACCATGTTATACGGCGATGGTGCTAAACAAATCGTGAAGTCTATCAGAGAATTTTTGCAATAAAGCACTGTTGCTTGTAGCTTTGCCGCTTATTTGCAGTACATGGAAGCACAGCACCCTGCTACATTAAAAATAGAAGACTACACTTACCTCCTGCCCGATGAATGCATTGCACGCTACCCGCTTGAGGAACGCGATGCGAGCAAGCTGCTTATATATCAAAACGGACAGATAACTGAAAACATTTACAGGCACATTGCAGATTATATACCTGCTAATTCCTTGCTTGTCTTCAACCAAACAAAAGTGGTGAATGCAAGGTTACTCTTTGTCAAAGACACAGGTGGTTTGATAGAAGTCTTTTGCCTTGAGCCGCATAGTCAATATGCGGAAATACAGACCGCCCTGCTGCAAAAAAACAAAGTTTGGTGGCAATGTATGGTAGGCGGTGCCAGCAAATGGAAGCATGGTATGGTGTTGACTGTAGCGAATGAACATCCTGCATTTACATTATCGGCAACTGTTGTTGAAAAACAACAAAGTGCCTTTACCATAGAATTTACTTGGGATGCAGATATCTCGTTTGCAGAAGTATTGCACCATATAGGTAAAGTACCCATACCACCTTATCTGCACCGTGAGTCTGAACATAGCGACGAACTGCGCTACCAGACCATATATGCTAAAGAAGAGGGAAGTGTCGCTGCACCTACGGCAGGCTTGCATTTTACAGATGCGGTATTCAATAGTTTCAAACAAAAACACATTGATTCTTCTTTCGTAACGCTCCATGTGGGCGCGGGTACTTTCAAACCTGTAAAGAGCGAAACGATGGCGGAGCATGATATGCACACCGAATGGATAGAAGTGGATGGAGCTACAATACAATCGCTCATACAGCATACAGGCAGCATCATAGCCGTAGGCACTACTTCTATGCGCACGCTCGAAAGCCTTTACTGGATTGGTGCAAAACTGTTAGCCGGCCAATCCATTGATGCTGAAATAGCCATCACACAATGGGAGCCGTATGAAATGCAAACAACCATAACACCTGAAGAAGCATTGCAAGCTATTGCTAACTATCTTGCCGAGCACAACCTGCAACGCCTTATTACCCGTACACAGATATTGATAGCACCCGGTTACCAATGCAAAATAATAAAAGGCTTGGTTACCAATTTTCATCAACCACAATCTACCTTGCTGCTATTAGTTGCAGCCATAACAAATAATAATTGGCGCAGCATCTACAATCATGCATTGAATAACAACTATCGTTTCCTCAGCTATGGCGATGGCAGCCTGCTGTGGGTAGATTAATAAATGGTTACCATTACAGGGTCTATCAGGTATTTAGTAGTTTTGCAGCCTAAATTACAAGGCATTTGACTACGCGCGAATTTATAGCAGCCGCTTTACAGGAAGATATTGGTACTGGCGACCATTCAACCCTTTCATCTATTGCCCCCGATGCAATGGGCAAAGCGGTGTTGAAAGTGAAAGAAGATGGCATACTGGCTGGTGTACAACTGGCGCAGGATATTTTTCACTTCCTCGAACCCGAAGCAGCTTTTACCATATACAAAAAAGACGGCGATGCGGTGAAGTATGGCGAAGTGGCATTTGAAGTATCTGCCAAAGTACATACTATACTTCAGGCAGAACGTTTGTCGCTCAACTGTATGCAGCGTATGAGTGGCATTGCAACGCTTACACACCAATACGTACAAAAGCTGAAAAGCTATAAAACACGTATACTTGATACACGCAAAACAACCCCGTTGTTTCGTGCATTCGAAAAGTTGGCGGTGAAAATAGGTGGTGGCGAAAACCATCGTATGGGCTTGTACGATATGGTGATGCTGAAAGACAATCATATAGATTTTTGTGGTGGCATCGAAAAGGCAATCGCCAAAACAAATGCATACCTGCAAGACAACAAGCTGGATTTGAAGATAGAAGTAGAAACCCGCAATATAGAAGATGTAAAGCGTGTGTTGGCTGTTGGCGGCATTCAGCGCATAATGCTGGATAATTACAATCCCGAACAATTAGCAGAAGCGGTAAAGCTGATTGATGGCAAATATGAAACAGAAGCATCGGGGGGTATAACAATAGAAAACATAGAAGCCTATGCGGCAACAGGCGTTGATTATATATCGGTAGGTGCTATTATACACCACGCCACCAGTATGGACCTCAGCCTTAAAGCACAACTTTCATGAGTAAGAAACACCTGGTATTTATCATCAACCCCAAATCGGGCGTTGACAGGCAGAAAGCCATACAGCACGCCATAGATACCACACTCGACTTCAACCAATTCACCTACGAGATACAGCATACCGAATATGCCAAACATGGTATAGAACTGGCAAAGCAAGCAGCTACTAATGGGGCGTTTGCAGTAGTAGCCGTGGGTGGAGATGGCTCTGTAAATGATGTGGTAAACGGGTTGCTTGGTACTGATACCGCATTAGCCATCATACCCAAAGGTAGTGGCAACGGTATGGCACGCACTATGGGCATTCCACTGAAAGAAGAGCAGGCCATCAAAGTCATTAATAAAGGCAACATCACCCACATGGATATTGGCTATGCCAACGGGCAGCCTTTCATCAGTAACGCGGGTGTGGCGTTCGATGCGCTTATATCGCGCAAGTTTGCTAAAAGTGTACGCCGTGGTTTTGCTATGTATAGCTGGCTGGTTACAAAGTATATGTGGCTCTACAAAGCGTGGAAGTGGAACATAACGGTTGACGGCAAAGAAGTAAACACCAAAGCATTCATCATCACCGTTGCCAATGGCAGGCAGTTTGGCTATAACTTTCAGATAGCCCCAGATGCCAACTGGACGGACGGCTTGTTTGATGTTGTCATCGTTAAAGACTTTCCCCGCATTTTGGGCGGACTCATTACCATCCGCGCTATGACGGGTACAATTACAAAAAGTCCTTACGTACAGCATTACAGAGCAAAAGAAGTAGTGATCTCGCACCCCGAACTACGCCTGATGCAAACAGACGGTGATGCACATGCTTGCGAAAACAGCATCACATTCACTATCAAAAAAGGTTTGCAAAAAGTCATTACACCGTAGGCTTGGTGTGCTTCCATCGGCGGTGTGTCCACATATAGTTGGTGGGCTGTTCTTGTATTTGTTGTTCCAGATGAGCAACATAAGCACGTACGATATCTTCCGCATGCATGGCAGATGCATCATCGCACAGGCGTTCCATTATGAGCGTATAATGCCCTCGTTTTGTTTTGATGATTTTACTGAGCACTACAGCCGCTTTGTTTTTTTGTGCCATATATGCCAGCCCTATAAAAAAAGGTGCTTCCCTGTGCATAAAGTTTACCCATAGCACATTGTTCAGGTTCGATGGGTTCTGGTCGGCTATCAGCCCCAGTACATGCAGCTTGTTTTGCAACTTGGCAAAAGCCTCTTTACGTGCTTTCATCGAAATCATCATACCACCTGCACGGTTGCGTAGCTTCAGTACAAACCTGTCAAACGCATTGTTTTCAAGCGGCAGGTACACACCTGCCATTTGCTGGCGTATGTTCAGTTGGCTCACCACGTTCGCCCATTCCCAGTTGAAGGTATGGCCCATCAGCACATACGCATTTCTGTTTGCCTGCCTTAGTTGCTCCAGTATCTCCCAATTACCCGTAAAGCGGCGTGTCAGTTCTTTGTCCGATACGCTTAGCAGTTTCAGCATCTCTATCCACTGGTCGCAAAAGTTTTTGTAAAACACTTTGGTGATGGCATCAATCGCTGCTTCGTCTTTGTCAGGAAAAGCATGTCGCAGGTTATCTTTCACCACAGCTACCCGATAGCTGAAAACCCTGTATATGAAAAAACACAACACATCACTCAATACATACAATACCCGCAAAGGCAATGCTGCTATGGGATAAAACAGTATCAGCAACAGATAATACATGGGCTGCAAAGTTACGCATTATCGGGTTTAGCATTTCTAATACCATATATTAGCCTTAATTTTGCTGCCTCAAACTTACAGATAAGATGAAACTGGTTACTTATTCAAAAAACGGTCAGGAACAATTAGCTTTTTTGGTAAACGAAAAGCTGTACGATACCAATGTAGCCAACGCCGCATTGCCTGCTACTATCATGCCCATGCTCAATAATTGGGAAGCATTGGTAGATGTAGCACGCAAAACCGAAGACGATATAAAAAGCGGCAAGCTGAGCATTGAAGGTACAGCATACAACAGTGCCGTTGTGATGGCCCCCGTACCCAATCCTACATCTTGTCGCGATGGGTATGCGTTTCGTCAGCACGTAGCTGCCGCGCGCCGCAACCGCAAGGTGGATATGATTGCCGAGTTCGACCAGTACCCGATCTTCTACTTTACCAACCACAATGCCATACAAGGCCCCGGCGATATTGTTTGTATGCCCGACCATTTTCAGAAACTTGATTTTGAACTCGAAGCATCTGTAGTACTCTGCAAAAAAGGCCGCAACATCAAAGCATCGGAAGCAGATAAATACATAGCTGGCTACATGATAATGAACGACATGAGCGCGCGCACCCTGCAGATGGAAGAAATGCTGCTGAACCTCGGCCCCGCTAAAGGCAAAGATTTTTCAACTGTAATAGGTCCAGTTCTTGTTACGCCCGATGAACTGGAAGCATACAAAATACCTGCAAAGCCCAACCATACAGGTAATAACTACAACCTGGGTATGAAGTGCTGGGTAAACGGCGTACAGGTGAGCGAGGGTAACATGGGCGATATGGACTGGACCTTTGCCGAAATCATAGAGCGATGCGCGTATGGTGCAGATGTGCTACCGGGCGATGTGATAGGCAGCGGCACAGTAGGTACGGGTTGCTTTTTAGAACTGAACGGTACAGGACTGCTCAACGACCCCAACTACAAAGTACAGTGGCTGCAACCCGGCGACGTAGTAGAAATGGAAATTGACGGCCTCGGCAAACTCAGCAACACCATCGTAGCCGAAAAAACCGACTGGAGTATATTGGGTTTGAAGAAGATGGGGTAGTATGTTTCTATATAAACAGTCTAAAGAAGAACTCCCGCTTGTTCCGTTGAATGAAGCGGAGAAACACCATTTGGAAACAATATATTTCACAAGGTTACGTACATTTTGTTTAGTATACTTGGTTATGTTCGCTTGGCTTACTTGGGATGCGTTTTTCTTATCTGATAGGAAAATGTATCAAACTGCTTATCGAACGAAATATGGAAATTACGCCAAACGTAATGGTGGGGATTATGAAATTTTCGGGCACGACCTTACAGTAAAAGAAACATACTGGTTAGTGCGAGCGCCTATCATACTGCTACTTTCTATATCAGGTAGCGTACTATTTTATAAACGCATATACAAATACCGCAAAGATTTAAAACTGGGGCATAAAGAAAAAGTTGCTTACACCATCATCCGAAAATCCCACTTCCATATGACAAATCAATATTATTTCAGTTTCGACAACCCCGATTATATGCACTACGAAGTAGACGCTGATTTGTTCTTTTCTATGAATGAAGGTGATTCAGTTTTTATATATAGGGGCAAATACTCTAAACATGTATTTGAGAAAGATGCAAGATTTACCCTAATGTAGTAACAATTTCGCTTTTGTTAGTTGCGATATCAACAAACCATAAAGCTATAGTAACACTTTCCATATGTATTAGCCTCAATTAACTGAAGATTATCAATTATTATTTTTCTCTTGGTAGTTTATAAGAACACTTATGGCTGATTATGCTGGCTAACCAGCTATGAGTACAAGTATATGCTATGTTATATAATAATTATCGCTTCGGTATATAATTTGATTAAATTGTTAATTTTACGTATATTTGCTATTGTAAATAGATCTTTGAAAAGAATAAATATAAAATGCAGTAAGTTGTTGCATTTTGTTGCAAAAATCAATTTTCAGTACAAACTGCAACAAATTGCAACAAAATAGAGCCACCGCGGTGTTGGCAAATAGATTATAATGCTTTTCACACATTGTATATACTAAAAAAGTATAGCGACCAGCATAATACCAATCGCTATACTTTTGTATAAATCAGTGCCTTAGAGAGGAATAGTTTTATACTCCTACCATCAATGGCATTAACAACATTAATACTTCTTCATTGTCAGCCTTTTCCATAGGGCGGAAGATGCCTGCACGGGTAGGTGTGCTTAGCTCCAGTTGCACATCTGCACCTGTCATATTGTTCAGCATCTCTATCATCAGTTTCGCATTGAAGGCTATCTTCATATCCTCGCCGCTATACTGACAGTTCAGGGTTTCTTTACCCTCATAAGAGAAGTCAATATCCTGTGCGCTCAACTCCAGTGAATTGCCTTTTATTTCCAATACCACCTGATTGGTAGTCTTATTGGCAAATATGCTTACACGGCGCAATGCACTTACAAAATCTGTACGGCTGATGGTGAGCCTGTACGGATTGTCTTTAGGTATCACCGCTTTGTAGTCAGGAAATTTAGCGTCTATCAGCCTGCAGCTCATGCTCAACTTGTTGCTGGTAACAAATAAGTGGCTGCTGTTGTATGATACCTGTAATTGTGAATCATCGGCAGGCAGTGTGGCTTTCAGTTGTTGTAATGGTTTTTTTGGTACCACAAAGCCATCTTGTGACGGGCAGGCAATGTCTGTTTTGCCATACTGTACCAAACGGTGCGCGTCTGTTGATACGAATGTTATACCTTTCTTACCCAGCTCAAAGTATACACCCGTCATGGCAGGGCGCAGCGTATCATTACTAACTGCAAAGAGCGTATTGTTGATACTTTCTATGAGCGACATAGAAGGCATGCTAAAACTTGTTGTATCGCCCGGAGATGGTTCTTTTGGAAAATCATCTGCTTTTTCACCACCTATTTTATATTTACCTACATCGCTCGACATTTCGATAGAAAGGTCTTGCAGGTTTACGTTAAATGTTATGGGTTGCTCAGGCAGGTTTTTCAGATAGTCGAGCAGTATTTTTGAAGGAATGCAAACACGGCCGTCACCTTGTGCATCCACATCCATCTGCACACGCATCATGGTTTCCAAATCTGTAGCTGTAAGCGTAAGGGTATTGCCTTTCAGTTCAAAAAGAAAATCCTCAAGTACTGATAAAACGGTATTCGCACTGATAACCCCGCCTATCTGCTGCAGATTTTTAAGCAATGCTGTTGATGTAACGATAAAACGCATTTTTCGAAAATGTTAGAAAACAAAGATAATCGTTTAGCCCTTTCTGCAATAGGGCTGTGGATAACCTAAGAATAACTAAAAACGCAGGATTTAAGCCTGCGTTTTCATATTATAACAACGTTTTTACTTTATCTATTACAGCACGCAGGCCACTTACGTCTTGCCCGCCTGCGGTGGCGAGTGTTTTCTGTCCGCCGCCGCCACCTTTTATGAGGGGTGCTACCTGCTCTTTGATGATTTTGCCAGCATCCAATCCTTTTGCTGCTACAACACTGTCTGCCACACCAACGGCTACAAATGGTTTGCCATCAATGTTGGCGCACAGCACTACTACATGGTCGTTCAGATGGTGTTTTACATCAAAGCATAGTTTCTTCAGCATATCGGCATTGCCTACTTCTACTATATCCCCCACAAACGTTACCTGATTGATGATTTCATCTTTTGTCAGCACCTCGTTGCGGATGGCAACCAACTGGCGTGCTTCCAAAGCCTCTACATGTTTCTCCAACTGCGCTTTTTCTTCCTGTAGTTTTTCGATGGCTTTCTGCACATCTTTCGGATGCTTCAACGCATTGTTGATGTTGTGTAATGTATGCAGATGGCCGTTTACAAAATCTTCTGCCGCTTTGCCGCTTACAGCCTCAATACGGCGCACACCCGCAGCTACGGCACTTTCGTGCTTTATTTTAAAGAAGCCAAGCTGCCCTGTACTGCCAACATGCGTGCCACCACAAAGCTCTATGGAGTAGTTGGGATCCATCACTACTACACGAACTTTATCACCATATTTTTCGCCGAACAATGCCATAGCACCCATGGCTACTGCTTCGTCTTTTGCCATCTCTTTGATAACAACAGGTACGTTCTCACGTATCTTTTGGTTGACGATGGTTTCTATCTGTGCTATTTCTTCTTCTGTTACTTTGGCAAAATGCGAGAAGTCGAAACGTAAATGTTCGTCATTTACCAACGAGCCCTTTTGTGCTACGTGTGTTCCCAGTACCGTGCGCAATGCGGCATGAAGCAAGTGTGTAGCACTGTGGTGTATGGTAACCAAGCCACGCCTTACAGCATCTACTTTGGCAATAGCGCTTGCAGAGGGGTTGCCTGGCAATTCTTCCGCAAAATGGATGATAAGGTCATTTTCTTTTTTAGTATCAACGATATGTACTATTTCGTTGGGGAAAACAAGTGTACCTGTATCGCCCACCTGTCCGCCGCTTTCGGCATAGAAAGGAGTAGTATCCAATACTAATTGATAACTCTCCTTGCCCTTCGCTTTTACTTTGCGGTATTTAAGTATTGATGCCTGTGTTTCAAGGCTATCGTAACCAACAAATTTTGTAGCAGCTTCTTTCAACACTACCCAGTCTTCTGTATCCAACGCGGTAGCTGCACGGCTGCGTGTTTTTTGTTGCAGCATTTCTGCTTCAAAAGCTGCTTCGTCCACTTCCAATCCATTTTCATGGCCTATCAGGCGTGTCAGGTCTATCGGGAAACCGTAGGTGTCGTATAGTTCAAATGCTGCTTTACCATTGATGGTTTTGCTGCTTTGAGCATTTGTTTCTTTGACGATGTCGTCTATTTTTTTCAAACCTTTATCCAGCGTACGCAAGAAAGCTTCTTCTTCTTCTTTCGCCACTTTGCATACAAGGTCTATCTGTTTATGCAGCTCGGGGAATACATTTTCAAACTGCTTTGCCAGTACAGGCATCAGTTGGGTAAGGAGTGGTTGCTTATAGTCAAGGTAAGAATAATAATACCTTGCTGCTCTGCGCAATATGCGGCGGATAACGTAGCCAGCACCTGTGTTGCTAGGAAGTTGCCCGTCTGCTATAGTAAAGCCTATTGCACGTATATGGTCGCTCAATACACGGAAAGCAATATCCTGTTTACTATCTGTATAGCCGTATGTTTTGCCTGTTATTCTTTCTGTTTCTCTGATGGTGCCGGTAAATAAATCGGTATCGTAATTGCTTTGCTTGCCTTGCAGCACACGTACCAATCGCTCCAAACCCATGCCTGTGTCAACATGCTTGGTAGGCAACTCTTCCAACGAGCCATCTTTTTTGCGATTGTACTGGATGAATACGTTATTCCATATTTCTATTACCTGTGGGTGGTCTTTATTCACCAAATCTCTTCCCGGTATTTGCGCACGTTCTGCATCGGGTCTGCAATCCACATGTATCTCACTACACGGACCGCAAGGGCCCGTATCGCCCATCTCCCAAAAATTATCTTTCTTATTGCCGTACACAATCTGACTTTCGTTCACCAATTGTTTCCAGCACTCCAATGCTATTTTTGAAGCTGGTATGTTTTCAGACGGGTCGCCCTCGAATACGGTTACATACAGCCTGTCTTTAGGTATCTTATATACATCTGTTAGCAGCTCCCAACTCCATTCTATTGCTTTTTCTTTGAAATAGTCGCCAAAGCTCCAGTTGCCCAGCATCTCGAACATGGTATGATGGTAGGTATCTACGCCTACTTCTTCCAGGTCGTTATGCTTACCACTTACACGCAAGCATTTTTGCGTATCAGCTATACGCGTATTAGGTGCTTTTTTATTGCCAAGGAAATAATCCTTAAACTGGTTCATACCCGCGTTGGTAAAAAGCAGGGTAGGGTCATCCTTTACAACAATGGGTGCAGATGGCACAATAGCATGCCCCTTGTCGCGGAAAAAATCTAAAAACTGCTGGCGTATTTCGTTGGCTGTCAACATAAGGGTGCAAAGATAATTAGCTGATGTGATAATTAGCTGATTGGCTAATGAGTACGGTATTATAGAAAACATGTATATTATTTCTATTATTAGTAATAGTCTGTTTCATTAGCTAATTATCACATCAGCTAATTAGCTAATCAACCTTATATTTAAAGAGTGAAAAAGCCATTATCCCT
Source organism: uncultured Chitinophagaceae bacterium (assembly GCA_937919945.1). Classification (GTDB taxonomy): domain Bacteria; phylum Bacteroidota; class Bacteroidia; order Chitinophagales; family Chitinophagaceae; genus Polluticoccus. The sequence continues at coordinate 15,364 of CALESY010000035.1, read as the reverse complement.
TATAGCTTTCCTGATAGTATGTTTGGTGGTGCTTAACCACCGCATGGGGCATACAGGCCCGAGGCCGGGAGAGCCGCTGCGGGTTACAGACTGGGATAATCTGGGTTACTACATGTACCTACCGGGTATTTTTATATACGATGACATCAGTCAACTGAAATGGGTACCTGATATAGATGCACGGTATAAAATGATTGGTGGCGATAATTTTTATCAGGCAGAACGCGCCCCCAATGGAAACTATGTTGACAAATACCTGGGTGGTGTAGCCATCATGCAGTTACCATTTTTTGCAGGTGCGCATTATATAGCACAGCGATATGGCTACCCTACAGACGGCTTTTCGCCACCGTATCAGTTTGCGGTGGCATTTGTGGCTATCTTCTATGCGTTGCTCGGGCTGTTTTTGTTGCGCAGGTTTCTGTTATCCTATTTTACAGATGGCAGCGTGGCTATATCCATACTGCTATTATGCCTTGCCAGTAACTTTTTAGAATATACAGCCATTGGTGGTGGCATGAGCCATCCTTACATATTCTTGTTATATGTACTGATGTTGTACGCCGCCCGTAGCTGGCATCAACAACCAAGACTATGGACTGCCTTGGCTATAGGCTGGCTGATAGGCTTTGCCACGATGTGTCGCCCCACAGAGGCTGTGATGCTTTTTATACCACTTAAGTGGAACACCCATACCAAAGAAGCCGCCAAAGCCAAATGGGCAATGGTGAAGCAACATAAACCACATATAGCTATGGCCATCGTGGGTGGGCTGATAGGCATACTACCACAACTGATATACTGGAAATACGTAAGCGGTGGTTGGGTGTATGATGTAGGCAGTGCATGGGATTTTCTTACCCCGCATTTCAGGGTGCTGATTGGTTGGGAGAAAGGCTGGTTTATTTATACGCCTGTTACGGTGTTCTTCATCATTGGTATGTTTTTTATGAAGGGCTACGAATGGCGCAAGGCTGTTTTGTGGTTTTGCTTGCTCAATATCTACATCATCATATCGTGGCGAGACTGGCGGTATGGCGGCAGCTACAGTACGCGCGCGCTGATGCAGAGCTATCCGCTGTTTGCCCTGCCGCTAACAGCATTGGTGCAGGATATAGGTACTAAAAAATGGAAGTGGGGATTTTATATCTTAGGCATTTACCTGATTGCGGTAAACCTCTTTCAACACGAACAGTATTATAAAACCATCCTGCATTTTTATGATATGAACCGTAAATATTACGGACGCATATACCTGAACCCTAACCCTACGCCGCTTGACTACAGTATGCTGGATAATGAAGACATGCTACGCAGCGAAAAAGGATATACTAAGACAACACTATATCAAAACAACACAAAACAGACAGTACAGTTTGCTGGTAACGGACAGGCAGTATTGTGCTATACCCAACTGCACCTGCAAGGCAAAGAAACATGGCTGCGGATAGACTGCCAGATAAACAGCATACAAGGCATGTGGGGTGCGTACCTGCATACAGGCATTACGGTTGGCGATACTACGCTACAAAATAAAGTGAGGCTTTTCTACCCCACATCAGCAGAAAACAAAGTGCTGGATTATAGCTTTTATGTAGAAGTACCTCAACAATTCCACAACGGCAGGCTGAAGCTGTATATAAGTAGGGATGGGGATTATAAGGGAGAGGTGATGGATGTAACAATTAAAAGTCTAAAAAAATATAACTATGAAAGCAGATTTGATTGAATGTAAAGAAACACTAACTAAAAAGGGGTTTACAATAGTAGAAAATATTTATACAGTAGACGAATTATATGCCATTGAGCAACTAATCAATGCTGCAGATACCTCAAAAGATACATTTAGAAAGTCTGAAAATCTCTTTGCCATCAGGCAATTTTTGAAAGAGATACCAGAGACAAATATTCTATTTAATGGGAATTTAAAAAAGCTTATCAGAGAGGTTGTAGGGGGAAATTATTTTATTGTCAAAAGCATCTATTTCGACAAGCCTCAATCCTCAAACTGGTATGTGTCTTACCATCAAGACCTTACCATATCTGTTGATAAAAAAACTCAAATTGATGGGTATGGACCATGGACGGTGAAACAAAATCAGTTTGCTGTACAACCACCGATTGATATATTGGAGAACATTACGACCATCCGAATACATCTGGATGATACTGATGAAAATAATGGTGCTTTGCGTGTAGTCCCTGAATCGCATATTAAAAAGATATACAGACCTGAGACTATTAATTGGGAAAAAGAAACAGAAGCTGTTTGTACTGTTCCTAAAGGCGGCGCAATGCTAATGAAACCATTATTGTTGCATAGCTCTTCCAGAACTACTAATAACAAGGCTAGAAGGGTAATACATATTGAATTATCAGATAAAGAACTGCCTGATGGACTACAATGGTCTGAACGAATGAGTATTAATTGGTAATTACATTAGATAGATTAGTAAACTTTTAGCTTTTGAATTTTGCCTTTTTGACTTGCCAAAGGCTATATTTGATACGTGAGTTTTCTCTATCCCGTATTTCTGTTGGCTGGGTTAACGCTTGCCATACCCGTACTGATACACCTGTTCAATCTGCGCAGGTATAAGACGGTTATGTTTCCGCATACGCGTTTTCTGAAGAGTATTCAGTTGAAATCGCAAAAGCAGTCGCAACTGAAATACAAATGGCTGCTGGCATTGCGCCTGCTGTTTCTCGCATCGCTGATACTGGCTTTCGCCCAACCATTTTTGGGCAATAATAAAAGAGATACTACCAACAGGCTACAGGTTATTTATCTGGATAACTCTGCCAGCATGAGTGTAAAGAAAGGCGCACGTACCCTGTTTGAAACAGCACAAGATGCAGTGCGAGAACAGGTGCGCAATGCACCCACGGGTACAAGGTTTATATTACTCACCAACGACAAGCCAGTCAGTTACCAACCTCTTCCAGCCGATAAAGTACTGACATTACTTGGCTCTGTAGGTATCAGTGCTAATAGCAAGCCTGCCGATAAAACATTGGCAACCGTCAACAGCATTATGCAAAGTGAGTCTTTTGCTGCGGCTGATGTGTATTATTATTCAGACTTTCAGCAAAGCGGTTTCCCTGCGGTGGCAGATAAAACACTGCTTGGCAACATACGCTTCTACGGTGTGCCTGTACAACCAGCGTCGGCAGGCAACGTGTTTATAGATACCGCTTACCTTGATGCACCCGTGTTGCAGACAGGCATACAAAACAGGCTCATAGTGCGCAGTCGTATAGCGGGCGAGCAACCGAAAGAAAACCCCGTATTGCAATTAAGCATCAACGGGCAGGTAAAAAGCGCATCTGCCTTGCGTTTTAATGACGAAAATGAAAGCACCGATACACTCAGCTTTTCGGTAAACGATGCCAACTGGCAGCGTATGGTACTGAGCATCAATGACGCATCCGTTCGGTTCGACGATACATTCCGCATCAGCGCTCGTAGTGCGCCCAACCTGAATGTATTGGTAATGAATGAAGGGCAGCCCAATCCGTATATACAAGCAGCCTTCAAAGCATACAATGGTTTTCAGCTTACGCAAACGGGCATCAACCAAAATACGACCGAATGGCAGCAATACAACCTTATTATCTTCAACGGTATCACCCGCATGGATGCAGCCACTGGTAAGGCTATTGCCAATGCATTACAAGAGGGGCAAAACATCTGCATTTTTCCCGCAAAGGGTAGTAATGTAGGTGCTATTAATGAAGGCTTTGCACAAATAGCAGATATACGCATAACGGGTATTGATACTGCCAAACAGATGGCTACCAACCTGCAACAAGGCAGCGATTTGGTACGCGATATGTTTGAACGCATCCCCGACAATATACAACTACCCACTGCCAACTGGCATTATAAAATAGAATCGGGGTTATCTGCCAACCAGCAATCGGTACTCAGTTTTCGCAGCGGCAACCCTTTATTGGCAAAATACACACCGGCAAAAGGCTCGCTATATATTAGTGCGGTAGCTGCAGATATGCAATCAAGCAATTTTGCCGCCAGCTATTTCTTTGTCCCGTTCCTCTACCAGATGGCCATACAAAGCAGGGGCGGTGATATATACGCGCTGACATTGGGCAACAACCAGTCGGCTTTTATACCACTTGAAGGTACGGGTGAACGTAACATGGCACACATCTATGGCAATGGTATAGATGCCATACCGCCACAGCGCGCGGGTGGCAGGGGTATAGACATCTTCCCCGATGCTGCATTGCAGCAGGCAGGCTTTTATACGGTAAGCGCAGCGGGCAGCGATACGGCCATGCTGGCGGTAAACAACAGCAGGCAAGAGTCGGTACTGAATACATGGGCCATCGGCGACCTGAAAAAGCAATGGGACGGCGATAATATATACTGGACAGACGCTGCTTCTGTCAGCAATGCAAAAGGTGGTTCTGCCATCGGTAGTTTCCCGCTTTGGAAAGTTTGTGCTATTTTAGCCCTGTTAATGCTGGCTGCCGAAACGTATGTACTGGCAGGCGGTTTTCGCAAACAAGCAGCAGCTACACAATAGCCACTTATGCAAGTGCTGATACAACAGGCTAAGATTACAGATAAACGCTCGGGTTTTTACAATCAGGTTGTTGATGTATTAATTGAGAAAGGTGTCATCACTCAGATTGCAAAATCTATAAAACTGAAAGCCAAAAATATTATTAAGGCTGACGGGCTGTGTGTAAGCACCGGCTGGGTAGATGTGCTGGCAGACTACCGTGAACCCGGGTATGAACATAAAGAAACCATTGAAAGCGGACTGAAAGCAGCAGCAGCAGGTGGTTTTACGCATGTATGCATAGCACCGAATACCAACCCCGCTATCAGTACCAAATCCATCGTACAATCTGTTATGCAAAAAGCGGCAGGCAATATTGTGAGCCTGCATCCGCTTGGTGCTATCACACAAGATATTGAGGGCAAGAACCTGGCAGAGATGCTGGATATGTACGCGCACGGCGCTATTGCATTTACAGATGGATGGAAGCCCGTACAGAATCCGCAGTTGATGCTGAAAGCATTGGAGTATGTAAAAGCTTTCGACGGAACACTGATACAAATACCTGTTGATAATGCGTTGGCAGCTGGCGGCTTGATGCATGAGGGCGAAACATCCGTACGCCTCGGTATGCCGGGCATACCTGCACTGTCAGAAACCATATTACTGTACCGCGATATAGAGTTGCTTCGTTACACAGGCTCGAAGCTGCACGTAACAGGTGTGTCAACTACTGAAGGTGTGGACATGATACGCAAAGCGAAAAAAGAAGGGCTGAACATCACCTGCTCTGTAACACCGTACCACTTGGTGCTGAATGACAAGGCATTGGAAGGCTACAGCAGTATGTATAAAGTAATGCCTCCAATACGTAGCGAAGCAGATAGAAAAGCCTTGCTGAAAGGATTGAAAGACGGTACGATAGACTGCATAGCCAGCCATCACCGCCCGCAAGAGTGGGATGCCAAGGCTAAAGAATTTGAATATGCCGCCGATGGCATGAATATACAGGAGATAGCCTATAACCTTGCCCTGCAAGCAGCAGGCGATGAGCGCATAGCAGATATGATGACTGCAGCGCGTGACATCTTGGGGTTGGGCGATACGAATATAGAAGTTGGTGCGGTTGCCGACCTGACAATCTACACGACAGCAGGCACTTGGACGCTGAACGAGATGCAATCAAAATCAGCCAACAATCCGTTTATTGGTACAACAGTACAGGGCAAGGTAATAGGCATTATTAATAATAAACAAGTACATCTAAATAAATAGTTATGAAACTGAAACAGACGCATACTACTTACGGACTCATAACAGGTATTGCGACCATTATTTTCAGTGCGCTGATGATGGTCATGAAAATAGATATGCAATCAGGACTGCAGTATGTTACATATGTTATCATGTTGGGAGGGCTCATTATGAATGCTATGGCTTATGCTAAAGCAAATGATAACTATGTTACGTTTGGCAAAGTATATGGCAGTTGTTTCAAAGCAGTATTAATTATGTCTGCTTTGGCATTGGTATGGGGTGTTGTCATGATATATGCATTTCCAAATATTAAAGACGAAGTACTGTCTAAAATGGCTGACAAATTTGAAAAGGACGGTACACCTGAAGAACAAGCGGAAATGGCAATGAACATGACAGAAAAGTATTGGAATATTACCATGATATTCGGCTCATTGATAGGTACAATGTTCATGGGTGCATTATTGTCGTTGATAGCGGCTGCAATACCTAAGAAAAAAGGTATGCAAGAACAAATACAATAGAAAGTTAATAGCCAATAGTTTTGGATACCATACAGGAAGGAAAGAAGCATTTGCAAATACCCGTAATGATGGGTTTTGTATTAGCGGCTGTTAAAATTATCTGCAGCACTATACAATTCAATTATCTGCTGGAAGATTTTAAAGCTAGTTATATTATATTCTTCATATCTCTAGGGTTGGGCTTTATTCTCATTGCTTCGTCGGGAATCATGCAAAAAAAACGATTAGGCGAAGATGCCATTCTCAAGCATGTATTCAGGGGTATTTTTTTAACTATCCTGATAGGTATTTTTCTATCCTATACTTTTGAGCAAGTGTGGATGTATGCAGACAGCAGCATAGCAGAGCGAATACATAAGGGGCAAATCAGTTATTTGAAATCTTACCCCAACCCGGCAGCGCAATTAGAAAAAATAGAAAAACAATATGCGGCGTCTAAAAATGCACCTTTCTCTTTTGTTAATTTCTTTACAGGATTGATGGTGGATATTGTGCGATATAGCATATTAGGATTTATATTCGCATTGGCTATCAGCCGCAAAAAACAGGTTCAGTAAATTACATGCCCGATATATCAATCGTCATACCGCTATACAACGAAGAAGAATCACTACCCGAACTGGTGGACTGGATTGAGCGTGTATGTGGCGAGATGGGCTACAGCCATGAAGTGATAATGATTGATGATGGCAGTACGGATAGTAGTTGGGATATCATCAAACGCCTGTCGAAAGACTATAGTGCGGTGCATGGCATTAAGTTTCAGCGAAACTATGGAAAGAGTGCTGCGCTGAATGAGGGCTTTAAAGCAGCCAATGGCAATGTGGTGATAACTATGGATGCCGACCTGCAAGACAGCCCAGATGAAATACCCGAACTATACCGTATGATAACCGCTGATGGGTTTGACCTGGTAAGCGGATGGAAGAAAGTACGCCATGATAATGCGCTGACAAAAAACCTGCCGTCGAAGCTATATAATGCTGTTAATCGATGGATTTCTGGCATTAAGCTGCATGACATGAATTGCGGGCTGAAGGCATACAATAAAAAAGTAATTAAAAGCATAGAGGTGTATGGAGAGATGCACCGTTTTATACCTGTGTTGGCAAAAAGTGCCGGCTTTCGCAAGATAGGCGAGAAAGTAGTAGTACACCGCGCAAGAAAATACGGTGTTTCAAAATTCGGTTGGGAGCGTTTCATCAATGGTTTTTTAGACTTATTATCTATTCAGTTTATAAGCCGTTTTGGTAAAAAGCCTATGCACTTTTTCGGCTTGCTGGGTACTATTGCATTTTTTATAGGTTTTGCATCAACTATTTACCTGGTCATCAGCAGATTAGTTGAGGGTGCGGACTTCGGACTTACCAACAGAGTAACATTCTATTTGGCACTTACTACGATGATTATCGGCACACAGTTTTTCTTAGCCGGCTTTCTGGGCGAATTGGTGAGCCGCAGTGCTGCAGACCGCAATCATTATCTCATTGAAGAAACTTTCTGACAGAAAGATTACAATTCAAAGCACACGTTTTTAGCAGTTTATACGTTCTATATATACAAGAGCGTTTTTCATAGATTGCGGATAGATTGGCCGGTGCGTAGTACGCATCGGCTTTTTTAATTTCAGATTACAATAATTCGGGATTACTACCAACACTTTCTGTTAATAACCTGTCTTATCCCTTATACTAAGAGACACTAATATTGCATAGCAGGTATATACGCATATGTATAGGGGCATTTTTTGCTTTATTACTTTGCAGCCATTGCTATGCTCAAAATTTAGCGCCTAACCCCAGTTTCGAAGATTATAACAACTGCCCAACAGGTATATCAGCTATAGGCTTTGGTGCTTATCCTACTGTACAACACTGGTTAAGCCCCGTACAAGGTACAACGCCGGATTATTTGCATACATGTGCGCACCCGTTAAGTGGCGTACATGTACCAGAGGTAACATTCGGCCATCAGTGGCCACGTACAGGTGACGGGTATGCCGGCATCATATTGTGGGAAGAGCGTACCAATGGGCAGAAATTTGCTGAATACCTGCAAACAAAACTCATCATGCCTATGGTAGCGGGACGCAAATACTGTGTAACGTTTTATGTAAACCCTGCCATATCATCTTCACTATCATTCAACTATATGGCAGTTGATGAGATAGGTGCGAACTTTTCGTCCACACAGATAAATACTACCAGTAATAGTTGGCTATCGTTGCCATATCATATACAAAGCCCGTCTGGTACTTTCATGACAGATACAGCTGCATGGATAAGGGTAACAGGTATATATACCGCAGTTGGTGGCGAAGAATGGATGACCATTGGCCGCTTCAGCAGTACTGGCAACAAGCCTAATCATACTGTAGCACACCCCCCAGTCCCCAATCCATCACTCGACTACAGAGCATATGTATATATAGATGATGTAAGTGTGTATATGATAACGCCTGCCGATACTTTCCGTGCAAGGCACGACTCTGTTTACTGTGATAAAGCACGTCTGCCAATGACCCTGAAAAGCAGAGGTGTAAATGGCACGTATAGCTGGAGTACTGGAGCTACTACGGATAACATAGTTGTGAATGCAGACGGACAATACATCTGTTATTCGGTAGCTGGGTGCGCGGTGTTTATAGATACATTCAATGTTAAGTATCTGGCAGAGAGTGCATTGAATCTGGGCAAAGAATTAGTGAGTTGCAATATGCAGCCTGTGAATATAAAATCGAATATCTTATTTGGTACATACACATGGAGCACAGGTGCTACAACGCCAGATATTACCGTAAACCAACCAGGCACTTATTGGCTACGCATAGTAAATGCCTGCGGTATATTTACAGATACGGTGCGTGTGTACATACAAGCGCCAACACCACCACCTGCAGTGCGCGATACCATGCTATGCCAGCTAACTGAAGGACCCATACTTAAAAACGTAACCGGCAGCAATCTGCATTGGTACACCCACCCTGCAGCTACTATCGGCAGCCCTGTTCAACCATTGATATACAGTAAAGAAATAGGCAGGACAACGCTATACGTGACACAGAAAATAGGTAAGTGCGAAAGCGAAAAAGTACCTATGAATATTGATGTGAAGTATCAGCCTAAAAAGGAACTGCCTATTAAAACGGAAATGTGTTCTTACAATCTGGTAATGGTTGGCAATGAATACCCTGGTGTAAAATATTTGTGGAACAACGGCTCTACGGCTTGTTGTGTAAAGCCAGTAAGAGAAGGTGTGTTGCGTGTATCTGTAAGTAATGAATGCGGCGCGTATATAGACTCAACCAGAGTCGTGTTTTTGCCATGCGATGAGTGTGTACACGTGCCAAATGCTTTTTCGCCAAACGGCGATGGCATGAATGATAAATTCGGGGTTGTACTGACTTGCCCGATTCTCAGCTATCATCTTCGAATATACAATCGTTGGGGCGAACAGGTTTTTGAATCAAAAGACGAGCGCCATCAGTGGACCGGTACAGAAACCGGCCTGTATGCTGACAGAGGTACATATGTTTATATTCTCGACTATGTGCCGGAGTCAAACGGCGCACCCATCAGGTTGAAAGGCAATGTAACCTTGCTACGCTAAGCATTTATATAATCAGGAAAAATACATACAGCTAATTGATATATTGTAGCATCTGCCATAATGTATTGGTAACTTTGCGCACTCATACGCAATGCGTAACGCATATACCATAGCATTAGTAGGCAATCCCAATAGCGGTAAAAGCTCCTTATTCAATTCGTTGACAGGGCTGAACCAGAAAGTGGGCAATTTCCCTGGCGTTACCGTTGATAAAAAAACGGGGACATCGCGTATTGCGGATAATCTTTCTGTGCAAATCCTTGACCTGCCCGGCACTTACAGCCTGTACCCTAAGAGCGAAGACGAGCGCGTAACCTACGAGGTACTGCTAAACCGTAACAATGCTGACCGTCCTGACCTGATAGTAGTAATAGCAGATGCGTCCAATCTGAAACGCAACCTGCTTTTCTGCTCGCAGATAATGGACTTGAAAATACCTGTAGTAATGGCATTGACCATGAACGACATTGCTCGCAACAAGGGTATTAATATAGATGTGGCAGGGTTGGAGCGCTTGATGGGTGTGCCTGTGGTTGCCATCAATCCCAGAAAAAACAAAGGTATCAGCCAATTGAAAAAAACAATGGCAAGCGTTGTGCAAAACCACACACAACCTACCACAGAGTTTATTGATACCATAAAGCTAACGGGTAGCTGGATAACCGAGATAAAAGAACTGTGTAAAGTTGAGAGCCATTATGCCGCTCTGCATATTGCCTGCAATTACTTAGAGCTACCGCACCTGAACGCCGCTCAACGTATACAAATAGCTGCTATACTGGATGTAGCAGGCTTTCACAAAGCCAAAGTACAGGCAGAAGAAATTATGCAACGCTATCAGCGCATTAATACTGTAATGCTACAATGTGTAGCAGAAACCAGTCCGCTGCAAAGAGCCATTGTAAGTGAGCGAATAGATAAAACATTACTACACCCAGTATGGGGCAATGTCATATTGTTGACGGTCTTATTTCTGCTGTTCCAGAGTATATTCTGGCTGGCCGAATACCCGATGGGTTGGGTTGAGCAAGGCTTTAGTGTAGTATCTGGCATGTTGGATAGTACATTGCCAGCGGGTACGATCAAAGACTTGTTGATAAACGGTGTACTTGCGGGCATCAGTGGTATAGCTGTATTCATACCACAGATAATGATACTCTTTGGTTTTATAACCATATTGGAAGACAGCGGCTATATGGCACGTATCAGCTTTCTGACGGACAGGCTGATGCGAAGCGCGGGATTGAACGGGCGTAGCGTAATGCCATTGATAAGCGGTATGGCCTGTGCAGTACCGGCTATCATGGCAGCACGTACTATACAAAATCGCAAAGAGCGATTGATAACCATTATGGTAACACCGCTGATGAGTTGCTCTGCACGCCTGCCTGTATATACTATACTCATTGGTTTGGTAATTCCTGATAAGGCATTGTTTATATTCAATCTGCAAGGATTGGTGTTGATGGGGCTTTACTTGTTAGGCTTCTTTATGGCATTGGTAGTAGCTAAAGTAATGAGTTGGGTAGTGAAGGTAAAAGAGAAAACCTACTTCCTGATGGAGCTACCAGTGTATCGTGCGCCGAGGTGGAAAAACGTGGGCATAACCATGATAGAAAAAGCCAAAGTATTTGTTACGGATGCCGGTAAAGTCATCATGATTATTTCTATTTTGTTGTGGGGGTTGGCTACTTATGGGCCACCGTCTTCTATGCAGGCAGTAGAAGCAAAGTATGCTGCGCTTAAACAACAATATCCTGAACAAGCTGCAGAGCTAGACAACCAATGGCAAACCGAAAAACTGGAACATTCTTTTGCAGGCATTATGGGGCATAGCATAGAGCCTGTTATAAAACCGCTTGGCTACGATTGGAAAATAGGCATTGCACTCATCACATCTTTTGCCGCAAGAGAAGTATTTGTTGGCACGATGGCAACACTCTACAGTGTAGGTAGCAATGCAGATAATGAAGATACTGTAAGAGAAAAAATGCGTGGGGCTACACGTGCAGACGGCACACCTGTATACACATTAGGTACTGGGTTATCATTATTAATATTCTATGTGTTTGCCATGCAGTGTATGAGTACGATGGCTATCGTGTATCGCGAAACGCGTAGCTGGCAATTGCCCGCCATTCAGTTTGCCTATATGTTTGTGCTGGCTTATGTGAGTGCATTTATTACCTACCTTATTTTCCAGTAATCATTTTTTTGTTAACCGTTTGTTGTGCAGAGACACATGTATTCGTTAAGAGCAGGCATGTTGTAGTTTATTGCCTGCCATTAATTTACCTTCGCATATTACCTCTATGCATGGTGTAAGCTGTGCTGTAATGCTAATGAAACAACTGGCCGATTTTTTTAGAAACCTGTTTGAGCATTCCGACTTCCGCTCGTTTTGGCGTAGCGGAAGCTGGACTGAGTTTCATGGGTGGTTTTACATTATCAGCGATTTGCTGATATGGTCGGCATATTTCGTCATTCCTTTACTTATACTGTTCTATATCATCACCAAACGGCAGAAATTGCGCTTTGGTGGTTTGTATATTCTGTTTGCTACTTTCATACTGATGTGCGGTGCTACCTATTTTGTAGATGCACTGATGTTTTGGAAACCTATCTACAGGTTCAGCGCGCTGATGCGTTTTATGACGGGTGTAGTGAGTTGGATAACGGTTTTCTATGTAGTAAAAATGCTGCCACTGGCATTCTCGCTACGCACACCAGACGAGTTGGAAGCGGAAATACGCAACCGCCGCCGTGCAGAAGAAGAACTGCAGGAGAAAAACGAATTGCTGCAAGAGGCTGAAAAAATTGCCAAGCTCTGCTATATACAATGGGATGTGATGAACGAACGCGTAAAGCTATCAGATTCAGCAAAGCATATATTGGAATTGTCTGAAAACAAGAAACTTACACACAACAATTTTACCCAAATCATTCACCCAGAAGATGTAAAACATCTGGAGAAGATGATAGACACCATCTTCATCAAAAAATTCTTTCCGGATTTTTATTGCCGTATCATAACGGGCAAAGAAGAAGTAAAACACTTACTGGTTCGCGGCGAGGTGGCACTCAACGAACACGGCAGTATAGCCATGATAAACGGGACGCTGCAAGATGTAACTGAGCAACGCCTGTATGTGCAGAAGATACAATTACAGAACCAGAAACTGAAAGACATAGCATGGATACAATCGCACAAAGTGCGCAGCCCCGTAGCTACCATTATGGGGTTGATACAACTATTTAATAAAGAAGAGCCACAAGACCCCATCAATCAGCAAGTACTGGAAGGTATAGAAGAAGCCGCTATTAATATGGATGAAGTGATACGTGAGATAACCGCCAAAACCGAAACAATAAAAGAAAGCAAATAAGATTCTGGATTTGAAATTGGGTTTTGCGGATGAGCTAGATGTTTCTATATATGCCGTTGGGAAGTCATTTCCGACGATTTTAATAATTATTAAAAACAGATGAATATTAAACTGATGCAAGTATTATTTTCTTGAATAGTACTTCAATAATTGTCGGATAATACATATTTCAAACTGTTCTTTGTTTAAGTGACTTGTTTCTGTTTTTCTATATAGGCAATTGTATTGTAGAGATTATTCGTCATGCTAGATATTATATAACTACATATTCTATCATGTCAATACATCCAATCTCCTATCTTTGTCGCTTATGAGCGAAGAGAAAAGCCTCAATTTTCTGGAAGAAATAATTGAAGAACACCTGAAAGAAGGTAAGTATGAGCATATCCATACCCGCTTTCCGCCGGAGCCTAATGGTTACCTGCATATAGGCCATGCTTCATCTATATGCCTCAACTTCGGACTTGCCAAGAAATACAATGGCAAGTGCAATTTGCGATTTGACGATACCAATCCCGTAACGGAAGAAACGGAATATGTTGATAGCATCCGCAACGATATAAAATGGTTGAGCGATGCCATCGGCAAAAGCTGGGATAATGAGTTTTACGCGTCTGACTATTTTGAACAGCTATATACGTTTGCCGTGATGCTCATCCAAAAAGGATTGGCTTATGTAGATGATAGCACTGCTGAAGAAATTGCCGCAACCAAAGGCAGCACCATAGAGCCCGGCAAAAACAGTCCTTATCGCGACCGTAGCATAGAAGAAAACATGCAATTGTTTACCGATATGCGTGCCGGTAAGTATGCTGATGGCGAAAAAGTATTGCGTGCCAAAATAGATATGGCACACCCCAACCTGCTGCTCCGCGACCCCATTATATACCGCATCAAACACGCGCACCACCACCGCACGGGCGACAAATGGTGCATCTACCCGATGTACGATTTTGCACACGGGCAGAGCGATAGTATTGAAAACATTACACACAGCATATGTACGCTGGAGTTTATACACCACCGCCCGCTGTACGATTGGTTTATAGAGAAGCTGGAGATTTTCCCATCTCACCAATACGAGTTTGCGCGCCGAAACCTTACCTACACGGTGATGAGCAAACGCAAGCTGCTGCAATTGGTAAATGAAAAGCATGTAACAGGTTGGGACGACCCACGTATGCCCACTATCAGCGGTATGCGCCGCCGCGGCTATCCGGCGCAAGCCATCGTCAACTTTTGCGATACAATAGGTATTGCCAAACGTGAGAATATCGTTGATATAGGTGTGCTGGAGTTTCATGTGCGCGAGCAGTTGAATAAAACCGCCAATCGCGTAATGGCTGTGTTAGACCCGGTGAAGTTGATAATAACCAACTACCCCGAAGGACAAATAGAAGAACTGGATGCAGAAAATAATCCGGAAGACCCTAACGGTGGTACACGTAAAATGCCTTTCAGCAGAGAGGTGTGGATAGAGTGTGAGGATTTTATGGAAGAGCCGCCTAAAAAATTCTTCCGCCTCGGTCCGGGCTTGATGGTGCGCCTGAAAGGTGCTTACATTGTAAAATGCGAAGGATTTAAGAAAGATGATGCGGGTAATGTTACTGAGATACATTGCAGCTATATACCCGAAAGCAAAAGCGGTAGCGATACTAGTGGTATACATGTAAAAGGTACTATCCACTGGGTGAATGTGGCTACTGCAAAAACAGCTGAGGTGCGCCTGTACGACCGCCTGTTTAAAGTAGAAGACCCATCAAGCGAGGATGGTGATTTTAAAGATTACATCAATGAGAACTCGCTACACATACTGCCCAACGTGTATATAGAGCCAGCACTGGCAAATGCTAGAGAAGGTGAACAGTTCCAATTTTTGCGAAAGGGTTATTTCTGTGTTGATAAAGAAAGTACTATAGATAAATTGGTATTCAATCGCACAGTAGGGTTAAAAGATACATGGGCGAAAGAGGCTAAGAAGAATTAGCTGATGAGATAATTAGCTGATTAGCTAATGGTTAATGAAGATGATATTTATACAAGAAACGCCCTGCAAACT